>NZ_JAZGQK010000027.1:0-154490 GCF_036422035.1 Plantactinospora sonchi
TCGATGTCCAGTTCGGTGATCTGTACGTCGACGCCGAGGGCGGCGAAGCTGGACAGTGTGGTGCGGTAGTTGCTGGGGTACGGCGAGCCGCTGTTGAAGTGCGACTGGAAGCCGACGCAGTCGATCGGCACGCCGCGCTGCTTGAAGTCCTGGACCATGCGGTAGACGGCCTGGGTCTTGTCCCAGGTCCAGTTGTCGGTGTTGTAGTCGTTGTAGCAGAGTTTGGCGTTGGGGTCGGCGGCGTCGGCGGCGCGGAACGCGGCCTCGATCCAGTCGTTCCCGGTGCGTTGCAGATTGGAGTCACGGCGGCCGCCGCCGTTGCCGTCGGCGAACGCCTCGTTCACCACGTCCCAGGAGTCGATTTTGCCCCGGTAGTAGGTGGCGACCCGGGTGACGTGGTTGAGCATCGCGGAGCGCAGCGCGGTGCCGCTCATGCTCTGCATCCAGCCGGGCTGCTGGGAGTGCCAGGCGAGGGTGTGGCCGCGGACCTTCCAGCCGCGGCTGGTCGCGTGGTTGACGATCCGGTCCGCGTTGGTGAACGTGAACTGGTTCTGCTGCGGCTCGGTCGCGTCGATCTTCATTTCGTTCTCGGCCGTGACCTGGTTGAACTCGCGGTTCAGGATCGTGGTGTACGCGCTGTCGCTGAGCTTGTTCGCGGCCACGGCGGTGCCGAAGTAGCGGCCGGACTGGGCTGCCGCCGCGCCGAGGGTGCTCTCGGCGGCGCGGGCGAGATTGGGCACCAACGACACGACGAGGGCTGCGGCGAGCGCGGCGGTTCCGCAGACCGTGAACATCCGAAGTCGGGACCCGTCGGGACGGGTACGGGCGATCATGCTGATCCTCCAGACGGCGGGCAGGACGAGGTGGGGTGGGAGCCGCCGGCGGGGCGGCGTCGCGCGGTCCGGTGGTCCGTGCCGTTCGGCGACGTCATGCCCGGGCCCAGCGTTGGTTGGTCCCGCCGTGGCAGGACCAGACGATGACGGGGGTGCCGTTGGTGGTACCGGCGTTGTTGACGTCCAGGCAGAGCGTGGGGGACCGGACGCTGCTGATGGTGCCGTTGCCGTTCAGGACCCACTGCTGGTTGGTGCCGCCGTTGCAGTCCCAGATCTGTACCCGGGTGCCGGTGGTGGCGTTCGTCGGGATGTCCAGGCACTTGCCGAGCAGTTGGAGGGTCTGGCCGGACTGGGTGAACTGCTGGTTGGCCCCACTGTGGCAGTCCCAGATCAGCGTGCCGGTGCCGTTGGCCGTGTTGCTGTTGTCGAGGTCCAGGCATCGGCCACTGGACTCGCCGCGCAGCCGGAACGTCGACGGCGGGTTGGTGACGCCACCGCCACTGACCCGGTACACCACCGTGCCGTGCGCCGGAACGCTGGCCGAGATCGTACCGGTGCTGCTGGCGGTGGCGTTGGTCCAGGTGTCACGCAGCGTGAACGAGCTGCCGGTCTTGCCGATCGCCGCGGCGGTCGTGGAGATCGTCGTGGTGGAGCCGCCCTGGTTGAACAGGGCCACCGCGACGTCACCGTTGGACAGGCGCTTGGCCAGTACCCGCCGGGTTCCGTCGAAGGACACCTGGGTCGCCTGTACGGCCAGCGGGTCCTGGTTGATCGCGATGAGGTTCTGGTTCTTCATGATGGCCTGGGTGATCGAGCTCATGCTCCGCACGTCGTTGCCGGCGATCAGCGGAGACGCCATCATCGCCCACAGCGCGAAGTGGCTGTGCATCTCTGTGTCGTTCATGCCGCCCCGGCCGACCTCCATCATGTCCGGGTCGTTGAAGGCACCCGGCCCGGCGTAGTGCGCCAGCGGGACGGTGACGTTGACGATGTTCTGGATGCCCATCGGGTACCCGTTGGTCTGACCGGTGTCCCACGCGTTGGTGATGTCCTCGGTGGTGCGCCACATGTTGGCGACGTCGCCCCAGTTGCGCTGGGGCCCGGTCTTGGCATGGATGCTGTTCGGGTTGATGCTGTAGACGATCGGCCGGCCCGTGGCGGCCAGCGCGTCGCGCATGATGGCGAAGGTGCGCACCTGGTCGTCGCTCGTTCCGCTGGGTGAGCACCAGTCGTACTTCAGGTAGTCCACGCCCCATGCGGCGAACTGGCGGGCGTCCTGGGCCTCGTGCCCCTGGGCGCCGGTCGCCCCCGGGTACGAGCCGAAGTACTGGGCGCAGGTGCGGTCCAGCGGCGCCTGGTAGATGCCGAAGAGCAGACCCCTGGCGTGCAGGTAGTCACCCAGTGCCTTCATCCCGCTCGGGAACCGGGACGGATTGGCCTGCAGGTTGCCCTGCGCGTCCCGGGTCGGGTTCATCCAGCAGTCGTCGACCACGACGTACTTGTAGCCCAGGTCTCGCATGCCGGAGCTGACGATGGCATCGGCCACCTGCCGGATCAGCGTCTCGTTGATGTTGCAGCCGAACGTGTTCCAGCTGTTCCAACCCATCGGGGGAGTCCGGGCCACGCCGTTGTTCAACGCCTGTGCCGGGCGCGGCGAGACGATGGGTTCGGCAACGGCCACCCCCACCGCCACCAGGGCTGTGGTCAGGACGGCCAACAGTCTCGTACGTGCCTGCATCGGGCCTCCAACGATCTACGGGGGCGGACGGCGACACGTCCGGGGTGTGAGGCCGGTCGAACTTCCCCACCCGGCGGGTTCCGGAGGTCCGGGTGAGCTGCCGCCCCGTACCACTCGGGCCGAGGCCGCTCCCGTGGACCAGGCCAGAGCCACGTCGGGTGGCGTACGCCATCCATGGGGGTTCATCAATGTGAGCGCTAACATACGCCTCGCTCCGGGGAAGCGCAAGACGGGACGCTCGGCGGCTCGGACACTGTGTCCTACGGTCCGGGCGGGACGCCACCCGACCCTTCCCGGTCGCCTCCCTGTCGCTGCGGTTTCCGGGGAGAGCCCGGCACCTGCCGCGGTGGACCGGATGGGGAGTACGGACCTTGCGTGCGGCGTCCCGGGCGAATGCGTCCGAGCTGTCTCCTGGCCGTCGTGGCGGGTGCCCGGGCGCACGGCGACCGGTCGCCCGCGTTGTCGGACGTCCCGTCGCCGGGCCGCCCCTCGTCGGTACCACTCTCCTCTGGTGCCTGCCGGCCGTGCCCCTGAAGTCGTCGAAGCGCTCATGGCCGGGCGGGAGGCGCCACGACCGGGCGTCACCGGTTCACATAACAGAAATTCGCTGTGACGTTCTACTCTCCTTGTTTCGTCACCGCGCCGAGAAATTGTTATCGAGCACGCTCGTCGAAAGTCCGTACCCCGAAGCGGACTCCGGGCCGGTGGGATTTCGCGTACGAATGCTCGCCTGCCTCTTGAAGGCCGCGAAACAATCTGGCAATCTCCCATGCATCGACGTGAGTGCTCCTTCCTTGCCTGTCCCTGAGGCCAAAATCGTGATCACTGTCAATGTTAACGCTAACAGCATTGGTGAGGCAGGTGGAGGTCGCAGGGGAGGACCGATGGGAGGTCCGTCGCCGCTCACGTCCGTGGGAGGGCCGGCGCGGAGGGGGCAAGCTCCGCGCCGGCCCCGACCGGCGATCAGCGTCCGCGACGAAGTGACCCGCCCCGGAGCGTGCGGGAACCTGAGGAGGTAACCATGAGGTCCGGATTCTTCGGCCGTGCGGTGGGCGGGCGGGGCGCGGCCTGGTTGTCCGTGCTGCTGTGTGTCGTGGTGCTGTTGCCCGGGGTGGCCCGGGCGGACAACCCCATCGTGCAGACCATCTACACGGCCGATCCGGCCCCGCTGGTGCACAACGGCCGGGTGTACCTCTACACCGGGCACGACGAGGACGGCTCGACGTACTTCACCATGCGCGAGTGGCGGGTGTGGTCGTCGGCGGACATGGTGAACTGGACCGACCACGGTTCGCCGATGAGCCTGGCCACCTTCAGTTGGGCCAGCGCCGACGCCTGGGCCGGGCACACCATCTACCGCAACGGCAGGTTCTACTGGTACGTGCCGGTCAAGAACCGGGCGACCGGCCGGATGGCTATCGGGGTGGGCGTGTCGGAGAGCCCCACCGGGCCGTTCCGGGACGCGCTCGGTCGCCCGCTCGTGGAGAACGGGGAGATCGACCCGGCCGCCTTCATCGACGACAACGGGCAGGCGTACCTGTACTGGGGCAACCCCAATCTCTGGTACGTGCGGCTGAACTCCGACATGATCTCGTTCTCGGGTGGTCCGACGCAGATTCCGTTGACCGCGGCGGGGTTCGGCGCCCGTAGCGGGAACGCGAGCCGTCCGACCCTGTACGAAGAGGCACCCTGGGTCTACAAGCGGAACGGGTTGTACTACAACGTCTTCGCGGCGGAGTGTTGCTCGGAGTTCATCGGCTACTCGACCGCCCCCGGACCGACCGGGCCGTGGACCTACCGTGGCACGGTCATGCCTCGGCAGGGCGGTAGTTTCACCAACCACGCGGGTGTCATCGACTTCAACGGCAGCTCGTACTTCTTCTACCACAACGGTGCCCTGCCGGGCGGCGGTGGCTTCACACGTTCGGTCGCGGTGGAGAGGTTCACCTACAACTCCGACGGCACGATCCCGACGATCAACATGACCACGACCGGAGCTCCGCAGGTCGGGACCCTGAACCCCTACATCCGCCAGGAAGCCGAGACGATCGCCTGGGAGACCGGTGTGGAGACCGAGCCGGCCAGCGGCGGGGGCATGAACGTCGGCTGGATCGAGAACGGCGACTGGATCAAGGTCAAGGGTGTTGCCTTCGGCGGCGGCGCCGCCTCCTTCAACGCCCGGGTGGCCTCGGCCACCAGCGGCGGCCGCATCGAACTGCGTCTGGGTGGCACCAACGGCACCCTCGTGGGCACCTGCAACGTCCCGGGTACCGGAGGCTGGCAGACCTGGACGACCGTCACCTGTCCGACCACCGGCGCGACCGGCACCCACGACCTGTACCTGCGATTCGCCGGCGGCAGCGGCTACCTGCTCAACATCGACTGGTGGCAGTTCCAGCAGAGGTAGCGCACCGGCCACGCCCCCGGGTCACACCGTCGCACCGCCCTGTCGACGGAGTCGTCGAAGCCAGGTGCCGCTCAGGACGTCCTGGGCGGCACCTGGTGCCGGTGTGGCGGGTCGGCACCCGCACGGGTGCAGGTGACGGCGGCCACCTCCGTGGCGAACCGTACGGCGGTGGCGACGTCGTCGTCCTGCCAGGACGGCCCTGAGCCGCGCCGGCACAACTCGGAGAGCAGACCGGCGGTGAACGCGTCGCCGGCGCCGATGGTGTCGACCACGTCCACGGCCGGTGCCGGCTGACGCAGCAGGCCGGCGCCGGTCGCGGCGACCGCGCCCCGGGGGCCGAGAGTCGCGATCGCGAGCACGGTGCCGAGGTCACGCCAACCCCGGAGGACGTCCTCGAGGCGGTCCTCCGGATAGAGCCAGCTGATGTCCTCCTCGCTGGCCTTCACCACGTGGGCGTGGCCGACGAGCTGCTCGAGGCGGGTGCGGGCCTGGTGGGCAGTACCGACCAGGGCCGGACGGATGTTCGGGTCGAGGCTGACCGTCATGCCCCGCTCGCGGGCGGCGCGCAGGGTGTCGCCGATGTGTCCGGCCCCGGGGTGCAGGAACACCGACAGTGAACCGGTGTGCAGGATGCCCTGGTGGTGGAGCACGGCTGCCAGTTCGGCAGGTTGCCATTGCCAGTCGGCGGTCCCATCGACGTAGAAGTCGTACGCCGCGGCGCCGTCGTCGGACGTGGTGACAACGGCGAGGGTCGCCGGCTCGGGCGCGGCCACCGCGTACGTCAGGTCGACGCCGTTGGCTTCGGCGTGCTCGCGCAGCCGTCGGCCGAACGGGGCGGTGGAGAGCCGGGCGAGCAGTCTGGTCGGCACCCCGAGCCGGACGAGCCCGACGGCGACGTTGAGCGGGCTGCCGCCGGGGTGCGCGGTGAGGCGGCCGTCGGGCCCTTCGACAAGGTCGACGACGGCCTCGCCGATGACGGTGACCGCTGCCGCGCTCACGACGTGCCTCCCGGCTCGGGTGGTGGGGTCCTCGCTCACCGGGCGCTACCGACTGTCGGATCCCGACGCCGGCCCGGTCGATCCGAGCGCGCCATGCTCGGCCGGCCGGTCCGTGACCAGCCCGGTGCCGGGTCGGTACCGGACGGGGATGGGATCGGTGAGTTCGCCGACGAACTCGCCGTCGACGTCGTCGAGGAAGCCGATCAGCGCCCACCGGCCGTCGGTGTCGGGGACAAGCCGGGGCGCGTACAGGTGTGGGTGCGGCCACGGTTGCGCCGAGGCGACGTCCCAGGGACCGTTGACGGTGGGGCCGGTGGCGGTCCAGATCCGGTGCCCGGCGTGCTGCGGGGTGGCCACGGCGTTGGTGCAGAACAGCAGGACGGGCTGGCCGTCCACGACCGCTACCTGGGGGACCTCGAGGTGCCCGAACCCGGCCGGCGTGGACAGCGGCGGCTGGACCGTCCAGTTGACCAGGTCGTCGGAGGTCGCGTGGCCGACGACCCCGCGTTCGGCCGCCGCGCCGTGGTTGGCCCGGGCGGTGACGAGCATGTGCCAGCCGGTGCCGGTGGGGTCGGGGAATACCCAGGGGTCACGCCAGGCCTGTTCGTACCACAGGTTCCGGTCCAGGGTCTCGTACCAGGTCGGGTCGGCCTCCACCAGCGGACCGGTGCCGTGTCGGTGCCAGGTAATCAGGTCGTCGGAGACGGCCAGGCCGATGCGTTGCACCAGCCCGTCCTCCGCGCGGCTGACTCCGGTGTAGAACAGGTACCACCGCTGGTCCGGGCCCCGTACGACGCATCCGGTCCAGGTGGCCAGGTCGTCCCAACCGGGGGTGTCGGCGGGGACGAGTGCGTCGGCGACCAGGCGCCAGTCGCGCAGGTCGGTGGAGACGGCGTGGCCGATGGTGGCGCGCAGGTGGCGGCGGTGCGGGTCGAGCAGGGCACGGGAGGCGCGCAGGAAGAACGCGTGCCGCAGCCCATCGTCGTCCTGCACGTACCAGCTGTCCCACACCCAGTGGTCTGGCAGACGGAGCATGGCGAGGAAGCTACCAGATAAATCGGTTTAGCAATATCAGCACGGTGCCCCGGCGGCGCCTGCGACCACCGGTGTTACGGCGCCGGCGTCGTGATGGACCTGCGTCGGCGCAGCGGCATGGGGACGAGGGTCGGTTCCGTGGTACCGCCGTCGAGGAGGATCTCCACCGCGCGCCGCCCCATCTGTTCGTGCGGCAGGGCGGCGGTGGCCAGGCCGGGACGCAGCCAGGTGGCGATGGGGTCGTCGTCGAAGGAGACGACGGAGATGTCGGTGGGAACGGCCAGTCCGGCCTCGCCGAGCGCCTGGTAGGCGCCGAAGGCCAGCCGGTCGTTCATGCAGATGACGGCACTCGGGCGTACGGGCTTGGCCAGGAGGCCGCGCATGGCGGCGTAACCGTGTTCGGGTAACCAGTCGTTGCAGAACACGTCGGCGAGCAGGGTGGCGCCGGCGGCCGAGAGCGTCTCCTGGATCCCCCGCAGGCGAGCCTGCGCGGCGAGGGAGACCTCGGGTTCGCGCTCCTTGAGGCGGTTACGGCCGATGAGCGCGATCCGGTCGCGGTGGCCCCGGTCGAGCAGCGCGGTGGTGACGGTCCGACCGGCCCGCTCGTCGTCGGGGAGCACACAGAGCAGGTTCTCCGGGCTGGTGGCGTTGAGCAACACCACGGGGCCGTTCCGGATGGCGGGCGGCACCGCCAGCCGCCGGGTCGCCATCGCCGCGTAGATGACCCCGTCGACCTGACGGTCGAGCATCGCCTCGATGGCGTACTGCTCGAAGGCCGCGTCGCCCTGCGTCTCGGCGATGAGCAGTACGTGGTCACGTTCGCGGGCCGCGTCCAGCGCGCCGCGGATCAGACCGCCGGCGAACCGGGTGGTGGCGACGATGTCGGAGACGAACGCGATGGTGGCCGTCTTGCGGGTACGCAGACTGCGGGCGGCGACGTTGGGCCGGTAGCCGAGTTCCTCGGCGGCCGCGAAGACGCGCTGGTGCGCCTCGGGGGAGAGTCGGGTGCCCTCCCGCCCGTTGAGCACCATCGACGCGGCGGTCTTGGACAACCCGGCGAGCCGTGCGACGTCGGCCAGGGTTGCTCTGTTGCGGCCCATCAATCCTCCGAATCGGGGCGGTTGATCCGACACCACCGCTGCCCATCATGTCGGGTGGGCCGATGCTGTCCAGCGACCGGCGACGGCCCGGCGTGGTCCGGGTCAGGTGAACCCGTCGTTTCCGAGCCGTTGCCGGCTTGTCCTTGACAGCTCCACGGCGACGCGTTCATGCTCTGCTAAATCAGTTTAGCGGACGCTGTGCTCCCGCCGAGGGCATGCTCACGCCCCTCGCTGGAGTGGCCATGGTTGGGTACCGCGCGCCGGGCCGGGGGCTGGCCCGCGACGTGCCTCACGTGGCGGCCGCAGGCTGTCGCGGCGGGTCCGACCAACCTGCCGGGACAACTGCCGATCGGCGAGGCGCGCGGAATAGTCAAGGAGCCGTAGGAGTGGACGGATTTTCGACGAGGTACACGCGGCGCAGGCTCGCGGTGCTCGCCTCGCTGGTTGCTGCCGCCGTGTCGATCACCGCGTGCAGTGCTCCCGGATCGGATCAGGAATCCCCGACTGATTCCGCCGCACCGGTCAGCACTGACCTGGGGACCGAACCGATCACCCTGGAGATGTACGCGGAGACCGGCTTCCCGCTCGCGAAGGCGCTCGCCGACGAGTTCACCCGGCAGCACCCGAACGTGAAGTTCAACGTCCGGGAGGACCAGTTCACGGTGATCGTGGAGAACGCGCCCCGGGTACTGGCCTCGGACAACGCGCCGGACATCATTCGGCTGCCCACCATGGTCGACCTGGTCAAGGACGGGCTGCTGAAGAACCTGGACCCGTACTTCACCGCGTACGGCTGGGACAGGTTCCCGGCCTCGCAGCTCGTGCAGCTGCGCGTCGGGGAGGGCGGTCGTCCGCGTGGTGCCGGGTCGCTGTACGGGATGGGCCTCGGGTACAGCGTGACCGGGGTGTTCTACAACAAGAGCCTCGCCGAGCGGGTCGGCATGACCGCGCCGCCGACCACCGTCGCCGGGTTCGAGGAGCTGCTGGCCAAGGCCAAGACCGCCGGCATCCAGCCGATCATGCAGTTCAACAAGAACACCGCCGGGATCAACTTCCCCCACCAGGCGCTGCAGAACCAGTTCGGTGACCCGGCCCGGATCGCCGACTGGATCTTCCAGAAGCCGGGCGCCACCTTCGACACACCGGCCGCGCTGAAGGCCACCCAGGTCATCCAACGGTGGGCCCAGGCCGGGTACTTCCCGAAGGACGCCAACGCCCTGGACTACACCGCGATGATGGGCGAGTTCCAGAAGGGCAACGGCCTGTTCATGTTCAACGGCGACTGGGAGTCGGGCAATCTCGACAAGTCGATGAGCGGCAAGGTGGGCTTCTTCCTGTTCCCCACCGAGTCCGGCGGGGGCAACCACGTCGCGATGTCCGCACCCAACACCTTCGGCGTCGGCGCCAAGGCCAAGCACCCGGACGCGGCCGCCTTCTTCCTCAACTGGGTCCACACCGACGCCAAGGCCCGGGAGATCTCCGTGACCGTCGGGGGCTCCCACCCCGGCGGCCCGTCCGACCTGGCCATCCCCACCGTGGCCGAGGGCAGCGTGCTGGCCCAGACGCTCAAGGCGTCACAGCAGCTCGGGGCGGAGAACGGGGCGGTGGACTTCACCGCGAACGCCACCGGCGGCATCTTCGCCGCGGCGATCACCCCGGAGATGCAGAAGCTGGTCGCCGGCCAGCAGACCCCCGAGGGGTACGTGAAGGCGGTCCAGGCCGAGTACCAGAAGGAACTGTCCCGATGACGTCTGCCGTCGGCAGCGCCCGGAACGGGCGGGCGACAACCCCGTCGTCGGTCCCTCCGAACCAGCCGTCGCCCGTGCGGCCCCACCGACGCCGGTGGGGCCGCACGGCCCGCTGGGCCGGCTGGCTCTACGTGCTGCCCGCCATGCTGATGTACGCCGTCTTCGTCCTGCGTCCGCTCGCGCTGACGGTCCAGTACTCGCTCTACGACTGGAACGGCATCGGGGTGGCCCGGTGGGCGGGCCTGGACAACTACCTGACCGTGTTCACCGACAGCGATCTGTTGAAGATCATTTCGAACGCGTTCATCCTGATCATCTTCTTCAGCCTCATCCCGGTCGCGCTCGGGCTGCTGGTGGCCAGCCTGGTCCGCCGGATCACCGCGGGACCGTTCGGCACCGCCGTACGTACCATCCTGTTCCTGCCCCAGGTGATCCCGCTGGTGGCGGCCGGCATCGCGTGGAGTTGGCTGCTGTCGTCGAACGGTCTGGTCAACCAGGTGCTCCGCGCGGTCGGTCTGGGTGGACTGGCCCGTGCCTGGCTCGGCGACTTCGACACGGCGCTGCCCTCCGTCGGGGTCATCGGCGCCTGGGTGCTGCTCGGTCTCTGCACGATCCTGCTGGTCACCGGTATGAGCAAGATCGACCCCGCGCTGTACGAAGCGGCCCGCATCGACGGCGCCGGGCCGGTACGCGAGTTCTTCGCGGTCACCCTGCCCAGCCTGCGCAACGAGATCGGGGTGTGCCTCACCGTGACCGTGATCGCCGCCCTGGCCAGTTTCGACATCGTCTACATCTCCACCAGCGGCGGCCCCGGTCTGCAGACCACCGTGCCGGGGCTGGAGATCTACCGGCTCGCGTTCTCCCAACGTCAGGTCGGGCTCGCCTCGGCGCTGGCCGTCGTGCTCATGCTGCTGGTGCTGGCGTGCGTACTGCCGATCCAGCGGCTCACCCGGGAAGGCAAGGAATGAATCTGAGTCGACGCGAATGGCTGACCGGCCGGGTCTTCCTGATCGCGCTGGTCCTCGTCACACTCCTGCCGTTCGTGAGCATGCTGTCCGCCGCGTTGCAGCCCCGCGGCACGGTACCCACCGGGCTCGCCTGGCCGTCGGATCCGCAGTGGGGGAACTTCGTCGACGCGTTCACCGCCGCGAACATGGCCGCACTGCTGCGTTCCAGCCTGCTGATCGTGGTCGGGGTCGTACCGGTCTCCGTGGTGATCGCCACCATGGCCGGCTTCGGCCTCGGTCACCTGCGGGTGCCCGGCGGCAGGTTCGCCTTCGGGCTCCTGCTGCTCGGCCTGACCCTGCCGTTCGAAGCGGTGATCACCCCGATCTACTACCAGATGCGCGATCTCGGCCTGCTCAACACCCGTTGGGCGATCATCCTGCCGCTCATCGCGCTCTACATGCCGTTCGCGGTGTTCTGGATGCGGGCGCACTTCAGCAACGTGCCGACCGAGCTCTCCGAGGCGGCGCGGATGGACGGCAGCAGCACCTGGCAACTGTTCTGGCGGATCCAGGTGCCGCTCGCGCGGCCGGCGATCGCGTCCCTGACGATCCTGCTGTTCCTGTGGACCTGGAACCAGTTCCTGCTCGCGATCGTGCTCGTCGACGACGCCACCAAACGCACGATGGCCGGCGCCCTCGGCGCGTTCCAGGGCCAGTGGGGCACCGATCTGGTGTTGCTCTGCGCCGGGTCGCTGCTCATCCTCACCCCGACCCTCATCGTGTTCGTGATCTTCCAGCGCCAGTTCATCAAGGCCCTGCTCCAGGGATCCGTGAAGGGATAACCCGAACCCCTACGGGAGCGCATCCGGCTCTTCACGGATGTTCCGGCTCCGCCGCCACCCGTAGGGTCACCCCTGTGCCAGACATCGCCCGCCGTGCTCCCACCCGATGGACGGTGCCGCTGCAGACGCTGGTTGTAGCCTGTTCGGTCGTCTTTGTCATCGGCACCACCTTCCAGACCTTCGTCATCATCGACCAGCAGGCCATCGTGGACATGATGCGCGGTGCCGGTGCCTCCGCCGAGCAGGCGTCGGCGGACGCGCCCGCCTTCCTGCTCGGTTTCCGCCTCGTGGGCTGCGCCTACATCGTCGGTAACGCCCTCGGGCTGCTGGCCCGGACCGGGCGGGGCTGGGTGTTCTGGCTGATCCTGCTGGTCAACGTGACCCAGGCGGCCGGCGTGGTCGTCATACCGCCGGAAGTGTTCGAGGTGACCCGAGAGCGCTTCGGCGTGCTGGGTCTGCTGCCCTCCTGGATAACGGATGGCGGTGCGGCGGTACTGAGCCTGATTCTCGTGATCTCGCTCATCCGATACCGTACGGCGTGGGCCCATCGGCGGAAGCCCATGACGCACGTCGGTGCGCAGCGGCAGCCATGACACGTCTTTTCCGCACACCGCTCGTTCGGCGTCACCGCACCTCGTACCGAATGTGGGTCCCGGACGGTGTTGATGAGAAGGAACGGCGTCGTCCGTGATGCATGTCGGGGCCGCCGGCCGCGCGTGTTATCGCTAACAGGCAGGGGTGATCCGCTGGGCGCGGCCGCTCGGCTCGCCGCGCACCCCCATGCCCGTCCCGAGGAGCCGCCGCGCCGGGTTGGTCCACCGGGCCTTTGTCGCGGGATCGACGAACCCGATCACATAGACAACCGTGAACATCAGGAGGCTGGCGCATCACGCGCCTCATCAATCTGACCAGCGAAAACGATCGTCGTTGAGTACCGGGCCCCAGGTGTGGCGATCCGGACGCGAGTCCGGGGGCGACCCCGACTGCGCGGCGCCGCGAGGCCTCTCGCGGTCGGCCGGACCGTCGTCGTCAACCTTGACATCGCAGTGACGAACGTCAACACTTCAAGACAAGCCCGAAACATCCGCCCCTGTAGCGTCCGACGCATGTGAGCGCTATCAACTGATGTGGCCTGAGCCGCCGCCGGCGCGGGTCGGTGCTGGCGCCTTCGCCTGTTCCTGGCGCGGTGGGCCGTTGTCCCACCTCCTGCTGGAGGACCGATGATCAAGCACAGGACCCTGCTGGTCACGGCGGGTGCCGGGGCGACAGGTGGTGCCGTCGTGGGCACTCCCGCCCGCGCGGACACCACGGTCACGATCAGTCCCGCTGCCGACCACGGCATGTGGGAAGGCTGGGGCATCCGCTGGCGGGTGGTGGACTTGAGCGCGGACTGGGCCGCCATCCATCTCACCTTCGACATGTCGGGCTCGGTCAGGTGACCGGCGGCTCCGGCGGCCTGGTGCCGCGCTGGTCCACCGCGCCGGCCGGCGGTGATCGGTACACCGCACGTCAGGACACCCGGGTCGACGGCGAGCGGGTGAGTGTCGCCATCCCCGAGGCATCGGTGCAGACCCATCAGGTCGACGGCGTCACGGTGTAGCCCGAGGGCACGCATCGATGCCGACGTCACCCCGGGCCGTTCGCAGGTCTCAGTTCCAAGCGTCCCGTCTCCAGGAGTTGACCATGTTCCTCGCTGAACGGCCATCCGGCCCGCACCGTCGTCGCCTCCGTCGCGTCCGCACCGTGCTGGCCGGCGCGGTACTCGTCGCCGGGGTCACCGCGCTCATCCCCGCCCGGCAGGCCGACGCCGCCACGATCGACCCGTCGGCGTACTACCAGATCGTGTCCCGCCACAGCGGAAAGGCGATCGAGATCGCCGGCCAGTCCACCGCCGACGGGGCGGGCGTCCAGCAGTGGACCCGGACCGGTCTGGCCAACCAGCAGTTCCAGTTCGTCGATGCCGGCGGCGGACACTTCAAGCTGCGTGCCCGGCACAGCGGCAGCCTGATCGACATCTCGGGCGCCTCCGTCGCCGACGGCGCCAACGTCCTGCAGTGGCCCGACAACGGCGGTGCCAACCAGCAGTTCAGGGTGGTGGACACCGACAGCGGTTTCGTCAAGCTCCTCAACCGGAACAGCGGCAAGGCGCTGGAGGTGTGGGACTGGTCGACCGCGGACGGCGGGCGGGTCTCGCAGTACACCGAGACCGGCGGCGCGAACCAGCAGTGGCAACTGGTCCAGGTCGGCACGACCGCGCCCAACGCCTACGTCGGTTACCTGTTCAGCTACATGACAGGCGAGGGCAGCGCCAACGGCGAGCAGATCTACTTCGGTCTGAGCCAGGGCAACGACCCGGTCCGGTGGCGGCAGCTCAACGGCGGTCAGCCGGTCCTCGCCTCCAACGTCGGTACCAGGGGAGCGCGGGACCCGTTCATCATCCGCTCTCCACAGGGCGACCGGTTCTTCCAGATCGCGACCGACCTGCGCATCTACGGCGGCGGGAACTGGGACGCGGCGCAGCGCACCGGAAGCAGATCCATCGTGGTCTGGGAGTCCACCGACCTGGCGACCTGGAGCGCCCCCCGGCTGGTCCGGGTCTCGCCCGACACCGCCGGCAACACCTGGGCGCCGGAGGCCTACTACGACGAGGGCATCGGCCAGTACGTGGTGTTCTGGGCCTCGAAGCTGTACGCCGCCGACGACCCGAACCACACCGGCAGCAGCTACAACCGGATGATGTACGCGACCACCCGCGACTTCCGTACCTTCAGCCCCGCGCAGGTCTGGGTGGACAAGGGCTACTCCACCATCGACTCCACGCTGATCAAGCACGACGGCATCTACTACCGCTACACCAAGGACGAACGCGGTCCGGCACAGTCGGCGTGCGGCAAGTTCATCCTGGCCGAGCGGTCCAGCACGGTGCTCAACCGGAACTACTCGTTCGTACGGGAGTGCATCGGCCAGGGCTCGCTGAGCCAGGGGGAGGGGCCGCTCGTGTTCAAGTCGAACACCGAGAACCGGTGGTACCTGTACGTCGACGAGTACGGCGGCCGCGGCTACCTCCCGTTCACCACCACCGACCTGGCCAGCGGCCAGTGGAGCATGGTGTCCAGCTACACCATGCCCGGCCGGCCCCGCCACGGTACGGTCCTTTCGCTGACCCGGGCGGAGTACGACCGCCTCGCGCAACGCTTCGGATAGCCCTGGTGCGGGGCCGCCTGTCGACGTTCACATGGACCGGTCGCTCGCGGCCGGCGTCGGGTGCGGTCCCGGCGGGCGCTTCGCCGTGGGGAGGCGGCGGCTGTTCTCCGGCAAACCGCCCCGGACCGGTCCCGGTTGCGGGCAAGATGAGGTGGATTCGCCCAGTGACACGGTGAGCGGGGGTCGGCCGTGAACGATGGACTGGTGACCAGGCGCAGTCCCCACGGCGTCGGAGAGACAATCTCCGCGCTGCGGGCCGAGGCGGAACGTGTGGGCGCTGCGGTGGCGGCGGTGGTCGACCATGCGGCGGCCGCCCGCAAGGCCGGGCTGAGCATGCCCGACACGCAGGTGATCATCTTCGGGAACCCGCAGGCGGGGACTCCGCTCATGCAGGCCCGTCCCGAGATCGCCATCGACCTGCCGATGCGACTCATGGTGCGCGACGACGGCCAGCCCGGCTCGCTGGTCACCTGGCAGGACCCCGCGTACCTCGCCGAGCGGTACGGACTGGGCGAGGACCAGCTTGCGCCCCTGAACGCCCCGGCCAAGATCGCCTCTGCGGTTGACGGCCGCTGAGTACCGTCGGAGTCGGCCGCCCGGGCAGCCCGCACGAGGCCAGCCCGGCGTCGCCCGTCGCGGGCCGGCGGTGACCGGCGGCAGCGCGTACCCGAGGTCCGAGCAGGAGAGGTCCCGATGGCCGCCGTCCGTGTCCCGCCGAACTTCTTCGGCATCCCGTTCGGGCTGGCCGGCCTGGCGGGCAGTTGGGTCGTCGCGGCGGGCGACGGCAACGCGCCGAGCTGGGTGGGCGACGCCCTGCTCGTGCTCGCGGCGGTGGTCTGGCTGGCCGTCACGGTGGGCTACGCGGCCTACACCTGGTCGGTCCGCCGCGCGTTCGTCGCTGACCTGCTCGACCCGGTGCTCGCCCCGTTCGTCTCGCTCGCGGTGATCACGCCGATGCTGCTCGCCGCGCAGGGCCTCACACCGCGCAACCTCACCGCCGCCCGGATCGTCGTCGACGTGTTCCTCGTCCTTACCGTGCTGTTCGGTGGCTGGATAACCGGCCAATGGATCTACGGCCCGCTCGACCTCGACCGCATGCATCCCGGCTACTTCCTGCCCACCGTGGCCGGCGGACTCGTCGCCTCCGCCACCACCGCCGTGGTCGGGCAGCGCCTGCTCTCGGTACTCATGCTGGGACTCGGGCTGGTCTGCTGGCTCGTCATCGGCTCGCTGACGCTCAACCGGCTGTTCTTCCGGCCGCCGCTGCCGCCGGCGCTGATCCCGACGCTGGCCATCGAGGTGGCGCCCGCCGCGCTGGCCGGGGTGGCGCTGTTCGCGCTCAACGGGGAACGGATCGACTTCTTCGTCTCGCTGGTCGCCGGGTACGGGCTGTTGATGGTCCTCGCCCAGGTCCGGCTCCTACCCGCGTACCTGGGCCTGTCGTTCGCCCCCACGTTCTGGGCGTTCACGTTCCCGTTCGCGGCGGTGGCGACGACCACGTTGCACTGGATCGCCGACAGCCGGCCGTCCGGACACCGGGTCTACGCGTACCTGGTGCTGGCCGGGATCACCGCGCTGATCGGCGGCATCGCCGTCCGGACGGTTGTCGCGGCGGCCCGTGGGCAACTGCTGCCAACGGCTCCGGAACCCGCTCGCCGGGACCGCTGAGCACCGGTGCACCGGGCCGGGTCAGCTGCCCCGGTCCAACCGCTTCAGCGCCGCGGCGGCAACCAGGCTGTACGCGACGTACGGCAGGGCATCCTCGAACCAGCCCTCCCTGCCCCAGCGGCGCGGGTCCGTCACCCCGAGCGCGGCCATCGACCCGTCAGCCACCAGCATGCCGCCGATCCCGATCATTCCCGCCGCCACCGGCAGCGGTGGCTGCCGCCGCCCGGTGAGCGCCGCGAAGAGCGTCACGGCCAACACTCCGTTGACGATCCCGAGCACAGGCCCGAATCCGGCCCGCCGGTGCGCCGCCCGGTCCGCCGGCCCCAGGTTCACGTGGGCCAGGTCAACGATCCGCTGTACGGCACGTTCGTGCGTGTCGCTCATCGGGCGGGCCCGGACGGCCACGTCGAGATTGCTGAACAGCTCGCGGGCGAGCGTACCGGCGGCACCTGCCACGATCCCGTTCGTCAGGCTGGCCAGCCAGTTTCTTGCCATGAAATCACCTCGGCCTTGTTGTCGTCGCCCGCGTCCCGCCGACCTCTGGCCGCGCCTGTCCGGCATACCCATCCCGTGCGACGTCATTTCTGCCGGACAGGCCGTTCCGCAGGAGTCTCCCGCCGCGTCGGTCGGGGTGATGTCTTTCCCGACCGCGATGGAGTCGGTGTGCGGGGACCTTCGGCCGGCACGCGGGAGCCGTGGCGGTCTGGGAAGTCCCGCAGCCGTTGTGCCCTTTTGTCGGGGTCCGGTCACGCGGCCTGTGTCGGGGCATCCGACCGGTGCTGCCCGGCTCGCGCTCGACCGTGCGCTGCGGCACTCGTGTCAGGCGTCAACGTGGCGACGGTCGCCGAACTTGCCGACGCCTCCGACCGTGTAGAGGGCAACGAGCCTGGGAAGGCTACGGGATGACGGACGTGATCGACCGGGACGGTCTGGCCCGGCTGGCCGCAGAGGTCGCCGGCCCGGTGCTGGTCCCCGGCGACGAGGGGTACGCCGCGGAGACCGCCACCTGGAACACGCCCCTGGTGCAACGCCCGGCTGTCGCGGTCGGTGCCACGTCCGCCGCCGACGTGCAGGCCGCCGTCCGTTTCGCCGACGCGAACGGGCTGCCGGTCGCCATGGTCGCCACCGGGCACAGTGCGGTCGTGACAGCGGACGGCGCGGTCATGATCAACCTGCGTCGGATCAACGGCGTCAGTGTCGACGCGGGATCGCGTACGGCGACGATCGGCGCTGCCGTCACAGCCCAGCAACTGATCGAGGCGGCGGCCGAGGTCGATCTGGCGCTGCTGGCCGGCTCGTCGCCCAACGTCGGTGTGGTCGGCTACGTCCTCGGCGGCGGGCTCAGCTCGAGCCTCGGTCGCAGGTACGGCTTCGCCGCCGACCACGTGCACGGCGCCGAGATCGTCACCGCCGACGGCTCGCTTCGACGGATCGACGCGGACCACGAACCGGACCTGTTCTGGGCGATCCGGGGCGGCATGGGCAACTTCGGCGTGGTCACCTCCCTCACCATCGGCCTGGTGCCGGTGACCAGCCTGTACGGTGGCGGGCTGTACTTCGCCGGCGAAGACGTCGGGCAGGTGCTCGACGCGTACCGTCGGCTGGTCGCCGCCGCCCCGGAGGAGCTGACGGTGTCGGTCGCGTTCCTGCGACTGCCGTCGGTGCCGTCCGTGCCGGAACCGTTGCGGGACCGGTTCACCGTCCACGTGCGGATCGCCTACCTGGGTCCGGCCGCCGACGGCCAACGGCTCGTCGCGGACCTGCGCGCCACGGCGCCGATCCTGATCGACACGGTGAAGGAGATGCCGTTCACGGGGGTGGCCGGCATCCACGCGGACCCGGTCGAACCGGCGCCGACGTACGAGATGTCAGCCCTGCTCCGCGACTTTCCCGCCGAGGCCGCCGAGGCGCTGATCGACGTTGCGGGCCCGGGCGTCGACACACCGGTGGGAATGATCGAAGTCCGTCAACTCGGTGGCGCACTCAGCCGCGAACCGCGCTCGCCGAACGCCGTCGGCAACCGGGACGCCGCCTTCCAGCTCTCCGCCGCCGCGTTCGGCGGGCCCGGCATGGCGGACGAGTTCCGTGCGCCGTTGGCCACGCTCGCCGACGCGATGACCCGTTGGACCACCGGCGGTAAGCAGGCCAACTTCCTGACCGGCTACGACACCACGGCCGAGGCGGTGGCCCGTGCCTACGCACCGGAAACCTACCAGCGTCTGGTGGAGGTCAAGCGGGCCTTCGACCCGCGCAACACCTTCCGCGTCAACCACAACATCACCCCGGACCGCTGAACAACGGCCCCTGAGAACGGCCGACGAGGGCCGGCGACGGACCCGTCCCGAGTTCCGCCACCGGTGCTGGCCCGGCTGTCACGATCGGACACTCGCGCTCCAGGTGGAGAAGGCCGCCGTCGGTCACACCAGGGTCACCGACGACCGAGTCCACGTCCGCGCGCCTCGTCTCCGATCGGCCCGGCGCCAGCGGCCGGTCGCGTTCCGCGACGACGTCCCCGGCGGAGTCGACGAGCGGACTCGTCGCACCGGCCAGGTGCGGCGAGCGGGGCCGGTCGACGGGTAGCGCGGCTGAGCGGCGTCTCAGCTTCTCTCAGCGTTGTCAAAGGCGGGGCCGGGAGACTGCCGCCGTGGTGATGTTGTCATGAACGCCGATGTCCCTGGCCGGCCCGCAGGTGTCGTCACCGAACCGGCGAGCAGGTCCCGGCACTTCGCGGCGGCGTGGCAGAGCGCTGGAAGTCCGGCCACCACGGTGCGACTCAACGGGGAGGTTCGGTGACGAAACATGCTGTCCGGGCGGCGCGGATGTTCGACGGCGAGCGGTTCGTGGACGGTGGCGTGCTGGTCCTGCTGGACGGCGGGCGCATCGCCGACGTACACCGGGGCTGGGCCGAGGCGCCGGCGGGCTGGCCGGTGCGTGAGGAGCCGGACGGCACCCTGCTGCCCGGCCTGGTCGACGCGCACGTGCACCTGTGCGCCGACGCCGGGCCCGACGCGCTCGGCCGGCTCGCCGAGCTTCCCGAGACGGACCTCGACCCGGTCGTCGAGGCGTCACTGCGCGCGCACCTGGCGGCCGGTGTCACCACCGTCCGGGACCTGGGCGACCGACGCGGCGCGGTGCTCCGGTGGCGGGACCGGAAGGTGCGCGACGACCTGCCAACGGTGCTGGGGGCGGGCGCGCCGGTCACCAGCGTCGGTGGGCACTGCTGGTCGCTGGGGGGCGAGGCGAGCGGTGTCGACGGGATCCGTGAGGCCGTGCGCCAGCGGGCGGCGGCCGGTGCCGACCTGGTGAAGGTCATGGCCAGCGGCGGGGTCTTCACTCCCGGCACCGACACCACCCGACCGCAGTTCACCGACCAGGAGCTGACCGCCGCGCTGACCCGGGCGCACGAACTGGGCCTGCCGGTGACCGCGCACGCACACGCGCTCAGCGCGGTCGAGCAGGCGCTGCGCGTCGGCGTCGACGGCATCGAGCACTGCACGTGCGTGACCGCGACCGGCGCCCACGTCCCCGACGAACTCGCGGACCGCCTGGCCGCGTCCGGGGTGGCGGTCTGTGTCACGCTCGGCACCGACCCGGCCGTGGTCACGCCGCCGGAGGTGGTGGCGATGGCGGCGCGGGCCGGGCTCAGCGAGGCCACGATGCGCGAGGGCCTCGCCACCCTGCACCGGGCCGGGGTCCGCCTGGTGGCCGGTTCGGACGCGGGCCTCGGCCCCGCAAAGCCGCACGGGATCCTGCCGGAGACGCTCATCGAGTACGTCGCGTGCGGCATTCCCGCCACCGCCGCTCTCGCCACGGCCACCTCCGTCGGCGCCGAGGTGTGTGGCCTGGGGCGGTGCAAGGGCCGCGTCCGCCCCGGATTCGAGGCCGACCTGCTGGTCGTGGACGGCGACCCGACGAGGGACATCACGGTACTGCGCCGCCCGCTCGCGGTGTACCGTGCCGGCGACCCGGTGAGCAGATGACCGGTCCACGGGGCGGTGCTCCGGGTCACCGGGGAACGGACCCGCCGTAGCGGTCCGGGCGCAGGATGGCGTCGCTGGCGGGGAACCGCGCGATCAGGTACGCAGAGCCGAACGCGCGGTGGGTCGGCCCTCGACGGCCCGGTCGCGACGGCACGTCGACGAGACCCCACCCCGCGCGCTCTCCGCCGAAGGCGCGACGGCGACGACCTGTCCGGCCTACGGGTCGGCCAGACCGGCCCGCCACGCCCAGGCGGCCATGCCCACCCGGTTGGTCAGCCCCAGCTTCGCCTGGATGTTCGCCACGTGGGTCTTGGCGGTGCCGGCGGAGATGAACAGCTCCGCGCCGATCTGCGCGTTGGTCAGACCCTGAGCGACCAGCCGCACGATATCGGTCTCGCGGCTTGTCAGGGGGTTGGGCACCGGGGGCCGGTCACCCTTGGTCACCGCGCGCAGCAGCCGGACGGTGACCTGCGGACTGATCAGCGCGTCGCCGGCCATCGCGGCACGGACCCCCTCGACGAGAAGCGCCGGCCCGGACCGCTTGAGCAGGAAACCGCAAGCGCCGTTGCGCAGCGCGGCGTCCACGTACTCGTCGAGGTCGAAGGTGGTGACCACGACCACCCGCTGGCCTGCTTCGCTGAGCAGCCGGGTCAGTTCCAGCCCGTCGATGCCGGGCATCCGGATGTCGGTGAGCACGACGTCGGGTCGCAGCCTGCGGGCCAGGGCGAGGGCCGTGGTTCCGTCGGTGGCCTCGCCGACCACCGTGATGTCGGGCTGGGAGTCCAGGACGAGGCGGAAGCCGCTGCGTACGTCCGGCTGATCGTCGGCGAGCAGGACCCGGGTGCTGTTCATGCCGCGACCGCCGGGATGACGGCGACGACTTCCCAGCCACCCTCACACGGCCCGGCCGACAGGGTGCCGCCAGCCGCGGCGACCTGCTCCCGTAGGCCGGACAGGCCCCACCCACCGTGCCTGTCGCGTCCCTGCTGGGGCGGCGGCCCCGCCGTGTCGTTGCGGACCCGTACCTCGACACCGGAGGCGTCGCCGGTGACGGAGACGTCGACCCGGGTCGCTGTCGACGCGTGCCGCCGGACGTTGGTCAGGGCTTCGACCACGATCCGGTACGCCACCATGGCGCTGTCGCGTGGCACCTCGGCTGTCCGGGAATTCTGCACGAGTCGCGCATCGAGGTGACCGGCGGCGCGGAACCGGTCGACGAGCCCCGGCAGGTCATCCAGCGTGGGCAGCGGCCGTACCGTGACGCCGTCCGGTTCGTGCAGCATGCCGACCATCCGGTCCATCGTGGCCAAGGCGGCCAGACCGGCGGCCTCGATACGCGCCAGTGCCGGACCGGCCGCCTCGGGCCGGCTGTCGGCGACGAAGCGGGCCGCCTGGGCCTGCGCCACGATCCCGCTGACGTCATGGGCGACAAAATCGTGCAGGTCACGCGCCACCTGCAAACGTTGGGCCTGTCGGGCCTGCTCGACGGCCACGGCCCGCTGGTGCACCATCAGCCGGGGGTAGCCGCCGACGACGACCGCGACAACGGCGGGCAGCGTCCAGACCGCCGCCGCGGCGAGCCGTGGCGCGGTGGCCATCCCGTCGGTGAACGACCAGAGCACCAGCGCCATCGTGGCCCCGGCGAGCCCGGCAGCAGGGGCGAGGTGTTGGTGCGGCCCCCACCGGACCGCGACGGCCGCCAGCGCGGCGAGCACGGCCATCAGCAGCGGGAAGAGGTACGGCGGGCTGCCGAGGTCGACCACGAACGTCACACACAGTACGGAACCGCTGGCCGCCATGCTGATCCAGCCGAGGTACCGACGCGTCATCGTTCGATCGTAGGTGGGCCTCGCCGTATGCCGATCGGCATAGGACAGCGCGGCCGGCGTGCTCGCCTCGCCACATCGGCAGATGGT
This sequence comes from Plantactinospora sonchi, assembly GCF_036422035.1. Taxonomy (NCBI): domain Bacteria; kingdom Bacillati; phylum Actinomycetota; class Actinomycetes; order Micromonosporales; family Micromonosporaceae; genus Plantactinospora; species Plantactinospora sonchi. Next base: position 22,417 of record NZ_JAZGQK010000027.1, read on the forward strand.
GGCGTACACCCGGCACGGCCGAGGCTGGAGAGGCAGCGGCGGGCGACGCCGCGCGATCACGAGGAGTGACATGTCTCCATGGGTGAGGGTGGCGGCCATCGCCGCCGTGGGTGTCCTGACGACGCCGTCCGTCGCGCAGGCAGCGCCGGCCGATCACGCGAAATTGGCCGGCCTCGGGCAGGTGGTGCTCAGTGAGCCGGGTGCACTCGGGCATCCGGTGTGGTTCGGAGTGGCGGCCTCGGCTGCGGTGGACGGGGAGTCGCGCGGCCGTTTCTGGTTCCGGCACCTGCTTCCGGACGGCTCGCTGCTGGGGCAGGGCTGGGCCGACGTGACCTGCCTGCGGGTCACGGGAAATGTCGCGTTGTTCACCGCGGTCGTGCCCGAGGGGGTGGGACCGATGAAGAACCACGCGTTCTACATGAAGGTCCTCGACGGTGGTGGTGCGCGGCCGGACCAGGTGGCGTTCATCCAGGCCCGGGGCGGGCCGGACCGGCCGCCGACGAGGTGTCTCGACTTCGACGTGGAGTATCCGGGTCAGCCCCGCCACCAGGTTCGCACCGGGGGGTTCGTCGTCCATGGTGACTGAGCGGATCTCCCCGGCGCCGGTCACGGCGCGCACCGTGTGGTGGCGGCGCTGGCCGGCCTGGTCGGGGTACGTGGCGGCCGGCTGGTCGTTGATGTACGCCATGCTCGGGTTGTACTGGACGGCCGGCGGCGACGGCTTCCCGTTCGCGCCGATCGACGACGACCGCAGCTCAAGTTCGATTCTGGAGGGCAGCCCGGTCGAGGTCACCGCACCGCTCATGGCGGTGCTCGGCCTGCTCGGCACGGTTGTCGCGCTGGCGATGGCCCGAGGCGTGGGCTCCCGCCGCCAGTCGGCGGCGATGGTCGCCTTCGGCTGGATCGTGGCGGTCGGCCTGACCCTGATCATCCCGGACTACACCCTGATCGCCCTTGTGGCGTTCGGCCCGCTGCTGGTGGTGTTCGCCTTCACCGGCGTGCCCGGCCCGCAGGACGGCGTCGGTGACATCCTGTACTGGCACCGCACGAACCTGATCATCCTGTTCGTGGGCGGGCTGTTGTGGGCCGCGGCCACGCTCGCCTACCAGCGGCGGAGGCGTGCGGCATGTCAGCACTGCGGGCGTCGGCACGGACCGGCCGGCGACGGCCCGTCCCGGCAGACGCTGCTGCGGTGGGGGCGCTGGGCGGTCGCGGTCGCCTGCCTGGCGCCACTGCCCTACGAGATCACCAGAGTGGCCTGGTACCTCGGCCACCCGCTCGGCATCAGCCGGGACTTTCTGACGATGATGCAGGACACCGACGGCATGCTCGAGGTCGGGCTGGGCTGCGCCGTCGCGTCGGCGCTCGGTGGCGTACTCACCCACGGTCTGGTCGCCCGGTGGGGCGAGGTCTACCCACGGTGGATCTGGTTCAAGGCGGGGAAACGGGTACCGCCGGCACTCGCCACCGTTCCGGCATCCCTCGTCGCCGTCATCCTCATCCCGGCCGGGCTGATGATGCTCTGGGACCCCGCGATCGGTGACGGGTGGGGTCTGCGTCTGCCCAGCGTGGCCTGGGTGCTCTGGGGCGCCGCTCTCGGTACGGCCGCCGTCGCCTACCACCTGCGCCGGCGCGACGCCTGTCGGCACTGCGGACAGGGGACGAGCGCAGTGCCGACAGCTAGCGAGCTTCAACTGTCACGTTGATCGACGGGTCCGCGGCGGGGCGCCGTGACCGCTGTCGAGCGCGTTCCACCGGGCCGCCCGCTGTCGAGTACGTCTGTGCCCTCGACGGTCGTCGTTGAACGTCTTCGGATCGCGAGGGCCAGGCGGTCGGCAGAGCGACATCGCGAGCACCCTATCGGTGGACCTCGACGCCACAACGAAGAGTGACATCGTCGATGCCGAATGGTGTGGACCCGAGGGCCGTGCCCGATGTCGGTTGTGGGGTTTGACGGCTACCAATGGCTCTGCCGTCCACACTTTGCTTCATCCCTCTAGGCGCAACCTTTTGGAATATGTAAGGTGAGCCCACTGCCGGGCAGGCCGACGTTCCGGGCCGGCGGTGCGTATGTCTCGGGGGCAAGTCGGGGGGAAGGCCGGCCGCGCACCGGGGCGATTTTCCGATGACTGTGCGGCAGAGGCGGGCTGCGACCACCCCGTTCGGGCGATCTGTCCTCGTGTGCGGTTCGCAGGTGGCGACAAGGGAGGCGGCAGGCCTTCCGGCCCCCTCCGGCGTGCGGCGGTGAGGGGAGAGGAAGGCGAGTGGCCATGGAGGACAACCCGTTGTGGTCCCGGCGCGGCTTTCTGGGAATGGGGGTGGGGGTGCTCGGCGCGGCCGGTCTGGCCGCGTGCGGGGGCGGCTCGGAGTCGCCGCCGAGGGCGCAGGCGGAGGTACCGAAGGAGCTGCTCGACGCCGCGGCGTCGTTGAAGGGCTCGTCGATGGGGATGCTGTCGCAGAAGCTGTATTCGGCGGCGGCGAACGAGGTGCTCGACGGTTCGATCAAGAAATTCGCCGACAGCACCGGCACGAAGATCGAGAACAGTCTGGTCCAGGCCGACGCCGGTGACGTGGTGGCCAAGATCCACGCAGAGGTCGAGGGCGGCGTGGCGCGTGACCTGGCGTTCATGACCGACTCTCGGTTCGTCGCGCAGTTCCAGGCGCTGGGCGACCTGGAGGACGTGACGGACGTCGTCGAGGCGCTGACAGCCAGGTACGGCGAGCCCTGCGCGGAGGCCAAGCACTTCTGCGTCTTCGACGGCAAGTGGTTCGCGATCCCGTACCACTTCATCGGGATCGGGTCTTTCCTGCGCAAGGACTGGATGCAGGACAAGGGCATCACCCCCAAGGACGTCTACAGCTGGGAGGAGCTGCGGGACCTGTGCCTGGCGATCTCGGATCCGACCAAGCGCCGGTTCGGCTGGGGCATGACCGTCAACCGGTCCGGTGACGGCAACGGCATGATCGAGGCACTGATCAACTCGTACGGCGGGGCGATCGCCTCCAACGACGGCCGGAAGGTCACGTTCAACTCGCCCGAGACGGTGCAGGCGGTGACCTTCCTGGCAGACATCTACACCAACCCCAGGTACACGCCGATGCTGCCACCCGGGGTGGCCAGCTGGACCGACACCAGCAACAACGAGAACTGGCTCGCCGGGGTCACCGGCTACACCCGCAACCAGTTCAGCGTCTACGCGGACTCCAAGACCAAGAAGAACCCGGTGTACGGCAACACCCACGTCTTCTCCGACTGCATCGGGCCGGCGACCGACAAACCCCTGCTGTTCGGCCAGTCCCAGGGCTTCGTCGTCTTCAAGGGCGCCAAGAACCCCGCGCTCGCCAAGCTCCTGGCGCAGTATCTGGTCAGTGGGCCGGCGCTGGTCGGGGTGGCCAAGGAGGCGCCCGGCCTGGCGATGCCGGCCTGGGAGAAGGTCTGGGACGCCGACCCGTTCTTCACCGGCGGCGACCCGGCTTTCGCCATGCTGCGCACCATGTCCCAGCAGCCGCTGCCGCTGTCCACCAGGAACGGCCTGGCCTTTCCGCAGAAGGCCAGCGCCGGCCAGCAGGCCGTCGTCGCGGCCTACGTCCTCACCGACATGATGCAGGAGGTCATCCAGGGAACGGCGCCCGCGCAGGCAGTGGCGGCCGCGCACGCGAAGATGGTGCAGATCTTCACGCAGCAGGGGCTGCCGCAGTGAGGTCGGTTCGTTCATCGCCGGCCCCGGTGCCGAGGGCATCCTCGCCGCCGGGGTCCGGCTCCCTCACCACCGTCCAGCGGCGGCTGGGTCGTGACTGGCGGCTGGCGGCGCTGTTCCTGACGCCCACGGCCGTGCTGGTCGGGGCGCTCGTGCTGGTGCCGATCGCCCAGTCGGTCGCCACCAGCACCACGGAACGGCACGGCGCGGACAGCGTGTTCGTCGGCCTGGGCAACTACCTCGCCCTCGTCGGTGACGAGCAGTTCCACACGGGAGTGGTGAACTCGTTCGTCTTCACCGCGTACGCCGAGGTGTTCAAGGTGGTGCTGGGGCTGGCCGCGGCGCTGCTGCTGCACCACATGCGTCGTGGGCGGGCCCTGCTGACCGGGCTGCTCCTGGTGCCGTGGGTGGTGCCGACGGTGGTGACGGCGTTCAGCTGGCGCTCCCTGCTCGACCCGATCTTCGGCAGCGTCAACACGCTGCTCACCGCCTCCGGGATCGGGCCGCTGCTGGCCTCCGCACATCTGGTCGACAGCTGGCCGGCGGGCTGGCTGTCCGACGCCTCGCTGGCCATGCCGTCCGTGATCCTGGTCAACGTCTGGAAGGGCGTGCCGTTCTTCACCGTCTGTTTCCTCGCGGGGTTGAAGGCGATCCCCGCGGAGGAGTACGAGGCGGCGACCATCGACGGCGCCTCGGCGTGGCAGCGGTTCGTGCACGTGACGCTGCCCGGACTGCGCCACGTGATCACTGTGACGGTGACCCTGTCGTCGATCTGGACGTTCAACAACTTCGACCTCATCTGGTTGCTGACCCAGGGCGGCCCGGGCGACGTGACCGCGCCGTACGTGCTCGTCGCCTACTCCAAGGCGATCCAGCAGTTGCAGTACGGGGCGGGGGCGGCGGTCACCCTCGTCATGATGCCGATCATCGGTGGGCTGGTGTTCATCCTGGTCCGGTTGTTGCGCCAGGACACCGGTACCAAGCCACTGCGGCACAGCCGGACGGTACGGAAGGCGCTGCCGTGGGTCGTCACCGCGGCGGTCACCGGTCTGCTGCTCTGGGCGTCGCCGCAGATCTTCTGGAAGGCGGCGGTGGTCCTCGGGGTGATCCTGCTGATCGCGGCGGCGGTCGGTCGGGTGGCCTCGGCGTTCCAGACCCGGGGAGGTCGCCGTGCGTCGTCCCTCGTGTCGGGCCTGGGCTCCGGTGTCGCGCTGGCCGGCCTGCTCGCCTTCGTGCTCGGCCCGATGTACTGGATCGCCGTCACCGCCTTCAAGTCCGAGGGCCAGGTCGTCATGCGTGGGAACGACCTGTGGCCGACGCCGTGGACCCTGGAGCAGTTCAGCGCCCTGTTCAGCAACCAGCCGTTCGGGCGCTGGTATCTCAACACGGTACTGGTGTCCGCGGCGTCGACCGTGGTGGCGCTGGTCTGCGCCGTCCTGGCCGGCTACGCGCTGGCCCGGCTGCGGTTCCGCGGGGCGCAGGGTTTCACCGTCACGGTGCTGATCACCTACGTGATGCCGGGCGCACTGCTGTTCATCCCGCTGTACCAGCTGCTCATCGGGGTGCGGCTGACCGACTCGTTGTGGTCTCTGGTGTTGACGTACCCGACCTTCACGCTTCCGTTCGCCACCTGGCTGCTGACCGGGTACTTCTCGTCGATCCCGGTCGAGCTGGAGGAGGCCGCGCTGGTCGACGGCTGCACCCGCGTCCAGGCGTTCCGCCGGGTGGTGCTGCCCCTCGCCAAGCCGGGGCTGCTGGCGGTCGCGCTGTTCACCCTGACCAACGCCTGGAACGAGTTCCTCTTCGCCTTCGTGTTCATCACGAAGGACGAGTACAAGACGCTCCCGGTGGGGATGCAGTCGATGATCACCGGGGACGTCGTACCGCAGGGGCAGCTCGCCGCCGCGTCGCTGCTCGTCAGCATCCCCGTGGTGATCATGTACGCCTTCGGGCAGCGCTTCCTGACCGAGGGGCTCACCGCCGGAGCGGTGAAGGGCTGACCGGTGATTCCAGCACGCCGTCGAACGACATGAATGACGCCGGTGGTGGGGGAGAACCCGGCCATCACCGTCTCGGCTGTCCTGGGCGGGCGCGAGCCGCCCGCCCAGGACAGGTGGTGCTTCAGGAGGCGGTGCACACCGGCGTCAGGCCGGTGGCGGTGCCGGAGCCCTGGAAGCCGAACTCGGTGTACTGGCCGGCGTTCACCGAGCCGTTGTAGTTGACGTTGCTGAACTGCACCGTGCCACTGCTGCCGCTGCGGTTGGCGTTCCAGGTGTTGGTCACCGTGGCCCCGGACGGCAGGGTGAGTTGGACGCTCCACCCGGTGATCGGCGAGGTGCCGGCGGTGACCCGTACGGTGGCGACGAAGCCACCGGTCCACGAGTTCAGCGAGACCGTGGCGGAGCAGCCGGTTGTCGGGTTCGGTGGCGTGGTCGGCGGGGCGGACGTCACCGGCGGGGTCGTCGGCGGCGGAGTGGTCGGGTCGACCGGTGGTGTGGTCGGCGGGACGGACGGCGTCACCGGCGGGGTGGTCGGCGGGGTGGAGTTGCGGCCCTTGTTCAGCTCATCGAGGACCGCGTGGTAGGCGGCCTTCTTCTGGTAGCTCCCGTTGCCGCCGGTGAACAGCAGGCCCCGCTCGGAGGAGCGCCACGACTCGCTGTCGGAGATGCCCCACACGGTGATGCCGGTGCACTTCGCGACGTTCAGGCAGGCCCGGACGACCTTGCGGTAGTTCTCCGCCTGGCCCGCGCCGATGTCGTTGTTGCTCAGGTCGTCGTCGATGTCCACCTCGGAGAGGTGCACCTCGACCCCGAGGTCGGCGAAGCGCTGGATGTTGGCCTGCAGGTCGCTGGTGATGATGCTGTTCGGGTTGTCGTTGAAGTGCGCCTGGAACCCGACGCAGTCGATGTACTGCCGGTAGTTGCGGACGATGTCGTACAGTGCGTTGGCCTTGCGGTTCTGGGTGCCGCCCTGCACCGTCAGGCCCTCGACGTCGTAGTCGTTGATGCAGAGCTTGGTGGTCAGCCCGCCGGCCTGCACGACCTGCTTGGCGCGGATGAACGAGTCCCGGATGACGTCGGTGTCGCCGGCGTCGAAGAAGTCACCGTCGCCGTTCGCGTCCCGGTTCATGGTGTGCGGCCACTGGTTCCGGCGTCGGCCGGTGTTGTTGTCCTCCAGCGCCTCGTTGACGACGTCCCAGTACGCGATCCTGCTGCCCCAGCGGTTTATGGCGTTGCCGATGAAGGTGTTCAGCGTCGCCTGGCTGGCTCCCTGCAGCGCGCCGGCCTGCGAGTGCCACACCAACGTGTGGCCACGGACCAGCATGTTGTTGCTCTGGGCGTGGTTGACCAGGGTGTCCGCGCCGCTGGTGTTCTGCAGGCCGCCGCTCGACGTGGCGATCCTGTCCGGCTTCATGTCGTTCTCGGGAGTCAGCTGGTTGAATTCCTGACCGACGACCGGGTACAGCCGGTTGGGTGAGGCGGCGACGCCGAAGAACAGCCCGGCGTTGGCGGCCGCGGCCCGCAACGTGGTCTCGGCCGCGGCGGCCGGGTCGATGGACTGGACCATCACAGTGCCGCCCACCAGCAACAACACCGCTGTCGGCAAGGCTGTTCTCGCAATTTTTCTACGCTGTCTCAGGCTGCCGTTCACGCGTCCTCCTCGATGCACGACGCCGGTGATCGATGTCCATGTATGCGGCTGGAAAGGTCAGTATCGATACCGGCTGGCCACAGTGTCAACAACTTCCGGAAATATTCCGGAAACGCCCCAAAGAGGTTGAGGGCCGACGAAAGCATGTTTGTGCAGGTAGGCGAAGGGTCCGGTCGGGTCGTCGGACTTGGGCGAGAGAACGACGCGCGATCGCGTCCATTGTCGACGCCACAGGTACCGGAACATCGGCGACCAGGAGTACGTGGGCCACAGCGGGCAACACCGACGTCCAGTTCCACGGGGCGCGCTGGTTGAGGAACTGTTTGAGCCACCGTCGCGTACCGGTCGCCAGCCGGGGCCGAACGGCTCGGGAGAGCGCGCCAATCCTCTCGGAGGGGCGACGGTACGGTGTCGGTCATGATTGCTTCCGCGGACGACACCGCGCCCGGCGACGCCGGCTCGGAGGCCCTGCGCGACGCCGCCCGGCTCCTGTTCGACCACGGTCCGGCCGGCTGGCGCACCGCCACGTTGTCGGTCGACCTGGTCGCCCGGGGTCACGGCGGCGAGGGGGTGCGGTACCGCACCGCGGACGGCTCCGGAGTCCACGTTCCCGAGATGGACCATGCCGGGATCGCCTCCCCGATGATCGAGTTGTTCGGCCGGCTCGCGGAGGGCACCACGTTCCGGCAGGCCGCGGTGCACCTGACGGTCGACGCTGACGGCGAGTTCGACGCGGTCGCCCGGTTCGGTCTGCGCGGGTCGGGTGTCGGTAACTCGTACACCGTCGTGCTCCGCACCGACCTGCCGTCGGAAACGCTCGATCCCGAGCCCGTCGTCCTGGACCCGACGTACGCCGGTGATCCCGACCGTGCGGTCGCGTTGCTGCTGGACCAGGCCGACGGAGACCTGCCTCCCGGTGCGGCCGAGGATCAGATCGCGGCCGTGGAGGCGAAGCTGGGCCACCGGTTGCCGCCGGACCTGCGGGCTCTGTACGCGCTCGCCGACGGGGGCGGCACCATCGACGGCTGGAACCGGTACTCCCTCGCCGAACTCACCGACATGTACGAGATCACCTCGGCCCCGGCCGAGAGCTCCTGGCCCGGCGTGTGGAACCGGGTCATTCTCGACGCCGACCCGGCCGACACGATCCGCCGGGCGAGCGGCCACCCCGGATGGATTCCGATCGCCGATGACTCCGGCGGCAACTTCCTCGTGGTCGACCTCGCGCCGGCCCGTCACGGCCGGCCGGGCCAGGTCATCAACGTCGGCGTCGACTGGAGCACCCGACCCGGGTACGTGGCCGAGTCGGTCACCGCGGTGCTGGCCGGCGGGCCGCGTCCGGTCGTCAGCCGGTCCGACCTCCGGTTGGAGAGGCGCGGCGGCGAGATCGACCTCGAGCCGCTGCGGCAGCTGCCGGAGGTACAGGAACTGCGGCTGTACTACGGCACCGTGGACACCGCGGAGCTCGCCGGGCTGCACCGGCTGCGTTCGCTGTCGATGACCGCCAAGGCGGACCTCACACCGCTGCGGGAGCTTCCGGTGGAACACCTTCACGTGAACCCGGAGTCGGACCTGACCCCACTGGCCGGCCACCCGACCCTGCGCTCGCTGGGCCTGACCCAGGGTGCCGCGCCGTGCGACCTGACGCCGCTGCGGACCGTCGCGAACCTGCACGGCCTGTCCCTTGCCAGAGCCGACGTGGCCGACCTGGCCGTCCTGGCCGACCTGCCGTCGCTGGTGTACCTGGAGCTGTCGTTCGACCAGTGGCGGCAGCTACGACCGCTGCTGGACGTCACCGGACTGCACGCGGCGACCCTCAGCGGCAACCCGACCCACCGGCAGGCCATCGAATGGCGGTCCTTCTTCGACGCCGGGCCGGCGGAAACGGCCCACCGCACCAGGTCCGCCCGCGGCCGCCTGTGACCGCGTCCCCGGGCGGCGTCCCCGGACCACTTCCGGGGACGCCGACGTCGGTCGCAACCCACGATGGAAAGGTGTCATTGCTCCGGTGACCGCCATGCAGGACGTGACCGACGCCAAGCTGAACGACTGGCGCGAGCGCCTCGAGCCGATGCTCGCGGGACTCCAGGATTTTGTCGTCGGACCCGACAAGCCCCTCGATCATTCCGTCGAGTCGCTGCGCAACCTCGAACACGCCCTGCTCGCCGAGACACCGGCCGGGCGACCGCCGCGCGAGGGACTGGCCGAAGCGGTCGGCGGCTACCTCGGGGAGGTACTGCTCACCGTCGGCGGAGGCGCCTGGACCTGGGACCCGGACTCCGACCTCCCCGTCACCGGCCTCGGCGTCGGCGAAACGGCCGAGCCGATGCGGCTCGTCCTTGACGCCCTTGTACAACGGACCGGGACGGTGTGGCCGGCCGAGTACGAACGTGTCCGGGCGCTGGCGACCGCCCGCCGGTACGAGGATCCCTCGTGGGAACCGCGTCGCACCGATCGGCCGGCGCTGGGCACTGAGACCTCGGACGCCGCCTCGACCGATCCATGGCTCGTACAGTGGCTGACCACCCGTGAACGGATGTTCCCCGAGTGGTCCGCCGCCACCGGCCGGCCCGACGAACTGGACTTCAGTCCGGAGTCGTTGCTGACACTGGAGCAGGTCGTACGACGCCAGATCCCGACCAGGGACGCTTTGCGCGATCCGGTGAACGACGACTTCGTCCAGGGGGCGATCTGGTACGTCGGCGAGATCGCCCGGCGCCACCGCCGCGCGCGCTGGCGTTACAACCCCGACCCCACCGGCACCAGCAGAAACCCTTACGTGGGCCGGCCATTCGTCGAACAGGACGACGACGGGAACGACGCGATACCGTTGCTCGAGCTGGAGGCCGTTGTCATGTCCGACGAGCCCGGTGTGCTCCTGGACCGGTTCGAGGTGTTCGACGAGTAGCAGGGTCGGAACCGGACCAGGCGAACCACCATCACCGCGTGGTCTCCGGTCGGAGTCGGGGACGGTGGCTGGGTGCACGGCCGTGCCGACGACCCCGGACAGGGATCGTCGGCACCACGCCTCGGACAAGTCCACGCGGCGGCGACCCCGGACGAACCCGGGGTGTCCCGCTACTGGCCGTAGGCCCTTGCGGTCCACCCGAGCGCACCGAGGGAGCCGCCCTTGATGTCTGTGCCGACCCCGTCCGTCTTGTTGGCGTCGAAGTGCACGGAGGCCGTGCCGTCGGCTTTGATCGCGAGCAGCGGCCGACCGTTGGGGTGCGCGTCACAGTACCCGGTGCTGAGGCTGGTGAAGGCCGCCCAGCCGCTCGCCCGCAACACCGTCGAGGTGATCGTCGTCGGGGTGGCCCGGTTGATTCGCCACTCCTTGAGTTCCCCGTTGGCCTTGGTACCGATCAGCACGTCCACGGCGGCGCTGCCGGTACCTTCGGTGCGCTCGTAGGTCAGCGTGTTGACCCCGTCCCAGCCTGAGCTGGTCAGCCTCACCGGCGACGACAGCGTGAACACGTCGTCCACGTAGGTTTCCGTGTAGCGGTAGAGGGAGCTGCCGGCCACGCGGTAGAGGTACGGCGACGCCGACGCGAGGATGCGGGTGTCGGCGAACCCGGATGCGAGGATGCCGGCGCTCGACTCCATGATTCTCCACTCGCCGTCGACGAGTTCGCCCTGACGGCGCACGATGTAGAGCCGACCGTTGGTCGGATGGGCGGCGTACTCGGTGCTGCGGAAGATGGTGTCGTCACCGGCGCCGCCGATCTGCTGGTGCGCCGAGGGCACCCAGCCGAGAATGTCGTTGGCGTAGGCCCTGGTACTGGTCGTCCTGTCGGAGTAGACGTAGCTGAGGCGCTGCCCGTCGAATCGGTACGCCGCCGTGGAGACCCCGCAGTCCGCGGGAACGTCGCTGAGCGCCGCGGTCGCCGGCCCGGCGGGCATGACAACTCCCGCCAAGGCGAGACCGGTCAGCGCCGTAGCGGCGGCCACGATGGATTTACGCATGAGTACAGGTCCTCCAGATTCGAGTAGCTGAGCGTTCCGTCGTCCGCGCTCTGCGCCGCGTCGCGCATCCCGGGTATGGAGTGCTCGCCGATGGGGCAGTACGGACGGTAGAACCGTACGGCGGGGTGCGTACATCCCCGGTACAACTGGCGTACAGGGCGACCGCCCACCATTCGCTCTTCCCAGGTGGGGTGCACCTCGACCAGCAGCCCTCCGCCGCCCCTCCGGCGTCGGCTGACCGGAGGATCAACCCAGGCGGTCAAGACGGCGGCGGGTCTCCTCCGCCGCCGGATCGCCCAGATCGTCGTAGATCCGCGCCGCTCGCCGCCATGCGGCCGCCGCCCCGGGAAGGTCGGCAATCGCTTCCCGCGTGTCGCCGAGCCGAATGAGGGTCTCGGCCTCGTGGTACCGGTCCGCGGAGTCGCGGAAGAGCTGAATCGCCTGTTCGTAGCAGCCCAGTGCCCGATCGTGTTCGCCGAGGTGGTGGTACGCGAAGCCGAGACTGTCCAGCGTCGCCGCCTGGCCGTTACGGTCGCCGCTGCGTTGTTGCTGGGCGAGAGCCTCCGTGCAGCTCGCGATGGCCTGGGCGTAGTCGCCCGCGCTGGCGTGCAACCAGCCGATCGCGTTCAGCGTCCGTGCCTCCCCGGCTCCGTTGCCGGACAGCCGGTAGAGCCGCAGCGCCTCGCGGCCGTGCGCGAGTGCCTCGTCCAGCCGGCCGCACAGGTAGCAGAGCTCGCAGTAGTTGTGCAGGGTCTGTGCCTGGCCGGTCGGATCGCCGAGGCGTTCGTGTAGTTCGAGTGCGCGCCTCAGCCGGTACTCGGCGGTGTCGTGTTGGCCGAGCCGAGTGAACGCACGGGCCAGCAGTCGGTTGGTCGCGGCCTGCCCGGCGATGTCGTCGATCTTCTCGGCGGCCGCGAGCGCGACCTGCTGGCTGGCGAGTTGCTCCTGCCAGAGACCGCGCGGTGCGAGGAACGTGTTCAGCGTCCAGGCGATCTGCCAGGCGTACGCCTCGAATCCCGTCTCGGCGGCCTGGACGACCAGACGGAGCAGCACGTGCTGCTCCGCCGCGAACCAGGCGAGTGCGGTGTCGTGGTCGGTCACGGGTCGGCCCGCGTGCGTCGACAGTGGAGGCACCGGGTCGATCGGCGCCCACTGCGGCTGGAGCAGCAGGGCGGCCGGATAGGCGTTGTGCAGGTAGTGGTCGTACAACCGGTGCCGGGTGGCCACCTGCTCGTCGGTGTGCTCCGACGATTCCGCCAGTTCGCCCGCGTAACCCCGCAGGAGATCGTGGAAGGCGTACCGGCCCGGTACGTGTTCGGTCAACAGGTGGAGCCGGGTCAGTTCACGCAGCGCCGGTACGACCGCCGGTACGGACACTCCGGCGAGCGCCGCGGCCGTGTCGGCCGTCAGATCCGGGCCCGGATGCAGTCCCAGCAGTCTGAACAGTCGTGCCGAGTCCCGGCTCAGCGCCAGGTATGACCACGAGAAGACGCGCCGGGCATCCCCGTTCGCCAGGGCGTCGAGTCTCGCCTCGGCCGCGTGCAGTTCGGCGGCGAAGGCGTCGAGTGGGAACGAGGGGTGCGTGGCGATGCGGGCGGCCACCATCGACAGGGCGAGTGGAAGTCGGCCGGTGGCGGCGATGATGCCGGCGGCAGCGGCGGGCTCGGCGACGAGTCGGTTGGCGCCGAGCCGGCTGGCCAACAGGTTCATCGACTCCTCGGGGGTGAGCACGTCCAGCGTCAGCGGTACGGCGCACTCCGCGGCGACCAGGCCGCTGAGCTGGTCGCGGCTGGTGACCACGACGACACATCTGCCGGTGCCCGGCAACAGCGGACGTACCTGGGCGGAGTCGCGTGCGTTGTCGAGCACCACGAGCATCCGGCGGGAGGCCAGCAGCCCGCGGTAGAGGCCGCTCCGTGCCTCCATGCTGGCCGGGATCCGGTCGTGGGGCACGCCGAGTGCCTCGAGGAAGCCGAGCAGGGCATCGGCCGGGGACACCACGTCGGCGTCGTCGTATCCGCGAAGGTTCGCGTAGAGCTGGCCGTCGGAAAAGTGTCCGGCGACCCGGTGTGCCCAGTGCAGGGTCAGGGCGGTCTTACCGACGCCGGCCATACCGGACAACGCGGCGATGGCCACCGTCGTCGGTTCCTGGGCCTGGCTGTCGAGGAGTGTGTCAAGGGTGGCGAGTTCAGCGCTGCGGCCCACGAATCCGGACACCGCGAGCGGCAGTTGCGCGGGATGTCCACTGAGTGGATCCGGCAATGCGTCGTCGGGCGGTGGTGCAGGATGTCGTTGTGCAGCCGGGTCAGCTGTGGCGTCGGGTCCAGACCGGCCCGCTCCGCCAGTACCTGCCGCGCCTGCCGGAACGCGTCGAGCGCGGCGGCCACGTCGCCGATGCGGTACAGACCGAGCATCAGCTGACCCCACGCCCGCTGCCGCAGCGGATGCCGATCGAGCAGGGCCCGAAGCCGCTGGACCACCTCGGCCGACGAGCCGAGCGCCAACATCGCCTCGGCCAGGTCCTCCTCGGCGACCATCCGCCGTTCCTCCAGTTGCCGGACCCGTCGGGCCAGCAGTGGACGTGGCGGCAGATCGGCAAGCGCCGCGCCGCGCCACATGGCGACGGCGGTGGTGAGCTCGTTCTCGGCCCGGACCGCGTCTCCGGCGGCGAGCGCGTCCCTGCCGCGGGCCGCAGCCGCGTCGAATCGGTCCAGATCCCGCTCGTCGGGACCCACCCGGAGCCGGTAGCCACCGGCCGAGGCGGCGATCCCCGCCCACGACTCGCCGCCCCCCAGCGACCGCCGCAACCCCCGCACGTAGGTACGCAGGTTGGCCGCCGCTGACGGAGGAGACTCGTCGGCCCACAACACCGCGGCCAGCTCCTCCGTACCGACGACCTCATTCGGCCGCATCAGCAGGGCCGCCAACAGCAGACGCTGCTTCACCGAGCCGAGCGAAACCGGTCGGCCCTCGCGCCAGACCACCAGCGGACCAAGAAGGTCGAAGCGCATAAGCACCCGTCCATTTGTACCGGACAGGCGCCGCACCCGGCACGGGCGTCAGGTTGGGCGCACCGGCAGGTCCGCCACCCTGGACAGCCTCGCGCGGAGCTTGCCGGCGTCCGGGTGGCTGGTGAGCTCGAAGATCTCCAACGCCTGTCGCCAGGCGGCGTGGGCGTCCGCATGCCTCCCGCCGCTCTGGTAGGCGTCGCCCAGCCGGAACAGTGTCTCGGCTTCGTAGAAACGGCTGTCGGCCCGGCGGGACAGCCGGAGTGCCTGCTCGTAGCAGTGAATTGCTCGTGCCGCGTCGCCCAGATGGTGATGGATGTAGCCGAGGCTGTCCCAGGTGTTCGCCTCGCCGAGGATGATGCGCAGCTCCTGGTAGAGCCGAAGCGCTTGCTCGCACAGGGGGAGGGCACGGGTGTGGTCACCGAGCAGGGCGTGGCACCAGCCTGCCGCGTTCAGGGCACGGGCCGTACCAGCCTGGTGCGTCTCGGCCACGAACTGGTCGAGCGCACTGTGGGCGTGCTCCAGCGCCGCGGGTATCCGGCCGCTGCGCTCGAGGGTGTGGCTGAGCGCGAGGTGTGCGTATGCCAGGGCGGTCGCGTTGCCGACCGTGCGGTAGAGGTCGAGCGCCTTTCGGAGATGGACGTCCGCGTCGTCGTACCGGCCGAGCTTGCTGTGGGCGCGACCCAGGCCCAGGTGTGCCGCCGCCTGGCCGGCGAGATCCCCCAGAGAGAGAGTTGTCCGCAGGGCGGACCTCCGGATGGTGACCCAGTCCAGGAGTCGCCCGGACATGTGCAGGTAGGACTCGAGGGTCGAGGTCAGTGGCGCGACGAGTTCCGGCATTCCCAGATCGGCGGCGCGTTCGTTCGCGGCGAGCAGGGCCTGATGTTCGGTCTTGAACCACGCGACGGCCCGTTCGTGGTCGGGGCTCGCGACGGTGGTGACTCCGGGAACCGGCGGTTCCAGTTGATGATCGAGCTGTGGTGCGATCTGCCGGTCCGCAGAACGGGACGAGTGGAGGTAGTGGTCGAACAACCGACGTAGGGCGGCCGCACGTTCGTCCTCGGTCTCCGTCTGCGTCACGAGTTCGGCCGCGTACGCGCGCATGAGGTCGTGCAGCGTGTAGCGGCCGGGACGGTGCTCGTCAATGAGATTGGCGCTGGTGAGTTCGGCCAGGGCGCGCCGTGCCTCGCCGGCCGGCAGGCCGACCAGACTGGCCGCCGCCTCGACGCTGACCTCGGCGCCGACGTGCAGGCCCAGCATACGGAACAGCCGCGCGACCGGCCCCGGTTGCGCCTGATAGGACCAGGAGAGGACCGCCCGGACATCTCTGCTCCCGTTGTCGCCGGTGACCATGTCCAGGACCGTCCGGGAATCGCGCAGTTCCGCAGCCAGCTGAGCAAGGGGCAACCGTGGCGCGGTGACGGCCCGGGCCGCGACGATCGCGAGGGCCAGCGGCAGCCTGCCGCACCTCTCGACCACCTCGTCGACCGCATCCGGCTCGGAATCCGTGCGTGCGTTTCCCAGCCGATGTGCGAGGAGGGCTCGTGCCTCGGCACGGGATGGCACGGTCATCGGCAGAGGGTGGGCGCCCTCGACCGCGACCAGCCCCGACAGCTGGTTGCGGCTCGTGATCACGACAACGCCGCCCGACGTGCCCGGCAACAGTGGTCGGACCTGCTCCGCGTGGAGCGCGTTGTCGAGCACGACCAGCACCCGCCGGCTGGCGAGCAGACTGCGGTAGAGGCCCACCTGTGCGTCGAGGCTGATCGGAATGCGGGTGGACGGGATGCCGAATGCCTCGAGGAAACCACGAATCGCCTCGTTCGGGCTCGTCACCGAACGGCTCGGACCGAAGCCACGGAGATTGACGTAGAGCTGGCCATCGACGAAGCGGTCCGCGACGGCGTTGGCCCAGTGCAACGCCAGTGCCGTCTTGCCCACCCCACCCGGGCCCGTGATCACCGATATGACGACCCCTGCCCGCTCCGGGTCGTCCGCCAGCTCGGACAGTTGGCGCAGCTGGGCGGTGCGTCCGACAAATTCCGCGGTCTCGGGCGGGAGTTGCCGGGGGACGAGGACGCCCGGACGGCTGCCCTCACCAGGCCCGGACATCGCCGTCATGCCGGTCCTGGCGTGGGGGACCGCCAGCTCCGACCCGCTGGCCGTGCCGTCCCCACCGGCGGCGGGCGGTGTCGGTCCTGGCAGCCCGGCGGTGGACGGGGCTTGCCGCGGCTGGGGGATTTCGCCGTGGCGCAGGATCTCGGTGTGGATCTGGCGGAGCCTCGGCGCCGGATCCAGGCCGGTCTCCTCGGCCAGCACCCGACGGGCCTGCTGAAACGCCTCGATCGCGCCCGCCACGTCGCCGGCGTGGTACAGGGCCATCATCAACTGACCCCAGGCCCGTTGCCGGAGCGGATGCCGGTCCAGCAGAGCCCGCAGACGGGGGAGCGCCGTGTCCAGGGCACCGGTGGCCAGCAACGCGTCGGCGTAGTCCTCCTCGGCGAGCGCTCGCCGCTCCTCCAACTGACCGGCCAGGTGGGCCAACGGTCCCGGCAGCGGAAGGTCGGCCAGCAGTGTCCCCCGCCAGGTACCGACGGCCGTTGCGAGTTCGACGGCCGCGCCGGTGGGGTCGTTCGCGGCGAGCGCGCGTCGGCCGCGCGACGCCGCCGCGTCGAAGCGGTCCAGGTCCCGCTCCCCGGGCTCGACCCGCAGAAGGTATCCGCCCGTCACGGCGGGCAGCCGCGACGGGCCGTCGTCGTCGTTCAGGCACCGACGCAGGCCCAGTACATAGGCGCGCAGGTTGGCGGCCGCCGACGCCGGTGGTGTGTCGGCCCAGAGTACGGAGAACAGTTCGTCGACACCGACGATCTCGTTCGGGCGCAGCAGCAGGGCGGCGAGCAGCAGACGTTGCTTGACCGGGCCCAACGGGACGGCGTGACCGTCGTCGCGAGCCACCATCAGCGGGCCCAGCAGGTCGTAGCGAAGAGTCACGAGCAGCCTTCGGGGTCCGGCCGTACCTGTGCGGTACGGGACATACCGTACCCCGTGCCGCCGCCGACGGGCTCCGCTCCATGCCGGGTCGGGCCGGGTGCGGACGGTGCCTGGCCGCCCGCACCCGGACCGGTGTCGCCGACCCGCGTCAGCGGGACAGTGCCGGGGTCGCCCGGTCCAGCGCGGGTAGGCGGACCGGGGACATCCTCTCCAGGTAGCGCCACAGGGCGTCACCGCCGTTGTACAGGCTGCGGTCCTGCTTGCGCGCCTCAAACAGCGCGGTGAAGCCGGGCGTGGCGTTCTTGGCGAAGAAGTTGTTCGCCAGGGTCGCGATCCGGTACGTCGACCCGAGCCTCAGCGGCTTCCCGCCGATCCGCACGCTGCCGGGGTCGACCCGGTCGCCGACCGGCCTGGAGAGGTCGTAGCGGTACCGGACGTTGTCCGACACCGCCATCTGCCGGTACGTCACCGTGCCGTCCGCCGCCTGCTGCCACTGACTCTCCAACAGTTGGTCGAGCTGCGCGCCGGTCACGTCGCCCCGGACCAGCCCCACCCCGATGCCGCTGTCGTAGACGGTGCCCAGCGCGAGCTCGGAGAAGAGCACCCGGCCCGGTACGTCGGCCGGGTTGGCCGGGTCGGCGGCGTAGCGGACGTCCCGGCGCAGGATGCCGGGCATCGCGACCGCCAGGTCGGCCCTGCCGTCCCGGTTCGCGGCCCAGAGGAACGCGTCGGCGGTGACGTTGTACATGGTCGACTCGGCGCTGTCGCCCGGTGCCCGGGTCAGGTCGGCGGTCACCCGCGCGACCGGCAGGTTCGACCGCTTCGCCAGTTCCGCCCGCCAGTAGTCGGCGATCCGCAGGGTCTCGGGGTCCGGGGTCACGTCCTGGGTGTTGGCGTGGTTGACCGAGGTCGTCCGGTCCCGCAGCACCTCGCCGGTACGCGGGTCGAGCTGGAGGTTGATCTCGTTGAACAGCCGGCCGTGGTTGGCCGCCTCCACCACCGGGCGCGGGTTGCCGGCCGGGTCGGGGAGCATGCAGTTCACCAGGGCGTGCCAGTGTCCGGTGACGATCGCGTCGACGTCCGGGGTGATCCGGGCGTTGGCGTCGACCATCGGGCCGAACGGGTTGACGCACTCGTCGTACCCGGCACCGGACTGCTGGGAGAAGCCCTCGTGGATGACCGCCACGATGGCCCGTACGCCCTGCCGGCGCAGCACCGCCGCGTACTTGTTGACCGTGTCGGCCTCGTCGAGGAAGTCGAAGCCCTCCGGGGTGTAGGACATCTGCTCCTCGGACATCAGCTTGGTGGTGGCGTGCACGAAGCCGACCGGCAGCCGGCCGCCGCGCCCGTCGCTGACGTACTCCACGTGGTACGGCGGCAGCTTCGGCTTGCCGCTGCGGTCGTCCACCAGGCTGCCGGAGTAGTAGTCGTAGTCCGCGCCGTGGAACCGCCGGCCGGTGGAGTCGGTGAAGCAGATGTCGTTGTCGGGCCGCCACCGGCAGGTGCCGTCGTCCATGTGCCGGAGGAACTCGTAGCCCCGGTCCATCTCGTGGTTGCCGACGGTGGAGAAGTCCAGCCCGATCGAGTTCAGGTATTCGATGGTCGGCTCGTTCCAGAACCACCCGGTCTCGTTCGGCCATCCGCTGAAGTCGTCCCCGGCGGAGAAGAGGATCGAGTTCCGCTGGCCGGCCTGGCGCTGCTTGAGGTGCGCGGTCAGGTAGGCGCCGCCGCCGACCTGCCGGGCCGGCTCGCCGGCCCGAGCTCCGGGCACGGTCGTCGTGTAGTCGCCGAAGTAGCCGTGCAGGTCCGTGATGGACAACAGTTGTACCGGGACCGGCGTACCCGGTCGGGCGCCGGCCGAACCGGCCGCGTCGTCGGCCGGTGAGGCCGAGGCGGCCGGCGAGGCCGCCCCACCAGCCAGCAGCAGGCCGGCGGCCACCGCGGCGACCAGGGCGGATCGGCCGCGCCGGAAGATCGGGCCGGGCCGGAGCAGTCGAGTGCTGTCACGCATGTGTGGGGCTCCCAAGGATGGTACGGGTCTGTTCGCCCGGACAGCCTCTGCCCATATGATCAACATTGCGTGAACTGCGGCGGTGCCCGATCTGACCACGCACTGACCACGCCAGGACGCCCCGGCCTGGCGAGGGTGTGCCGCCTCATCGTCGGCGCCGCGCTCTTCGCCGCGGCCCTGCGGATCAACGAGGGCCGGCCGGCAGGCAGTCCGCGGCGGGCAACCGATCCAACCTGGGCATGACGCTGCGGATGCTGGGGCGGATGACGGAAGCCCGGGAGCACCTGCAGGAGGCGCTGGCCTACTTCGTCTAGACCCACTCACCCACTGGCCAGCTCTGCACGCTGGACGAGTTGAGCCAGATGCACGCGAGGCTGGGCGAGCACGACGCCGCGGTGGACACGGCCCGCCGTGCGCTGGCGCTCGCCCGCTCGACCCGGGACCAAGTTGTGCCGCCACCTTGCGGTTCCCGTCGAGGTCGAGGCGGAGGTCGGTGTCCGCCCTGGTAGCGCGACGGCTTGACCAGTCGCGAAGCGGGGTAGGCGAGTCAAACAGGAGTACGGCCACGCAGTTCCTGCATGGCCGTACCCGAGGTGAACGGCGCACCAACCGGGTCTCAGGTATCGCGGTCACCGTGGCCGCGTCGGTCGCGTCGGCCGGGTCGGCCCACGCGGCCACGGTTGCGCTGTCGATGTCACGAGGTCCCGTCAGACGGTCGCCCGGGCCGCCTCCAGGATGACCTCGGTGACCTCGTCGGGATGCGAGATCAGTCCCAGGTGAGAGGCGTCGATCCGGGTGATCCTGGCCCCCGCCCGGTTCATCATCTCCTCCTGGCGGGCCGGTGGGATGACCCGGTCCTCGGTACCGATCACCGCCCATGAGGGGATCGTCTTCCACGCCGGCTCCGTGGCGGGCTCCGCCAGGGCGTTCGTGGCCAGGGCAGTCTGGGTTACGGCGAGCACCGCCGCCTGCCGCCGAGGCAGATCGTTGGCGAAGCCGGTGATGAACACCTCCGGCAGGACGTACGTGTCGACCGCGCCTTCCGGGGCACCGGGGAACGGCACGAGCCTGAAGACGCTCGTGGGGTCGGTCAAGGCCGGTTCAAGCACCGAGCCGGAGCCGGCAGTGAGTTCTTCCACGGTTTCCCCTTCGTCCGGGGCGAAGGCGTCGACGAACACGAGCGCCTTGACGTTGCTGTTGCCGGTCGCGGCGTCGCTTGCTATAAAGCCGCCGTACGAGTGGGCCGCGAGCACGATGGGACCTTCGATGGTGGACAGGAAGTCCTCCAGGTAGCCGCTGTCGATCGTCGGCCCCCGGCTGGGCTGCGGCGCAACCTGGACCTCGAAACCGCGTGCCTGTAGTCTGCTGATCTCTCCACTCCAACTCGAGCCGTCGGCCCAGGCGCCATGCACCAGAACGATGGTTGGCTTGGTGTCATGCCCCCCGTTGGGGGTTGGTCGCGGACCGGAGTCCGCCAACACGTGTGGGGTGGCCGCGCCGAGCGCCGTAATGAGCGTTGCGGCGGCGAGCGTTGCGGCGATGATCTTCGGCCGACGTAGCGAGATACCGAGCATGTGTTTCCCCTCGTTGGTCAGTGGTTTCCGAAGGCGGGCAGGTGGGCGTGGCTGCCAATGCGACCCAGCCGAAGCCGCAACCGGTCGAGAGCACCGTCGAGCGGCGCGTGGACGATGGCGGCCGGATTCCGTTGCCGCGGTGGATTGCTTGATCGCCCGAATCTCACCGTACTCACAGTCAGCGGGAATCTCGGACAGAAGAGGAAAATAGTTCAAGTTTCACCTTGCTGGAGGACACGACATCGAACGGGCTCCCCTCAGCCGAGTGGGTCAGGGCCGTGAGTGCCCGCTGCTGCGCGGGAATCCGGCTCCGTTCTGCCTGCAGCAGTGTTGCGCCGTCGCGAGCGCTCCGGAGGCCGACGTCACCGCCTGGACAGAGGCGCGTGGAATGCTGACCCCGAACCATTCGCGTGGACCAGGACGGCTGACGGAACCTCGAAACAATCGCCGCGTACTGCCCACGAATCTACGACTCGGGCACTGACCATCATCTATGTCGACGGTGTTGTCTTCCTCGCCGCCGGGGGCGTTCGTGGCCGCAGTGGGTGCCGCTGATGGGCCGACCGAGGCGGCGAGTGCGGGCATGCGGGCGGGACGGCGGTCCGCGCGTCGAGCGCGGCGACGATCTGCTGGATCGCGGGTGCCAGCAGGCGGGTTCGACATGGACGACGAGGCGGGATGCCTGCCGGACCCGGGTCGTTGACGGATTCTGAGACATTGACTAGCGTCAAACATCACACGACAGATGTCGGACGTTCATCGAGGCCGCAACGGCTCACGAGTATGGAGGGCCGCTTGAAGCGCGTCAGCATCACCACCAGCGTCTTCGTCGCAGCCGCGCTCCTGGTGGCCGGTTGTACGCCAGGAGGATCGGACGGCGACTCGGGCTCGTCCGACCCGAAGACGTTCGAGTTCTGGTCGTTCACGGGGATCAACCAGAAGGCCGACGTCGAGACCTACACCAAGGCGCACCCGGACATCAACGTCAAGCTCACCGAGGTGGGCAGCACAACCGAGACGGCCCAGGCACTCACCGCGGCACTGGCCGGTGGCAAGGTCCCCGACCTGGTGCTGATCCAGGGCGACGACCTGCCGAAGTTCATGCAGTCCCCGGAGAACTTCGTGGACCTGACCACGCTCGGTGCCGACAGGATGAAGGGCGACTACCTCGACTGGGTGATGAAGCAGTCGACGACCGGGGACGGCAGGATCGTGGGGATACCGACGGATGTCGGCGGCATGGCGGTCGCGTACCGTACCGACCTGTTCAAGGCCGCCGGTCTGCCCACCGACCGGGACGAGGTGTCCAGGCTGTGGCCGAACTGGGACGCGTTCGCGGACGTCGGTAAGAGGTACGTCCAGGCGACCGGCAAGCCGTTCCTGGACAACACGCCGACGAGTGTTTTCTTCCAGGCGGTCAACCAGGGCACGGAGCGCTACTACGACGCGGACCGCAACCTGTCGTACGACAAGAACCCACAGGTCAAGGCCGCGTTCGACCTGACGCTGAAGATTTTCGCTACGGGCATCTCCGGTAAGCAGGCTTCGTTCTCGACCGGATGGACCGCGGGCATGAGCAAGGGTGACTTCGCTGTCGTCTCCGCGCCGGCGTGGATGCTCAACAACATCCGTACCAACGCACCCGGTACCGCCGGCAAGTGGGACATCGCCACCATCCCCGGCGGCTCGGGGAACTGGGGCGGAAGCTACCTGGCCATCCCCAAGCGAGCGAAGAACCCGACGGCGGCCTGGAGCTACATCGCCGAGATGCAGTCGCCGGCCGGCCAACTGACGAACTTCCTGATGAAGGGGAATCTGCCGACGACACCGTCCGTCTACACGGATCCGCAGCTCGTGGGAAGGGCGGAGCCGTTCTTCTCGAACGCCCCGATCGGCAAGATCTACACCCAGTCCGTGGTGAACATCAAGCCGTTCTACATCGGTCCGGACGACGCCACCATCGGCAGCGAACTGCTCAACACCCTCACCAGCGTCGAGCAGGGCAAGGTCGCTCCTGACAAAGCGTGGGACACCGCGCTGACCAACGTCAAGAACGCCCTCCGCGGCTGAACAGACGACTGACGTGTGGGGGGGGGGGGGCCGCCCCCCCCCCCCCCCCCCCCACACGTCGGAGAAGGTGACCGCTGTGACCACCACGCTCACCCCGGCCACGGCCCCGAAGGCTCCCGCACGGCCGACCCGGTACCGCCGCGTCCAGCAGGGCGTACGCGAGCGACTGGCGCCCTACGTGTACATCGCGCCGTTCTTCCTGCTCTTTTTCATCTTCGGGCTGTTCCCGCTGCTGTTCACGTTCTACGTCGCCCTGTTCGACTGGGACCCCATCGGCGAGCGCAGCTACGTCGGGCTGGAAAACTTCGCTGAACTTGTCCGCGACCCGCGGTTCTGGGGCGCGCTGCGCAACACGCTCAGCATCTGGGTGCTGTCGACGGTCCCGCAGTTGCTGCTCGCGCTCGGCATGGCGCACATACTCAATCACGTCCGGCTGCGGGCGGCCGGGTTCTTCCGGATGTCGGTGCTGGTCCCCTATGTCACCTCCGTGGCGGCGACGACCATCGTCTTCGCCCAGCTCTTCGACCGCGACTACGGCATGCTCAACTGGTTCCTCGGAATGCTGGGTTTCGAGCACATCGACTTCACGGCGTCGGTGTGGGGCAGCCACTTCATGATCGCCGTGATGGTCGCCTGGCGCTGGACCGGCTACAACACACTGCTCTACCTCGCCTCGCTCCAGGCGGTTCCCCGCGACCTGTACGAGGCTGCCGCCGTCGACGGCGCCAACAGCTGGAAGCAGTTCCGCCACATCACCATCCCGGCGCTGCGGCCGATCATCGTGTTCACCGTCATCACGTCGACGATCGGCGGGCTGCAGATCTTCACCGAGCCGTTGCTGGCCAACCCGGTGGGCGGACTCACGTGCGGAGCGGCGCGGCAGTGTCAGACCCTCACCCTCTTCCTCTACGAGCAGGCCTTCGGTCGGTTCCACTTCGGCTACGGTGCGGCCGTCGGCGTCGCGCTCTTCGTGATGGTCGTGATCGTTTCCGCGATCAACTACCTGCTGGTCACCCGCATCCGCTCGGAGCAACCATGAACACCCCACCCTCGACCACCGGGCGGGCGCCACGCCGCCGGCGCAGCGCCAACCGGATCCACCCGGCCGTCTATGCGGCGCTCGGCGCAATGGTGTTCCTCAGCGTGTTTCCGCTCTACTGGATGTTCGTGGTGGCCACGACGGACTCGGCCACCGCGTACAACCTTCCACCGCGGATCCTGCCCGGCGACAACTTCTTCTACCTGGCCGGGCTGGTCTTCGACATCGTGCCGTTCGTACAGGCGCTGCTCAACAGCATCGCAGTCGCCACCGCGATCGGTGTTGGTCAGGCGTTGCTCTGCGCGTTGGCCGGGTTCGCCTTCGCCAAGCTGGACTTTCCCGGCCGCAACACACTTTTCCTCATCGTCGTACTGACCATGACGGTACCGGCCCAGTTGTTCGTCATCCCGCAGTATCTGATCATGTCGCGGCTCAACTGGGTGGACACCCTACAGGCCGTGATCGTCCCCGGGCTGGTGACCGCCTTCGGTATCTTCTGGATGCGCCAGCACATCAGCAGCGTCATCAACGAGGAGTTGATGCACGCCGCCCGCGTGGACGGCGCGACGACCTGGCAGATCTTCTGGCGCATCGCCTTCCCGCTGGTCCGCCCGGCGGCGTTCGTCCTGGGACTGTTCGGGTTCGTCAACGCCTGGAACGACTTCCTGTGGCCGTTCATCGTGCTGAAGTCCCCGGAGCGGTACACCGTCCAGATCGCCATCAAGGCACTGCAGAACAACCGGGACATCGACCTGGGGCTGGCCATGTCCGGCTCGTTCCTGGCCACGCTGCCGCTGCTGGTGTTGTTCGTCTTCGTCGGCCGTCGCCTGGTGCAGGGGATCATGGAAGGTGCGTTCAAAGGTTGACCAGATCCAGGTCCGCCCTGCGGCCCCGCGTGGTGCTGCCGCCGTTCCTCCGCTCCGGCACCGCCGTGCCGGCCGGCGTCCGGCTCAGCACCGACCATCCCGACGTCGACGTCACCGCCGGCGTGATCACCAACCGGGCGGCGGCCGCAGTCGTCGCCCGCATCACGGTCGCGGCCGGGCCCGAGGCCACGGACACGTCCGACGACCCGGACACCTTCGACGACCCGGACACCTTCGACGTCACGGTGCTGCCGCCGGGCGCGCCGGTACTGCTGGCCGGCACGCGGCGTCCGGACCCCGACCCGATGGTCTACCCGCCGCGAATCGCGTTCAGCCTGCACCTGGCGCTGGCCACGCCGGACGGCGCGGTCACCCGGCTCAACGACGACCGCGGGGTCCTGTTCCCCCGCGCGGCCCCCACCGAGCACCTCGACATCCATCGCGTGCGTACCCTCACCGATCCATGGGTGTTCGCGGTCCCCGGTGGGTACGCCGTCGTCGCCTCGCCCGCCCTGCCGGACGGTTCGCCGGAGCCGTCGGCCGGCTCGGCCGTGCTGCTGTTCCAGTCGCCGGACCTCATCCGGTACGAAGAGGTCGGCCTCGTCCGGGTGGCTGCCGGCGGCGGTGTGCGACGCCCACGCGGGGTGTACGACCAGGCGCGCGCTGAGCTCGTGCTCTGGTGGACCGATGACGAGGGCCGGACGTGGTCCACCAGCTCGGCCGCTCCGCAAGGACCGTGGGCACCACCGTCCCCGGCGGCGCCCGTGGTGCCCATGCCACCGGTACCCGACGGGGCACCCGGTCACGTCCTGACCTGTGCGCTGCCGCTCGGCGAGGCCGATGCCATGCGGCTACGGCGCCGGTTCGGGCGCATCCGCAACGTCGCCGTCGAGGTCGCCCCGATCGAGGCCACGACCGGGGAGGCCGTCCGCGAGCTGCCGTGGGCGCGGCTGACCTACGACGACGGCTCCACGGCGCGGCGGGGGAGTTGCACGGCGCTGCGACGCATCCACTGGGCCGCCGACGGGCACCTGGTGCTCGACCAGCGACCCGACGAGGAGGTCGCGCCGCACCTGCGCCGGGTCCGCGCGGTCGTCCGTGTCGCCGCCGCGGGCGCCGGGTAGCCGGGCCGGGCCTGGCCTGTGCCGGCGTCGGCGGGTCGAACCCCGGCCCGGTGCCGCTGCCGCTGCCACCGGTCGCGGGCGCGATCCGGGAAAGCGAACCCACGAAGGAGATGAGATCCTGTGCGTCACTCCGCGCCAGCCCACCCGGCGGAAGCCCACCCCGCGGAACACGTCATCGTGGTCGCGCCACCCGGCGCCGGAAACGCGAGCGACCGCGGTCCAGCCACCCTCGGACGGCCGTTGGCCACCCTGCGGGAGGCGCAACGGCGGGCACGCGTGGCAGCCGCAGGAGGCGATCAGGACGTCGTCGTCCTACTACTCGCCGGCACGTACCGGTTGACCGAGCCGCTGCGGTTCGACGCCGCCGACTCGGGCCGCGACGCTCACACGGTCACCTGGCGGGCGTCGGGTGGGACGGCGGTTCTCAGCGGATCCCAGCCGGTCACCGGCTGGCAACTCGACGACGCCGAGAAGGGTATCTACCAGGCACACGTCGGTGCCGGCTTCGACACCCGCCAGCTGTACGTCGACGGAGTTCCGGCGCAGCGCGCCCGGCTCCGGCTCGACCGTACCGACATCACGCTCGACCCGACCGGCTTCACCCTCGACAACCCGGACCTGGCCTACCTGGCCACGTTGCCGGACCAGCAACGCATCGACTTCCAGGCGATCCAGTCGTTCACCAACCGGTTCGCACCGGTGCGGAGCATCTCCGCCATGACCGTCGTCATGCAACAGCCCGCCTGGGACAACAACACCTACGGGTACGACGCCCTCGGCGCCCCGTTCCGTGAACCGACCTACTTCCTGCTGAATTCACGGCACTTCCTGGACGAGCCCGGCGAGTGGTACCTCGACCCCACGACCGGGACGCTGTACTACAAGCCGCTGCCGGGGCAGGACATGCGGCATGCGCGGGTCGAGCTGCCGCGGCTGGAATCACTGCTCCAGGTGGGCGGCGGCTACGACGAACCGGCCCGGAGCCTGCGCTTCGAAGGGTTGACGTTCACGGGTACCACCTGGCTGCACCCCAGCTCACCCGACGGGTACGCGAGCCAGCAGACCGGGGCGTTCATCACCGGGGTCCAGCCCGACCGTCCTGCCGACGCGTTCACCTCCTGTGCGGCCGGCTGCCGCGGATTCGAAGGATCCCGCAACGGCTGGGCGCAGGCGCCCGCCGCGGTGCAGGTCTCGGCGGCCGAGGGCATCAGCTTCCGCGACAACACCTTCGTCAATCTCGGCTCCATCGGGCTCGGCATCGGCAACGACGCCAACGCCCACGCCACCGGGGTCGGGCTGGGCGCCCGGGACGTCTCCGTGGTCGGCAACATGTTCACCGCGAGCGCCGGCGGCGGCATCACGGTCGGCGGCATACGTCCCGACGCCCACCACCCGTCAGACCCCCGCATGGTCAACAGCGACATCCAGATCCGCGACAACCGGTTCTACGCGTCGATCCTGGAGTTCCTCGACCAGAACCCGATCTTCGCCAGCTACGTCACCCGGCTCACCATCGCGCACAACCACATCAGCGACGCGCCGTACACCGGCATCGGGATCGGCTACGGGTGGGGCGCGAACGATCCGGGCGGCAACCCGGAGTACCTCGACCGGGGCCTCTACGACTTCCAGCCCATCTATCAGACTCCGACGACGTTGAGCGACGTGCGCGTGGTCGGCAACCACGTCCGCAACGTCGTACAGACGATGTTCGACGCTGGCAGCATCTACACCCTGTCGGCGATGCCACGCAGCATCATCGAGGAGAACTTCTGCGAGGGCAGCGGCCAGCTCGGCCTCTACTTCGACGAGGGCTCCCGATACCTGACCGCCAGGCGGAACGTGTTCGTCGACACCGCTGAGCAGTGGGCGCACGCGAACATCCAGAACGGCAACGACACCGGCGACCTGACCCTGACCGACAACCACGTGACCAACCCGGCCATCACCGGCATCGTCGACGGCAGCCGTGGCAACGTCACCCGTGGAAACGTCACCATCAGCGCCGTGAACCCGCCGATCGAGGTCAGCCGTGTCATGTACCGGGCCGGCCCGACCGGCGCGTACCGCGGCCCTGCCGACCCGAACCGGCCGCCGGTCGGCGCCGTCCTGTCGGCCGAGCCGGCCAGCGTCGGCGCCGGCGCCACCACCACGGTCATCGCCACTGTCGAGAACGTCAGCGACGAGACCGTGTCCGGCCTGACCGCCGCGATCGCCGTGCCCGATGGCTGGCAAGCGGTGCCCACCGGACCGGCGCTGCGGCCGGATCTCGCCCCGGCTGCCGTGCAGACCGTCTCGTGGCAGGTCACCGCACCAGCGTCGTCGACGGCACCGGCGGCCGGGGCGGCCACGTTTCGCTTCCGGGCCGGCCAGACCCGGTACGAACTGACCAGAATGCTGTACGTGACTGCCATCGGCTCCGCGTAGGGGCCAGACCTGGTCGGCGGGCCAGACCTGATCGGCGGGCCAGGCTCATGCCGGGGTGCGCAGGAACTGGCCGGTTCTGCCCGGTCTCCCGCCGCAACCGGGCGATCTCGGCCTGCCCGGCGCTGGGCCGCCCGCCCGGCGCCCCAGCCGGCTACCCTGCAACTGTCCAACCGGGTCCGATGCTGTCGGCGTCGATCCCAATGGTCTAGCGGCTGATCGTCGCAGGTGTGCCGCTCTCGACACCGACGTGGTGGAGGCGGTTCGTGGAGCACCGCCTCCTCAGCCTTTGTTGTCCTTCAATAGCCACTCTGCGATGGCGGAATAGTCCGCCTCGGTGAGGCCACGGCGCGGGTCCACGCGGTGCAGGAGCGCGGGAGCACTGTGGTGTGCCGCCACCCAGGTCCGGTCGACGTCCGTGATCTCGTCGTCGACCCATACGAAAGAGCGTCCCGCGGCCCACTCGACGAGGTGGCGCGTCTTCCAGTGCAGCCGACCGTCGACGTCATCGTCGTCGGGCCAGTCGACGATGGGCAGCTCAGGCAGGCCGAGCCGTGCTGCGAGCACCTCGTTCGCCTCAGCCATCCAGCTCGTGGCCCAGACCAGGTCGCAAGGCAACGCGGACAGGCGGCGGCCGTGTTCGGGGTCGAGCCCGGCAAGCAGCGGATTGGCATCATCGCCAATCTGCCACGCGGCGCCGGCGAACGGCAGGAGCGTTCCGTCCACGTCGAGGAACAGCAGCGGACGATCGATCACCGTGCTGCGCCGATCCCGTGTTCGGCGAGGCGGCGTATGCCAGCCTCACCGACGTCCTCGTTCGACCAGATCTGGTGCGCGGCCCAGTCCAGCCACTCGTGCGGCGGTTCGTCGGCTTGGAAGTAGGCGATTCTTGCCGCCTCGTCCATGGCAGCGGACTCCCACCAGTGCCACCAGATCATCAGGTGCCACTCGCCGTAGCCCATGCGCCAGCCGATGCTGAACCGTTCGATCTCCGGATACGCCCGCCACGGCGACAGAACTCGCCCATGGGCACCAAGCTGCTCGCGTACCGCAGCGTCGAGGCGTTCCCGTGTCCGGTCATCCACCGTCGATTCTCCTCAGTTCAGCTTGATGACGAGTCGCTCAACGCGACACGTTCCAACTCCACGGAAGTTCCCCGCCGCATGCGGCGCAGGCGAAGTCATCGTCCTTGACGATATTGATCTGACCGCAGACCGGGCAGCGGCGGAACTCGAACGCCGCGGTGAACCCTCCGGGGCACTCCAGTCCCGCCTGCTCACAGGCGGCGGCTACAGCCGGCCATGAGGAGGGCTCGGGACAGTATCCAGTGGATTGGTTGCTCACCTCGGCGACCGTCCAGCGCCCATCCTGTCGGGTGAAGCTGATCTCCCCGGCGCTGAGCACCGGACGACCGCCCGCACACGCGACGTGCTCGCTGCGCCGGAGCGCGACGCGCAGATCGCCCGCTACATCGATGATGTACGTGTGCGGCTCGCGGCGCTCAGCCGGTGTCAGTGCGGCCATCCACGTGGCCAGATCGTCGAGTGACGTGATCCGGTGGCCGCTGTCGTCCGGCGTGACGGCGGCGAGCACGTCCGCCGGACCGACGTACCGATACCGGCGCTGGTGGATGGTGGCGGGTCGGCCGTCCCACCAGCGGGCCAGGTCTGTGTCGGGACTTTCCGGGCTGGTGAAGTGGAACTGCACACCCAGGCGCGCCGCCACGTTGCCGCCGATCCGCTGGGCCTCGACTGCCTCCGGCCAGGGCGGCACCTGTCCGTTGAACAATCGAAGATCGCCGCCGTGGCGGATGGACGCCAGCCGCACCTCGTCGAAGCGTTCGTGGTGCCGGCCGGCGCGGTCCACGATCGCAACCAGGTCGACCATCCAGCCCTGGGTGTCGCCGTCCCACACCGCCTCGACCGCCACGACCGAGTCGGTGATCGCCTTCGTCGCTGCGAGAACGTTCGAGACATCGAGTTCCTGCCGCGGCGCCGCCTCTAGCATGCCTCGGTCGATCAAACGGTGTCGGCGTCGCAGTACCGCTTCCTGAGCGTCATACAGACCGGGTGTGGGGTCGAGTCCGCATTCACCGCGCAGCACCACGATCGCCGGCAGTAGGCCGCGCTCGAGCAACGCCGCGTCGACCCGATCGCGGGCTTGCGGGGTCAACCGCTCCCAGATTTCGTCCACCGGTCCGTCCCATTCACACGTCGTCAAGCTGCCCAGTACAGTGCCCGACCTATGCCATGGCCACGAAATTCTGACCACTGTACCGACCGCGCACCAGCGGTTTTGGGCCAGATGCACGCGAGGCTGGGCGAGCACGACGCCGCGGTGGACACGGCGCGCCGTGCGCTGGCGCTGGCCCGGTCGACCCGGGACCAGCGGACCCAGGCGGAGTTGCTGCTCACGCTCGGGAACGCGCTGCTCAGGGTGGACTCTCTAGTTGAGGCGGAACGGTGCTTTGGTGAGGCGTACGCACTGTGCGAGCGGCTGAGCTATCCGATGCCACGGATCCGGGCCGGTCTCAAGCTGGCCTACGTCGAGGTCACCACCGGACGGGGCGTCGAGGCCGTGCGGCGGGCGCGGGCCATGCGCGACGAAGCGGTGGTGGCCGGCTTCACGACGCTGACCGAGGAGGCCGACCAGATTCTCGGCCCCGCTGTGCGCTGAATGAACAGCGGGTGGGCGTAGACCTCGCACGTCGACGTCGTCGGGCTCACCCGCATGGTCATTGAACCCTATCCAAGCCGATATCGCAGCTCAGGGCGGGCTGCGGCTCGCCAGCGGACCCCGGTGATGGCGAGTCAACACCGCCATCCGTGGTGGAGTCCACTGCCCAGGCCGGAGGCGTTCACTGCCTCGATGGCCACCATCGACGTCAACCTCTAGAGCACTTTGTTGGCCTGGGGCCGAGAACAGGCGTTTGCGGGCTACGCACTGGTGGTCATGGAGGTGGGCCACCCGACGGGTCCATCTCCTCGGGATCGCCGCGCACCCACTGGGCAGCGGGTAACCAGGCAGCGGGTCATGCAGCATCCTGAACTGCCGATAACGGGGCTCGCGATAACGGG
Source organism: Plantactinospora sonchi (assembly GCF_036422035.1). Classification (NCBI taxonomy): domain Bacteria; kingdom Bacillati; phylum Actinomycetota; class Actinomycetes; order Micromonosporales; family Micromonosporaceae; genus Plantactinospora; species Plantactinospora sonchi. Next base: position 53,913 of record NZ_JAZGQK010000027.1, read on the forward strand.
CTCGGTAATTTACCGAGCCGTCGCCTTCCGGAGTTCGCTCAGCCACTCGATGCCGAGGCTGTGGCCGTCGGGGAACTGGTCGTCGCGATCCCAGCGCCACGTAGTGATCATCGCCAGCATGAGGGCCCGGCAATCTCGGAGCAGCTGGTGATCGACTCCCGGGTAGAGGTCTCCGACCTCGTCGGGTGCGTGGGCGAGGTCGAACTCGATCGGCCCCCGACAGCACGTCTCGAAGTCGATGAAGAGCAGGCCGATCGGGGTCGAGAGCAGGTTGCCCGGGTGAGGTTCGCCGTGCAGGAGTTGTTCGGGCCGGCCGCTATCGCTGACCGCTCGGCGCAGGCGCTCCAGGTTGTCGGCGAGAAAGATCCGGTCTGCGTCGGCCAGCTTCGGCGTCCGGTCGTGGTTCGCCAGGAGCGTTTGGGCCGCGGAAACGCGGTCCGTGAAGTGCGGGGTGGGCAGGTCGACCCGGCGCATTCCGGCGTGCAGACGTTCGAGCGCTCTGGCGTAGTCCGCGGGTGGGATCGCTTGAGTAGTCACTGGCTCGTAGTAGGTCCACAGAGTGACCACGTAGTCGTCCCAGACGAAGACCTCGGGCGCTTCCAGCGCGGCCACCGGGCTCCCGATCTCGAACAGTCGCTTAGCGGTATCCACTTCAAGCTGGGCGCACTGGTGCGCCGCCGGTGTCACCCGTGCCAGCACGTCACAGGGCTGCAGACGCAGAGTGAGCTTGTTCGAGTCGTGCAGGACGGCGGCATCGTAGGCGGTCAGGCCGAGCGATGAGGCGATCGACATGGCTGCCTGTGTTGCCCGCCGGGCCGCATTCGCCTGCACCGGAGCACCGTAACTCAGCGCTTCCGGCGCAGCAGCCGTATTTCGGTCTCCTCCGCGTCAGGAAACTGGAGCGGCGGCGACTGCACCCGGATCTGCTGTGGCGCGCGCGTCTCCGAGCTACGCAGGGTGACGACCGAGCAGATGCGTGGCGCACGGTCATGTCGAATTGAGTGCGTGTCGCGGCTTCTCTTGTCCCCCGCGCTCAACGCGCACACGGTGTCGGTCACTCGTGTGAAGTGGGCATCCGAGGCCGGCACGGGAAGCGGCCGTCGCGCCCGACGTCAGTGGCCCTGGGTCGGCAGCGGCGCCTCTGGGAGTCGACTGGGGAACTACCGGCGGCACGAGGGCGGTCATCGCGGCCACCCCGCCTCTGCGCGGCGATCACTAGCAGTGACGTCAGAGGATAGATACAGGTGTTCAAGTAGGCCTGAACACCTGTACGGCGTATTGCGTACCGATGCGAAAATTCTGTGTCCGAGGGGGGACTTGAACCCCCACGCCCTATACGGGCACTAGCACCTCAAGCTAGCGCGTCTGCCATTCCGCCACCCGGACTTGCTCCGCAACCCTACCTGACCGACCGAGTGATGATCTCACCGGTTCGGCACTTGCAGGGCCGCACGGGGCACTACTGTACACGGCTCCCAGAGAACACGCACGGCGGCCACCGCCGGGCGCACGGATGGCCCTCCGGAGCCAGATGAGGGCGGTACGTGACCCGGTTGCGGTGGTTCGGCGGGACCCTGGTCCGGGGGGCTTGCGACCCGCTTCGGCGCGGCACCGTACGGCGCGGTACGGCCCGGCGTGGCGCCTACGGTGGGCGGCCCTGCGCTCGTCGTGCCGTACCGACCGGTGGCCGCCGGAGGGGTGTTGCCGCCGCACACCGGACGTGGCCCCAACGAGGGTCGGGACGGCTGCCGGACAGGTGGCGGCCCGGCGGGAAACGTGTCCGGCGCAGATGTTAATAGTTGGTTGACTCGTCGTTCTCTTATTCCTACGGGGTTGTCCGGACATATCCCCGACGAATTCGGGTGACGGGCCAGAATTGCGGATGCGGTTCCCGGATTTTGGAACGATGTTGACCGTGCCTGATGCTGGCGCGGATTATTCATCACATGCAGCGGCAATACATCCTCCACCTCGTCAGCCGCCTGCACATCGATCTGGCTCGCCACGCCAGCGCAGGCTGTCCCCGCTGACCGCGCCGCCCGGCCTGCTGCCGGGTTGATCCCGCCGGCCGAGCCCCGCTGATCCGGTCATACGTCCTGCCACACGCCGACGTGTCGGTGGATTCATTTCCCGTGCCCCGCCCAGCGGCAGCGTCCCATTTTCTACGGGTCGTCCGCCGTGGGTGTCCGCTACCCATCTTCGCTTTCGACGGCGCTGGCCACGTGACGGACAGGAGAGATGTCATGACAATTTCCGAGTCGATCCAACTCGATTCAGCGCGGTTCCGGACGCTGCTGCGCCGACAGGCGGCCACGGTGACCGTGGTGACCGCGGCGGGGGAGCCGCCGGCCGGCTTCACCGCCACCTCGTTCACCTCGGTCTCCCTGCACCCTCCGCTGGTCTCGTTCTGCCTCGACCGCACCTCGTCGAGCTGGCCGACGGTGGCCACGACCGGACACGTCGGCGTACACCTGCTGGGCGAGGGGCAGCGCGAGGTGGCCCGGACGTTCGCGACCAGCGGCATCGACCGGTTTGCCGCCTACCGACGGTGGCGGCCCGGCCCGTACGACGTACCGCTGCTGGACGGGACGCTCGCCTGGCTGGTGTGTCGGGTGGTGGACCGGGTGCTGGCCGGCGACCACACGATCGTGCTGGCCGAGCCGCTGGTCGGCGCGCACGACGACGACGGCGTCGCGCCGCTGCTCTACCACATGGGCCGGTACGCGTCCCTGACCGACGGGTTGCCGGCCGCCAGCTGAGCGGTCAGCGTTCCGCCACCCAGCGTCTCCATTCCGTACCGGGCCGCCGATGCGATCCGACGGTCCGTCGAACCTGCGTGCAGGAGTCAACCATGTCCCCTCCGTCCATTCCGTTCTCCGCGACCGGCGGCCCGCCCGTCCTGCGTCGGCGTACCCTTCTCGCGGCCGCGCTCGGCGTCGCGGCCACCGGTCTCACCGCCTGTGCCGGCGAGGACACCCCGGCGGTGCGGCTCGCCCTCGACGCACCACTGCCGGCCGAGGTGCCCGGTGACACCGTGCTGCGGGTCGGCGACAAGGAGACCCAGAAGGCGATTGAGTTCTCCGGAGAGATCAACAAGTTCGCCTTCGAGGTCTCCTGGGCGAACATCAGCGGCGGCCCGCAGACCATCGAGGCGTTCCGGGCCGACGCCCTGGACATCGGCGCGGTGGCGGACATTCCGCCGATCCACGCGACCTGGACCGGGCTGCCGGTCCGGATAGTCGCGGCCCGGTTCCGGCAGGATCCGGTGAACCACCCGATCTACCAGCTCGGTGTCGCACCCGGGATCACCGTGGCGAGCCTGGCCGACCTGCGCGGCAAGCGGATCGCCTACAGCCCGGGACAGGCCCAGGGCGCCCTGGTGCTGCGGGTGCTGCAGAAGGCCGGGCTGGCGAAGAGCGACGTACGGCTGGTCGAACTGGCCAGCACCGGTGACGTGTACGCGACCGCCCTGGCCAGCCGACAGGTGGACGTCGCCCCGATCGGCGGCATCCAGGTCAAGCGCTACCAGGCCAAGTACGCCCGGGACGGCGGAACCACCATCTCGCACGGGCTGCGCGACGATCCCAGCCACCTGTACTCGCCGGTCACCGTACTGGAGGACTCGGCGAAGGCGGCCGCGATCCGCGCGTACGTCCAGCACTGGGCCCGGGCACTGATCTGGGTCGAGCAGAACCCGGACGAGTGGATCGAGCGGTACTACGTCCAGGACCAGGGGCTGACCCGTGAGGACGGTCTGTGGCTGGTGGAGAACGCCGGGGTGCCGGACATCCCGGCCAGCTGGACCGACGTGATCGCCCGGCACCAGCAGACGGTCGACCTGCTCGCGGTCGAGACCGGCAACAAGCCGCTGAAGGCGGCCGACCTGTACGACCTGCGGTACGAGACGTTGGCCGCCGACGCGGTCAAGGGGGGTGTGACCCGATGACCACACAGGCGAACCCGGCGAGGACCAGCCATCCGCCGGTCCCCGGCACGGCGACATCGGCCACGGCGACATCGGCCACGGCGACAGCGGCCACGGCGACAGCGGCCACGGCGACAGCGGACGTGCTGACATCGGGGGCGGCGACATCGGACGCGGGTGGCCGGCGGACCGGCTCCGCCCTTCGTCGGCGTCGTCGGCGACTCGGTCCGGGCCGACCGATCCCGTTCGGCGCCGCGATCGGACCCCTGCTGCTGCTCGTGATCTGGGCCGTCGGCTCGGTGACCGGTCTGCTCGACGAACGGACCCTCTCCGCGCCATGGACGGTGGTGACCACCACCGGCGACCTGATCTCCAACGGACGGCTCCAGGAGAGTCTGCTGGTCTCCACCCAACGGGCCGGCCTGGGCCTGGCCTTCGGGGTGCTCATCGGCGCGGTGCTCGCCCTGCTCTCCGGCCTCAGCCGCTGGGGCGAGGCGGTCATCGACGGGCCGGTCCAGATCAAGCGGGCGATTCCGTCCCTGGCCCTGTTGCCGCTGCTGGTCCTCTGGTTCGGCATCGACGAGCAGATGAAGGTCATCACCATCACCCTCGGCGTCTTCGTACCCGTCTACATCCACACCCACAACGGGCTGCGCAGCATCGACAACCGGTACGTCGAACTGGCCGAAGCGCTGCGACTCAACCACGCCCGGTTCATCCGTCGGGTGGTCCTGCCGGGTGCGCTGCCCGGCTTCCTGCTCGGGCTCCGGTTCGCGGTCGTCGGTGCGTGGCTCTCCCTGGTCGTGGTCGAACAGATCAACTCGACAAGCGGGATCGGTTACATGATGGAGCTGGCCCGCCAGTACGGGCAGACCGACGTGATCATCGTCGGCCTGGTCCTCTACGGCATCCTCGGCCTGCTCTCCGACGGAGCCGTCCGGCTCGCACAGAGGAGGGCGTTGTCATGGCGACGCACACTGGCCGACTGACCACCACCCCGGCCGGAACAGCACCGGCCCCCGCTCCCGCCGACGCCGCCCCGGACCTCCGGCCTGGTCAGGTCACCGGACCGCCGGTGCGGGTCCGCGGACTGACCCGCCGGTTCGACGGACGTACCGTGCTCGACGACGTCGACCTGGAGATCGCCGAGAACCAGTTCGTCGCCCTGCTCGGCCGCAGCGGATCAGGCAAGAGCACTCTGCTGCGGGCGCTGGCCGGGCTCGACGCCGACGTGGACGGCACGGGCCGGGTCGCGGTGCCGCGGAGCACGTCGGTGATCTTCCAGGACGCCCGGCTGCTGCCCTGGCAGCGGGTGCTGGACAACGTCGTACTCGGGCTCGCCGGCCCGGGGGCGGACGGACAGGGACGGGCGCGGCTCGCCGAGGTCGGCCTCGCCGGGCGGGAAAGGGCCTGGCCCAACCAGCTCTCCGGTGGCGAGCAGCAGCGGGTCGCGTTGGCCCGGGCCCTGGTCAGCGAACCTCGGCTGCTGCTCGCCGACGAGCCGTTCGGCGCGCTGGACGCGCTGACCCGGATCCGGATGCACGGCCTGCTCCGCGAGCTGTGCCAGCGGCACCGGCCGGCGGTCCTGCTGGTCACCCACGACGTCGACGAGGCGGTCATGCTCGCCGACCGGGTGCTGGTGCTCGACGACGGCCGGCTCACCGTCGACCTCGCGATCAACCTGCCGGGACCGCGGTCGCACCGGCATCCGAACGTCGTCGAGTACCGGGAGCGGCTGCTGGCCGCCCTCGGCGTCAACCAGGCCGAAGGAGCCGCCGCATGACCCGCCGACCCGGCACGCTGCACCTCAACGCCTTCCTGATGGGTGTGGGCCACCACGAGGCCGCCTGGCGGCTGCCGGAGAGTGACCCGTACGCGCACACCGACGTCCGGCACTTCCAGGAACTGGCCCGGATCGCCGAACGCGGCAAACTCGACTCGCTGTTCCTCGCCGACAGCCCGGTGCTGTGGAACAACGTCGGCCGGCGGCCCTCGGGGGCACTGGAGCCGACCGTGCTGCTCACCGCGCTCGCCGGGGTGACCCGGCACATCGGACTGATCGCCACCGCGTCCACCACGTACAACGAACCGTTCAACCTGGCCCGACGGTTCGCGTCGCTGGATCACGTCAGCGGCGGTCGGGCCGGCTGGAACATCGTCACCACCGCCGGGGTGGACGCGGCGCGCAACTTCAACCTCGACGAGCTGCCCGCGCACCGGGACCGGTACGCGCGGGCCGCCGAGTTCGTCGACGTGTCGCGGAAACTCTGGGACAGCTGGGCCGACGACGCCCCGCGCGGCGACAAGGCCGCCGGAATCTGGGGCGACCAGGAGCGGATCTTCCCGCCGGGACACGTCGGACGGTTCTTCAAGGTGGCCGGCGCACTGAACGTGCCCCGCCCGCCGCAGGGCTATCCGCTGCTGGTCCAGGCCGGCTCGTCCGAGGACGGCAAGGAGCTGGCCGCCCGCTACGCCGAGGCGGTCTTCACCGCCCAGCAGACCCTGGCCGAGGCGCAGACGTTCTACGCCGACCTGAAGGCCCGGACCGCGGCCCTGGGCCGGGACCCGGACGGCATCAGGATCCTGCCCGGGATCGTGCCGGTGCTCGGCGCGACCGAGGCGCAGGCCCGGGCGCTCGAGGACGAGCTGGAACGGCTGATCAGACCGGAGTACGCGCTGCGTCAGCTCGCCACCACCCTCGGCGTGCCACCGGACGTCCTGCACCTGGACCGGGAGCTGCCGGCGGAGCTGCCCGACGAGGACCAGATCGAGGGGGCGAAGAGCCGGCGTACCCTGATCGTCGACCTGGCCCGCCGGGAGCGGCTGACCGTACGCCAGCTGATCGGTCGGCTCGGCGGCGGGCGCGGACACCGTACCTTCGCCGGCACGCCGGAGCAGGTGGCCGACGCCATCGAGGAGTGGTGGAACCAGGGCGCCGCCGACGGCTTCAACATCATGCCGCCGGTGCTGCCCTCCGGACTGGTCGCGTTCGTCGACCACGTGGTGCCGATCCTGCAGCGCCGCGGCCTGTTCCGCACCGAGTACACCGGTACGACGTTGCGCGACAACTACGGCCTGCCCCGGCCGGCCAACCAGTTCCTCTCCACGGTTGTCGGCTAGGAGTGACATGGTCGACCACCGACTCTCCGGTCGTTCCGGAGTGCGGCTCGGCCCGCTGACCCCGGGCGCGAGGACTGTCGGCCAGCGGGGCAACCCGGACCACGAGGACAGTGGGGCACGGCACCAGCGGAGCAGGGGAGCGGGCGTCGTGACGCAGAAGGAGGAAGCGTGAACGGACGCGGCGAGGACGTCGCATGAGCGAGATCGTGGTTCTCTCCGGGAACCCGCGCACCGGGTCGCGGACCCGGACGATGGCGGTCAGGGTGGGCGCGGAGATCGCCCAACGGGACGGTACGGCAGCACCGAGTGTGGTCGACCTGGCGGAGTACGGGCAGCGCCTGCTGGTCCCGGACGACGCGGGGGTGGCCGGTGGGCTGGCCAGCGTCCGGTCTGCCCGGGTACTGGTCGTCGCCACGCCCACCTACAAGGGCAGCTACACCGGTCTGCTGAAGGTGTTCCTGGACCGGTTGCCGCACCAGGGTCTGGCCGGAGTGGTCGCCGTCCCGGTCACGGTGGGGGCGACCCCGCAGCAGGCCGCCCAGTCGGAGCGGCACCTGCGCGGACTGCTCGCCGAACTCGGTGCCGAGGTGCGACCGGGGCTGGCGGTGACCGAGTCGTCGCTCGCCGACCCGGAGGTGTCGACCGGCTACGTCGCGGCCCTCACCGGTCGCGCCTGATCGACGACGTCCCCCGGGCCGGCGGTCCAGTTCGGATCCGCCGGCCCGGGAACTGTCGTGCACCCTGGGCCCGCCGGACCCCGCTCGGATCCCGGACCGGCGCGGGGCGTAGCGCGGGCGGGGGTCAGGCGTCCGTGCCGCCGGCCGGCGCGGACCGTACCCCGAGCCGGCCGAGCAGGTGTCGCCGCAACGGGCCGAAGCCGGGGTGGTCCGGGGCGCGTGGCCGGGTCAGCGGGACCGGCGCCTCCTCGACGATCCGTCCGTCGTCGAGGACCAGGGCCCGGTCGGCCAGCAGCAACGCCTCGTCCACGTCGTGGGTGACCAGCAGCGCGGCGAACCCGTGCTCGGCGTGCAGCCGGCCGAACAGGGTCTGCATCCGCAGCCGGGTGAGCGCGTCGAGAGCGCCGAACGGTTCGTCGAGCAGCAGTAGCGCCGGTTCCCGGACCAGCGCGCGGGCGAACGCGACCCGTTGGGCCTGACCACCGGAGAGTTCGGCCGGCCAGGCCCGGCCCCGGTCGGCGAGCCCGACCTCGGCGAGCGCGGCCGCGACCCGGTGTGGCGCGTCGGTGCGGCGTACCCCGAGGGCGACGTTGTCGGCGACCCGTTTCCACGGCAGCAGCCGGTGTTCCTGGAAGACCACCGCCTGGCTGCCGGTCCGGGAGATCCCGCCGGTGGCGTCCGGGTCGAGGCCGGCCAGGATGCGCAGCAGGGTGCTCTTGCCGGAGCCGCTGCCGCCGAGCAGGGCCACCACCTCGCCCGGCGCGATGGTGAGGTCGACGCCGGCCAGCACGACGGTCCCGGCGAAGGCCCGCCGGACGTCGCGGGCGGTGAGCACCGGTCGGGTCCCGGTCGGCGTCGTCGGGAAGTCGGTCAGACCGCCTGGAGACCGCGTCGCCATTGCAGGGTCCTCCTTTCCGCGATCCGGATGGCGAGGTCGGAGAGGAGACCGAGGACCGCGTAGACGAGCAGGCCGAGCACCACCACGTCGGTCTGGCTGAACTCGCGGGCCTCCATCATCAGGAAACCGATCCCGGTCTGCGCGTTGACCTGCTCGCCGACCACCAGACTCAGCCAGGCGGCGCCGAGGGCGAGACGCAGGCCGAGGAAGAGGGAGGGGAGCGCACCGGGCAGTACGACGTGGCGGATCCGGGCCAGTTGGCCGAGTCCGCAGGTTCGGGCGGCCTCCACGAGGCGTTCGTCGATGTCCCGGATCCCGGCGTACGTGTTGAAGTAGATCGGGAAGAACGCGCCGAGCGCCACCAGGGTGACCTTCAGCGACTCGCCGATGCCGACCCAGATGATCAGGAGCGGGACCAGGCCGAGGTGCGGCAGCATCCGGGCCATCTGCACCGGTGGGTCGACCAGGTCGTCCCCGAGTCGGAGCAGGCCGGCCACGACGCCGAGGAGCAGGGCCAGTGTTCCGCCGACGGCCAGTCCGATGCCCGCTCGGGTGAGCGAGTCGAGCAGGTGGACGCCGAGCGTGCCGTCCCGGGCCAGCCGCCAGGCGGTACGCGCGACCTCGCTGGGCGCGGAGAGTTTTTCCGGCGGCAGGAACCCGGTCTGCGACGCGGCCTGCCAGGACACCAACAGTCCGACCGGGGTGACCGCGCGGCGCCACCGGTGTCGGTTCCGGACGTCGCGGCGGCGCGGCGACCCGGTCGGTGCGGTCGGTGTCGGCGTACGGTCGGTGTTCTCGACGAGGGCGGTTGTGGTCATCCGAACACCGCGTTGTACCGGTCGTCGACCAGGCTGGCGATGTCGACCGGTCCGGGAACCAGTTCCAACGTGGTGAACCCGTCGGCGATCGCCTGCAGTTCGGCGCCGATCGCCGGGGTGACCGGGGCGAGCGGCTGGGCGCTGCGGGCCAGGGCCCGGGCGGTGGTGGCCTCGTCGATCTTCAGTTCGGGCGCCAGGGTCCTGGTCCGTTCCTCCGGGTTCGCGATGCCCCAGTCCGTGGTGCTCCGGTACGTCTCCAGGAACGTCCGGATCTGGTCGGACCGGCTCTCCAGCGCCTGCGGTGAGACGAGGACGTACTCGCGGTTGCTGGCCAGCCCGGTGGCGTCGGCCAGGATCCGTACGCCGGGTTGTTCGGCGAGGGCGAAGTAGGGGTCCCAGATGATCCAGGCGTCGACCTGGTTGTTGTCGAAGGCTGGGCGCGCCTCGGCCGGCTTGAGGTACTTGACGTTGATGTCGGCCAGCGTCATGTTGTTCGCCTCCAGCAGCCGGACCAGCAGCCAGTGCACGTTTGACCCCTTGTTGAGGGCGACGGTCCTGCCCCGCAGGTCGGCGAAGTCGCGGAACCCGCGATCCTCCTTGACCAGGACCGCCTCGCCCTGCGGCACCGGTGCGGAGGTGCCGATGATCCTGAACCTGATCTTTCCGGCCGCGGCGAAGACCGGTGGCGCCTCGCCGACCTGGCCGATGTCGATGGCGCCGGCCTTGAGTGCCTCGGTCAGCGCCGGGCCGCTCTCGAACAGCGACCACTCGACGTCCGGGGCGGCGTTGCGTGCCTTCACCAGGCTCAGTCCGCCGAACCGCTGGTAGCCGACCCGCAGTGGTCCGCTGTCGTCCGCGCCGGCGGTCTCGTCGCCACAGCCGGTGAGCGCGACCGTGGCCAGCACGATCAGCGTGACCAGGCCGGCCAGTCGGGTCCGTGGCCGTCGGCCGGGCCGCGACGACGGACGGGGAGGTGCGGGGGAGCGTCGAACGGGATGGGACATGGGTGCTCCTGGGGGAGGGTGTGGACCGGTCCGGAGGGGGCGAGGGGATAGACTACTAAACCAATAGGTTTTATGGATAGAGTGGCGGCATCGATGCCGCCGGGTCGTTCCATCCGACCTGCGGCGGGGTCGTGGCCCGCGTACAACCGTCAGCTGGAGACACCCGTGACGCTCACCTTCCACTGGTTCCTGCCCACCTACGGCGACAGCCGGGACATCGTCGGCGGTGGCCACGGCCTGCCCCCGGGCGCGGCCGGCGGCGCCCGACCGGCCACCGTGGCCTACCTCGGCCAGATCGCCCGGACCGCCGAACAGCTCGGTTTCGTCGGCGCGCTCACCCCGACCGGCGCGTGGTGTGAGGACGCCTGGCTCGCCACCGCGATGCTGACCGAGGTCACCGAGCGACTGAAGTTCCTGGTCGCGTTCCGGCCCGGGCTGATGTCACCGACCCTGGCCGCCCAGATGGCCGCCACGTTCCAACGGCTCTCCCAGGGACGGCTGCTGCTCAACGTGGTCACCGGCGGGGAGTCACACGAACAGCGCGGCTACGGCGACTTCCTCGACAAGGACGCCCGGTACGCCCGCACCGACGAGTTCCTGCACGTCGTACGGGCACTGTGGCGGGGCGAGACGGTCAGCCACGACGGTGCGCACGTCCGGGTGGAGCAGGCACGGCTGAGCCGCCTCCCCGACCCCGTCCCGTCGATCTACTTCGGTGGCTCGTCACCGGCCGCCGGCCCGGTGGCGGTCCGGCACAGCGACGTCTACCTCACCTGGGGCGAGCCGCCGACCCAGGTCGCCGAGAAACTCGCCTGGATCCGGGAACTCGCCGGGGCCGCCGGTCGGACCATCCGGTTCGGGATCCGGCTGCACGTCATCACCCGGGACACCGCCGAGGCTGCCTGGGCCCAGGCCCGCCGACTGCTCGACGGCATCGCCGAGTCCGACGTCCAGGCCGTCCAGGCCGGGCTGGCACGTAGCGAGTCCGAGGGACAGCGCCGGATGCTCGCCCTGCACGGCGGATCCCGGGACGGCCTGGAGGTGTCACCGAACCTCTGGGCCGGGGTCGGCCTGGTCCGGGGTGGCGCCGGCACCGCACTGGTCGGCAGCCACACCGAGGTGGCCGACCGGATCTCCGAGTACCACCAGCTGGGGATCGACGAGTTCATCCTCTCCGGACACCCGCACCTGGAGGAGGCGTACTGGTTCGGTGAGGGGGTGCTGCCGATCCTGCGTCGGCGCGGCCTGTGGCGGCATCCGGACGGCGGGCCGCTGACGACCGGCGACGCCGAGGTCCCGTTCGCCGCCTCCACCGGGGTCGGCGCCGCGGTCGGCAACGGTGCGGTGCCGGCCGCCCGGTCCACCCCGCGTTGACCGGCGGTCCCGCGCCGGGGACGGGCGTGGCCGAGTGGGCGGCACCCGACGCCGGGGCGGTGTGGTGTTCAGCGGATCGAGCACCTGGTGCTCGCGTTCAGGGGATCGAGAGCACCAGGTGCTGACCCCGGTGGTCGGACGCACCGTGTGTGGTGCCACCGAACCGGTAGGAGTGCACCCGCACCTCGGGCGAGACCAGCGCCCAGTCGAGCCGCCACCAGCGCGGCCAGCCCGGGGTGTCGGACCAGGTCGCCGGATAGAGGGAGCGCGACGCGTACCCGGCGTCGCGCAGCCCGTCCGGCAGCTTCGCCAGGTCACCCATGGCCGGACTGGTGTTCAGGTCGCCGGCGACCAGCACCGGATGCCGGTTGGTGGGCACGTCCCGGGCCAGTGCCCGCCACTGCGGCTCCCGCTGGGCGTGCTGCTCCCGGATGATCCGGTAGAAGTCCGCGCCGAACGGGCTGTGGTCGGGGGAGAGCTGCACCGGCAGGTGCGCGTTGTACGTCGACAACACCCGGCCCGCCCCGAGGTCCAGATCGGTCCGGAGCACCTTGTACCGCCACTGCTCACCCGCCCCGGCTACCACCGGCGGCAGGTCCGGCGCCTCCAGCGGCAGCCGATGCAGGATCGGGAACCGGGAGAGGGTCACCAGTTCGCCGACGACCGCGAGATGGAGGTCGGGAAACTCGGCGCGCAGCCGGTCCAGGGTGGCGCCGGTCGGACCGGCCGTCTCCGCGTACCAGTACTCCTGCAGCAGGTAGACGTCGGCGTCCGCGTCCCGCAGCACCCGGTACAGCGACTCGCTCTGGCCGCCCTCGTCCCAGTAGCCGGTGTTCCAGGTGAAGATCCGGACGGCGTCCGGTGGCGCCGGACCGTCCCCGCCGGCCAGGGCCCGCAGATTGACCCCGGAGCGTTCGGCACCGAGCAGCAGCGCGGCGGCGGCCAGCAGCGCGACCGGCCGGCGGGAGCGCCGGCAGGGCGCGGCGCCGACCGCCAGCGTCACCGGTACCACCAGGAAGGCGAGCGGCGGGATCGCGTCGACCGCCAGCCACAGCCACCACTGCCCGCTGAGCACCAGGTGGGCGACGCTGAAGGCCAGCCACACCCCGGCGGCACCGACCAGGGCGGTGTAGAGCCACCAGCGCCAGCCGCGTCGCCCGCCCGCCGGCCACCGCCGGGCACCCGGCCGTCCGGCGTTCCCCGCCCCGGTCGCGGTGCCGGGCGCGGCGTCCGTGGTCGCGGTACCGGAACCAGTCTCCGGGGTTGCGGTGCCGGGCGCGGCGTCCGTGGTCGCGGTACCGGAACCAGTCTCCGGGGTTGCGGTGCCGGGCGCGGCGTCCGTGGTCGCGGTACCGGGAGTGGTCTCCGGGGTCGCGGTGCCGGAAGCCGTCTCCGAACCGGTGCCGTCAGGCGCGGGCGGGACGCCGGTGGACCGCCCGGCGACGGTCACGCCGTGCCCCGCAGCGGTGGGTGGTCGACCGGGAAGGAGGCGTCGTAGAGCCGACGGAAGGTGCCCGAGGCGAGCCATTGCAGGGCACCGGTCGCCACCCCGGCGGTGATCGTCACGTTGACCAGGAAGTGCAGACCGGCGAAGAAGATCAGAAAAGGCAGGCCGTGCCGGCGCCGGACGAAGGCGTACATGCCGGCGTCGCAGGCCAGCGAGACGCCGAGCAGGGCGGCCGGCAGCACCGCACCCCACGGGCCGAACAGCAGCGGCACCGCCAGCGCCGGCAGCACCGCGAACGCGGCCAGGCTGCCCCAGGCCCGGGACGCGGTCTCGAAACCCTGCCCGAACCGGCGGGCCCGGGCGTAGAGCGGGATGCGCAGCCGACCCCGGTGGAACAGCTTGCGCAGCAGGCCGCGCAGTTCGTGGTCGTGGTCGTGCCGGCCGCGTACCCGGGAGGTGAGGAGCAGCCGGTAGCGCCGGGTCAGCCGGTAGCCGTAGTCGACCTCCTCGGTGTGCCGCAACGCCGGGTTGAACGGACCGATCTCCTCGAAGACCGTCCGCCGGATCAGGCACACCGCCGGGAAGAGGAACGACACGTCGCCCTCCGCGCTGATCGACCAGTAGTGGTACTGCAGGCCACGGTACCGGGCCACCGCCGTGTCGTGCAGCAACGGCTCGGGGTCCTCGATCCCGCAGACCGCGCCGATGCGCGCGTCACCGACCAGCAGTTCCACCGCGTTGGCGACCGCGTCGGGGGCCAGCACCAGATCGGAGTCGACGTAGCAGAGCAGTTCCCCGGCGCTCTGCGCGGCGCCGATGTTGCGGGCCCGCCCGCACCCGCCGTTGACACCGGTGCTCACCACCCGTACGCCGAGGGCCTCGGCGACCGCCACCGACTGGTCGGTGCTGCAGTCGTCCACCAGCAGGATCTCGAGGTTCGGGTACGTCTGGTCGAGGATCGAACGCAGACACAGGTCCAACGACTCGGCGTAGTTGTAGTTCGGCACGATCACCGAGACGAGTGGCCGACCGGGGTCCGGGGTCATCGGGTCGCCACCTCGGCCCGGTCGTAGAGGCCGCGGAACCGCCGCGAGGCCAGCCAGGCCAGCACCCCGCAGAGCGCCGCGACCGCGATCACCAGGTTCAGGAACAGGTGCATGGCGGCGAAGTAGACCAGGAACAGCGGTCCCCGCTCCCGGGCCACGAACCGGTACATCGGCAGGTCGCCGAGGAGGAACGCGACCAGGGCGGCGAGCGGTACCGGCAGCAGGGCCGCGCCGAACAGCACCGGCAGGGCCAGGGTCAGCACGGCCAGCAGGGCGGCGACACTGACCCAGGCCCGGGGGCCGCTGCGCAGCCCGCCGGGGAACTCCGGCTTGTTGGCGTACATCGGGATGTGCAGCGCGGTCCGGGTGAAGACCTTGCGGACCAGCACGGACAGCTCGTGGTCGTGGTCGTGCACGCCGCGGACCCGGGGCGAGAGCCAGATCTGGTACCGCTGGGCGAGCCGCAGCCCGTAGTCGGCGTTCTCGGTCTCCCGCAGCTTCGGGTTGAACGGCCCGATCTCGGCGAAGACCCGGGCCGGGACGGCGAGCAGCGCGGTGTAGAGGGTCATGATCCGTCCCTCGTCGGCGATCAGCCAGTACGACTGCTGCAGGCAGCGGTACTCCTCCAGCAGGCTGTCCCGGACCAGCGGCACCGGGTCGTAGTTGCCGCAGACCGCGCCGATCGCCGGATCGGCGGCGAGCAGTTCGACCGCGTTGGCGACCGCGTCCGGCTTCGCCGCCACGTCCGAGTCGATGAAGAACAGGATCTCCCCGGCGGCGTGCGCCGCGCCGACGTTGCGGGCCGCCGCCGGTCCGGAGTTCACCGGGGTACGCAGCACCCGCGCGCCGTACGACTCGGCGACCGCCACCGAGTTGTCGGTACTGCAGTCGTCGACCACCAGAAGTTCCAGGTTCGGGTACGTCTGCCGGCGGATCGACTCCAGGCAGAGGCCGAGTGCCCGGCCGTAGTTGTAGTTCGGCACGATGACCGACACGAGCGGTGAGTTCATCTGTCCATCCAGGTCAACAGATTCGGATAACGGGCCCCGAGCTGGGCCACGGTCAGGACGGCACCGCACAGGACCGCGCTGGTCACGATCATGCGGTCGCGCAGTACGGCCCGGATCGGGTCGCCGCCCGCCCCGCCGACCAGCACGGTCTGCAGGTAGCGGAACGCGGCGAGCAGCCCGAGCGGCACCACCACCGCCAGGGCGGCCGGACGGTGGACCCCGAGCGGAGCCTCGGTGTGCAGGTAGAGCAGGAAACTGATGCTGGCCAGCGCGGCGGTCATGCCGAGCAGGTGGTCGGCGAGCTGCACGGTGTACCCGGCCAGCGCGGGCCGGTGCGGGATGCCGGCCAGGGTCAGCTCGTGCCGCCGCTTGCCCAGGATCAGCACCAGGCAGCCGCTGAAGACGGCGGTCAGCAGCAGACCGGAGGCGGTCGCGCCGGTCGCCGCGTACCCCTGCAGCACGCGCAGCACAAAGCCGGCGGCGATCACGCAGATGTCCAGCAGCGGCAGGTGCTTGAGCCACCGGCTGTACGCGACGCAGAGCCCGAGGTAGCCGACCAGCGGCCACCAGTTGAGGTCGGGGCCGGCGAGCAGGACGGCCAGCAGCCCACCGGCCAGCCCGGCGGCGAACAGCCCGGCGACCGGGACGCTGACCAGCCCGGCGGCGATCGGACGGCGCCGCTTGTCCGGGTGCGCCCGGTCGAGCCGGCGGTCCACGATGTCGTTGAGTACGTAGATCACCGACGCGCCGAGGGTGAACGCCAGCACCGCCCAGGCGGTACGCGCCAGCGCGGCGGTCGTCCACTGCGGGGTGTCGGCCAGCGCCAGCGGCACCGCCAGCAGGTTCTTCACCGCGTGACCGGGCCGCGCCAGCGTGACCAGGTGGCGGGCCAGTAGCGGGCGGCGGCGGCCCGGCCCGTCGATCCGGCCGGTGCGGGCGGTCGCGGCCGGAATGGTCCGGTCGACCGTGCTCTCCACGGCGGTCACCATCGGCCCCCGCTCAGAAGAAGATCTTGGCGAGGGAGAGGACGCCCTGCCGCCACGGGTCCCGGCTGGTCCGACCGGCGGCTCCGGTACGACCGGACCGCGCCCCGCCCACCGGTGGCGAAGTGGTCCGCTCGGCCCGCCACCACTCGTAGGTGCGCAGGATCGCGTCCTGGTTGGACAGCTTTGGGGTGAACCCGAGCCGTTCCCGGGCCTTGTCGACGCTGACGTACGAGTCGTACCGCAGTTTGTGCAGCAGCCGGCCGTAGACCGGGGAGAGCCGGGCCTTCTCCGCCAGGCTGAGCACCGCCAACGTGGGCCCGGCGGGCAGCCCGACGACCCGTCTGCCGTGCCCGGCGGCGTCCAGCACCGCCTGGAAGTCCTCGCGCAGCGTGCCGAACCGTTCCGCGCCGAGGTTGTAGGTGTCCACGGCCACCTCGTCCGGCGCGGCCAGCACGGTCACCACCGCGTCCACCAGGTCGTCGACGGCGAACATCTGGATCCGGACGTCACCCGCGCCGAGCACCGGGAAGTGCCGCCCCTCCTCGGCCCACTCGAAGAGCATGGCGAACAGACCCATCCGACCGGGTCCGAGAAAGGTCTTGGGGCGCAGTACCGCGACCGGCAGGCCGTCGGCCCGGTGGCGTTCCACGAGTTCCTCGGCGGCAGCCTTGGCCGCGCTGTAGGTGTCCACCGGCTCCCGGGGGTGCTCCTCCGGGGTCGGCACCTGTCGGGGCAGTCCGTAGACCGCGGTCGACGAGATGTGCACCACCCGGTCCACCCGGGCCCGGCGGGCGGCGTCGAGCACGTTCCGGGTGCCGTCCACGATGATCGACCGGATCTCGGCGGCGGGATAGCTGGGCAGCGCCGCCGCGCAGTGCAGCACCACCGTCGCGCCGTCGGTGGCCCGGGCCATCACCTTCGGGTCGCGGATGTCACCGACCTCGGTGACCCCGGGATCCGCCCGCAGGTCCACCCCGCGCACCTCGTGTCCGTCGGCGCGGAGCCGGTCCACCAGTCGGGAGCCGAGCATGCCGGCGGCGCCGGTCACGGTGATCACCACAGCGATCCCACCTTCTGCGCGACGAACCGGGTGACCAGCCGGGTCAGGCCCTGGCCGAGCACCTCGCCGAGCGCCTCCGTGGCCCGCTGCACGTCGGCCGGGTCGGTGACCAGGGACGGGCCGACGATCAGCGGGTTACGGCCGTTGAGGGTGTAGTAGGTGTAGACGTCGTGGTCCTGGTAGAGCGCGTTGATCACCGCGCAGGTGACCAGCTTCGCCTTGAACCTCGGGTCCCGGGCCATCCCCGCCGGGGCGAGCCGGGCCACCAGGTCGAGGATCCTCGGCCCGCCGTCGATCTGCACACCCCAGAGCGCGCCCGCCCCGGCGACCCGGCCCACCGCGTCCGGGAACTCCTTGGCCAGCCGTTCCAGAGCCGGCTGGAGCACCCGCTCCAGCTCGCGGGCGCGGGCCGGGTAGTCGTCGTCCACCACGATGTTGATCGCCTCCAGCGCGGTGACGCACTCCTCGCCCATCCCGTAGTACGTGGTGCTGGTGCTCTGCAGCAGCGCGTCGGTCAGGTTGTCGTACGCCCGCCGGAACACCCTTTCCCGGGCGACGAATGCAGAAATCGATGACTTTCCACCACCGAAGGACTTGGATGTGGTAAGGACGTCCGGCACCAGACCTGGATAGCGCATGAAGTAGAACAGGCTGCCGGTCTTACCCCAGCCCGTGTAGATCTCGTCGAAGATGAGCACGATGTCGTGTCGGTCGCACAACTCGCGTACGCCCCGGAGAAAATCTTCGTCGCACCACTGAATGGTGGAGGCGCTGAACGGTTCGACGATGAGCGCGTACACGTCGTCCGGGTGTGCCGCGATCGTCGCCTCGACCGAATCCAGATCGCCGTAGGTGAACGGGACGATGCCGGGAATGGTAGGAAATTCGAACTGTGGTTGTCCGGTCAGCCCACCGGAACCCAGGAGTTTCCCGTGGAATCCCCGGTCCGCCCGGAGGATGGTCCGCCGTCGGCCCCCGTGGTACTTGAAGGCCAGCTTCACCGCTCCCTCGACCGCCTCCGCGCCCGAGTTGGGCAGGAAGGACATCGACAGGTCGGCGGGGAGCAGCTGCGCCAGGTTGTGCCCCAGCGCCGCCAGATAGGGCGAGAAGTACGTCTTGTGCACCTCCATCCGCCGCTGCCTCGCGAACCGCTCCCGGGCGGCGAGGATCCGCGGGTGGTTGTGACCGTGGTTGAGGACGCCGACCCCGCCGGTGAGATCGAGGATTCGACGCCCGTCGCGCAGCACCAGGTACGCGCCTTCGGCGTGGTCGACCAATTCCCGGCCGAAGCCGAACGAGGTCATGAGGGCGACCTGGCTCGCGTTGACGTATCGGCGATAGAGGTCGTGCACCTCCCGGGCGGTGAGGCGCTCGCAATCCTCCAGACTGACCAGATTGGGCATGCCGAGACGCTATCGATTGGCACGCGATCTTCTCTGGACCAGCGCTGTACGCAACCTTGACTACGTAAGGCAACGCTTGCCAGTGGACATCGGGGTGGATAACTTGGGTCGCATCAGAACCAGATCTCCGAGCATCAATGCCCGAATTGTTGCCAAACCTTTTTGTTGGGGTGCCCATCATGTCACCGACGGTGTCGGTCATCATCCCGGTGCACAACGGTGCCAAGACACTGCGGGCCTGCCTGGAGGCCGTCTACGCCCAGCGACACCCGGTCACCGAGGTGATCGTCGTCGACGACGCGAGCACCGACCGGACCCGCGAGATCGCCGGCGAGTTCCCCTGCCGGCTGCTGGTGACCGACCGGAACACCGGACCGGCCGCCACCCGCAACCGGGGCATCCGGGCCAGCGGCGGCGAGTTGCTGTTCTTCCTCGACTCCGACTGCGCCCCCGAGCCGGACGCGCTGGGCAATGCGCTGGCGATCCTGACCCGCCACCCCGACGTCGGCTGCGTACACGGGATCTACTCACTGCTGCCACTCTTCGACGACGGCCCGATCGAGGCGTACCGGCTGCTGCACGGCCACCACTGGCGGCTGCGCAACGTCGGACGGGTCCGGACCACCCTCTTCGCGGTCTGCCTGATCCGCCGGGAGGTGTTCGACACGGTGGGCCTCTTCGACGAGAACCTCCGCGCCTCGGAGGACGTCGAACTCGGCGACCGGATGGGCGACCGGTACGCGACCGTACTGACCGACACCGTCGTCTGCCGGCACGACGACGACAGCCGGCTCGGTCCACTGCTGCGCAAGCAGTTCAGCCGTTCCCAGCTGCTGATCCCGGTCGCCCTGGCCGAACGCGGCCCGGCCGGACTGCGGGCGAACAGTCCACTGGGCCTGCTCGGCGCCGCGCTGCTGCCGACGACCCTGCCGCTGGCCCTGCTCGCCCCCGGACTGCTGCTGGTGCCGCTCGGTCTGCTCGTGCTGTTCGTGTGCGCCGACCCCGGACTGCTGCGTTTCGTGGCCCGCCGCCGGGGACCGGGCTTCGTGCCCTTCTTCTACGGCGTCCACCTGCTGGTGCAGTGGGCGGTGGTCGCCGGTGCCGTGCTCGGCGGCCTGCGCCACCTGGCCGACCGGGACTTCGGCCCGACCCGTCCGGCCAGCACCCCGGCGAAGTCATGAACGGCGCGCCGGACCCGGACCACACCCCCTGGTCGTACCTGTCCGCCCAGGTCCTGCACCACCTCCTCTTCGCGGTACGCGGCCAGCAGTTCCTGCGCCGCCGGGCCGGGCTCGGCGGCCGGCGCTGGCCGGTCTTCGGCGTACCCGGACCCGGCGTGGCGCTGACCGTGGACGACGGACCGGATCCGGAGTGGACCCCCCAGGTCCTGGACCTGCTCGCCCGGCACCGGATCCGGGCCACGTTCTTCCTGATCGGCGCCCGGGTCCGGGAACACCCCGAGCTGGCCCGGCGGATCCTGACCGAGGGACACGTGGTCGGCAACCACTCGATGTGGCACCCGCAGCCGTTCGCCGCCCTCTCCCCGGCCCGGGTACGCGCCGAGATCGTCGAGACCCAGCGTGCCGTCGAGGACGTGACCGGGGCCGTACCCCGGCTGTTCCGTGCCCCGGGCGGCAACTGGTCGCCGAAGGTGCTCCGGGCGACCAGCGAACTCGGTCTGCTGCCGGTCGACTGGACGGTCAACCCCAGCGACTGGCGCAGTCCGGGAGTCGACCGGATCACCCGGCGGCTGTCCCGTAGTCGCCCGGGTCACGTACTGCTCTGCCATGACGGCGGCGGGGACCGTTCGCAGACCGTCACCGCCCTGGCGACGGTGCTTCCCCGGTTGCTGGACCGGGGCCTGCGGTTCGTCGTCCCCGCCGACGACGGCGGCTGAACGGATGACGGTGTCAGCTGTGGAAGGTACGCGAAGCCGGGCAACGCCGCCCGAACGTCCTGGGGGGAAGAGCTATGGCCGACGATGACCTGCAGATCCTGCTGCTGGGCCCGATCCGGGCCACCCGTGGTGACACCGCGCTCTACCTGGGTACGCCACGCCAACGCGAGGTGCTCGCCGTGTTGGCGCTGCGCAGCGGCCTGGTGCTGTCGGTACCGCAGATCGTCGACGCGATCTGGAGCGTCCGCCGACCGGACTCGGTGGAGAACATGGTGCACACCTACATCGGCCGGCTGCGCCGGGCACTCGAACGGCCGCCCGCCGCACCCGCGCATCCGCGCCGCTCCCGGCCACCCGCACTGCCCCGGGTGCTGCGCTCGACCCGTCCCGGCTACACCCTCGACATACCTGCGGAGGCGGTCGACAGCACGCTGTTCGAACGGGACGTGAAGGTGGCCCGGGCCGCCCGGGCCCAGGGCGACCTGCCGCGCGCGCTGCACTTCTTCCAGCAGGGACTGGCCCGCTGGTCCGGCCTGGCCCTGCAGGAGGCGGCCGGCCCGCTGGCCGAGGCGGAGCGGATCCGCCTGGCCGAGCTGCGTCAGGACGTGGTCGAGGAGACCACCGGCGTACGCCTGCTCCTCGGCGACGTGGAGAACCTCGTCGCCGAACTGCGGTGGATGCTGGTGGCCCAGCCGATGCGCGAACGCCTCTGGGAACTGTTGCTGATCGTCCTCGGCCAGACCTCCCGCCGGGCCGAGGCACTCACCGCCTTCGAGGACGCCCGGATGACCCTCACCGAACGCCTCGGTGTCGAACCCGGGCACCGGCTGCAGGACCTGCACCGCCGGCTGCTGCGCAGCGAACCGGTCACGGTCTGTCCGTGGTGGGAACGGCGGGTACCGGTCTGACCCCGGCCGACGACGCCCCCGCCAGTACGAAGAAGGCACCGGCCGGGCCGTCGTCGAGCCGGACCGGCAGTTCCGCGACGAGCGGCAGCCCACACTCCCGGATGACCCGTACGAACGCGTCGGCCCGGGCGACGTCGTAGATCTGCACCACGATCCGCCCCCGGTCGGTGAGCATCGTGGGCAGCCGGCCCAGCAGTGCCGCCGACTCGGCCGGGGAGAGGTAGTAGATGACCTCGCGGAGCAGGATCGCGTCGTACCGTCGCCCGGTCCGGTAGCTCCGGATGTCAGCCACCTCGAACGAGGTGTCCGGCCGGCCGAGCGCCCGGGCCGCCTCGATCGCCCGCTGACTCAGGTCGACCCCGTGGTAGTGCCGGTAGCGGCCGCCGGCCAGGGGCAGGTTGGCGCTGGTCCCGCAGCCCAGGTCGAGGATCGTCGGCTGCCGGGCCCAGGTCTCGATCAGCGACAGCGGCATCGCCCCGTCGGACATGTCGTCCAGGTACCTCCACAGGCCGAGGGCGTACTGCACGTTCCACAGGGCCGCGTGCAGTCGGCGGTGCGGACGGATCAACACCCGGACGGGGAAGCTGGTCAGCCGGGCCAGCGTACGGACGAGCGGGTTCGCCATGACGTCACCGACACTCTCTGATCGATCGGGGTTCTTCTCTCACGTGGTCGGGGCCGGTGCCCGCGGCCCGGACCGGCGCCGGTGCAGGTACTGCGCCACGGCCAGCCCGCCCGCACCGACCAGGACCTCGCTCAACGCGCAGACCAGCCGGCTCGCCAGCACCACCGGGGTGGCGACCGACGCGGGCAGTACGGTCGCCAGTCCGACCAGCAGCACCGCCTCCCGTACCCCGAGGCCGTCCGGGGCGACCACGACCAGCAGCCCGGCGACGGTGGCGGCGGCGAAGCCGGCGACACAGACCAGATAGGACCGTACGGGCGGCGCGCCCGCGGTGACCGCGAGCAGCCACAGGTGGTGCCCGCTGATCACCCAGGAGAGCGACTGGGTGGTGATGGCCCGTCGAACCCCGACCCGGGACGCGGCGACCGAGGGCGGCGGCCGGCGCAGCAGCCGGGCCAGCCCGGCGAGCGTCCGGTTGAGCAGGTCGGGCCGGGTGAAGAGGACGACCAGCGGCACCACGGCCAGCAGCAGCCAGCCGGTGGCGCCGCCGAGCAGCGCCGGGCCGGCCGCCAGCGCGACCGTCATCCCGGTCAGTGCGACCACCGCCCAACTGAGCAGGAAGACCCCGGCCAGCCGGACCGGGCCGACCTCGATCTCCCGGCCCATCCGCAGCAGCACGGGCAGGGCGACGAACCGGCCCGGCACGAACTTGGCCAGGAAACCGACGAAGAAGAGTCGGGCGGCGGTCCACCGGCCGACCGGCGCGCCGAGGTCGGCGAAGAGCGCGTACCAGGAGACGACTCCGAGCAGCAGCCCGGCCGCGTTGATCAGCAGCGCGCCGACCAGCACCACGGCGACATGCAACGGATCGAGCCGGGTGGTGAGGTCGCGGACCGGCGTCCAGTCCTGGCCCCGGACGAACAGCACCAGGCCGACCGCCAGCGCGACGACAAAAACCACCGCGACGACCTGGTTGACCAGCCGCCACCAGTCCCGCCGCCCGGGCCCGGCCGCCCCGGTCGGAGTGGGCGCCGCCACCGGGGTGGACGACTCCCGCGCCGGGGTGGGCGCCGGGGCCGACCCGGTCACCGGTGGTGTCCCGCGGAGGCCGCCCGGGCCCCGGCCCGGCGGTTCCGGGCAGTCAGCGCCCGGGCCACCCCGACGAGCAGTCCGACGAACTCGGTCAGGTGGGTGAGCCAGCGGAGCACCGTCGCGTAGAGCAGGAAGAGCGGCCCGCGACGGCGGAGCGCGAACCACAGCAGCGCCCGGTCGGCGACGAGGAAGACGGTGAACAGGCCGAGCGGCACCATCCACAGCCAGCGGCCGGCGGCGGCCAACGGCAGCGTGCCCACCGCCAGTACGCTGCCCGCCATGCCGGCCAGGACACCGAGGTCGATCCGGTGCGGCGGGCGCCGAGGGGCCTCGGCCCGGGGTACGACCGGCGGCGCCCACCGGGCCAGCACGACCGCGCCCGCGTAGGTCCGGGCCCGGCGGAACAGCTCCGACAGGTACGGCCACAGCCGGTCCACGTCGTCGTGTCGCCCGACCACCTCGGCACTGGTCCGGATCCGGTACGACGCGGGCAGGCGGGTGCCGAACTCCACGTCCTCGGCGTCCCGCAGACTCTCGTCGAAGCCACCGACGGTGTCGAAGACGACCCGGGGGAGTGCGGTCAGGGCGAACATCGTCGTCGACGTCTCGCCGGCGGCCCGCGACCGCCAGAAGTGCTCGAAGAGCGTCTTGTACGCCTCGACCGGGCCGTCCGGGAACAACGGGTGCAGGTCGTAGACGCCCTGCACGACGCCACAGTCGGGATGTTCCCGCAGCACCCGTAGCGCGTTCGCGAGCGCGTCGGGTGCCAGCGCGATGTCCGAGTCGACGAAGAACAGCACGTCGCAGGTGGCCCGGGCGGCTCCGGCGTTGCGGGCGGCGGAGACGCCCCGGTTGGTCGGGAACGGCACCAGGAGGCACGGGAACCCGGACACGATCTCCCGGGACCGGTCGGTGCTGGCGTCGTCGACCACGATCACCTCGGCCGGCGCGACGGTCTGCGCGTGGACCGCCGTCAGACACGCGGCCAGCGTCTTCTCCTTGTTGTAGTTCGGGACGATCACCGACACGCGTACGGCGGGCACCTTCGGAGCCGGTGTGGGGGCGGGCAGGGTGTCGTTTCTCGGCGCCAACGGTGTCTCCCCGGGAGGTTGGTTCGGCGGTGCCGGACGGACCGGCTCCGGCGGTGCCGGACGGAAGGGTCGCGGAGGCGACGGGGTCGAGGCCGCCCGTCGCCGACGGAGCAGCACCGGAAGGCAACCGAGCAGGGCCAGTCCGAACAGGACGTAGAGATTCGCGTAGCCGACGTCCCAGAGCCGACCCGGCGGGTCGGCTCCGACGGCCCAGCCGGTACTCGACACGAAACCGAGCCAGACCCCGCCGGCCAGCACGAAGCCCCACCGGTCACCGGCCCGCCCGGCCCACACCACGCCCAGCACCAGCACCGGCACCCACCAGACCCAGTGGTGGTGCCAGGAGACCGGGGAGACCAGCAGACCCGTGGTCGCACAGGCGAGCACACCGGGCAGTTCCTCGCCGATGCGGGCGCACCAGGCGGCCACCGCGAGGCCGGCCAGCGCGACCAGCAGCACCGGTAGCCAGCCGTACCACGGGTCGGTGGAACCGGAGAGTCGGACCAGGGCGCCGGAGAGGGACTGGTTGAGGACCGTCCGGGGATCCTCGGCGACCCGGGACGCGTCCAGCAGGGTGCCGCTCCAGAACCGTACCGAGTCCGCCGGCCGCCAGAGGAAACCGATCCCGACGGTGCCGAGGAAGCCGCCCACCGCCACGCCGGCCGCCCGGAGCCGACCGGTGGCGGCCAGGTACACCACGAAGATGAGCGGGGTCAGTTTGATCCCGGCGGCGATCCCGACCGCCAGACCGGCCCCGCGTCGGCGTGGGTCCCCGGTCAGGTCGAGCAGCACCGCCAGCATCAGGAACATGCCCACCTGACCGACCTGCAGGTGACCGGCGACCGGGAACATCGGCAGCGCGGCGATCCCGGCGAGCAGCGTCGGCACGGTACGACGCCGGGCCGGCACCCCGGCCGCCCGCAGGGTCACCCCGATCGCGGCGAGCAGGGCGAGCACCGAGGCGAGGGTCCACACCGCCACGGCGACCGTCAGGTCGACGTACCGCAGGGGCTGGAACAGCAGCGCGGCGAACGGCGGGTAGGTGAAGCCCAGCGCCACCCCGTCGACGCCCCGGAAGGTCACCTCGTAGAGGCCGCCGTCGCCGGCCGCGGCGGCGGCCGCACCCGTCCGGTAGACCGCCAGGTCACCCCAGAACCGGCCGGTGACCAGGTGCACGACCGCCGCGCCGGCGGCGACCGACAGGGCGACGGCGGCGACACAAGTACCCCCGCCCAGCCGGCCGAACCGGGGCGTCGGAACCGTGACCGTAACCGGCGGGGTCATCACCGGCCTCCCTCCCGTCGCCAGGCGGGCAAACCGTAGCAATCGACCTACCGCTATTTTCTGGACGACGGCTGGATCACCCAGCGTCGCCGACCAGCACCGTCCGGACCTGTTCGGCGATCTCCCGCTCCTCGTCGGTCGGCACCACGCAGACCGTCACCGGGGCACCCGGCGCGGAGATGACCGGCGCCGAGACACGGTTGCGTTCCGGGTCGAGGATGACCCCCAACCCGGTCAGCCCGGCCAGCGCACCGGCCCGGACGTCGGGGGAGTGTTCACCGACCCCGCCGGTGAAGGTGATCGCGTCGAGCCGGCCGAGCACCGCGAGGTAGGCGCCGACGTACTCGGTGATCCGCCGGCAGTAGACGTCGAAGGCGAGCGTGGCGGCCGGGTCGCCGGCGGCCCGCCGACGCAGCACGGCCCGCATGTCGTTGTCACCGGCCAGCCCGCGCAGCCCGCTGCGCTGGTTGAGCAGCTCGTCGATCTCGTCCACCGACAGCCCGCCGACCCGGTGCAGGTGGAACAGCACCGCCGGATCCAGGTCGCCGCTGCGGCTGCCCATCACCAGGCCGGCCAGCGGGGAGAGTCCCATCGAGGTGGCCACGCTGCGCCCACCGGAGACCGCGCAGGCGCTCGCCCCGTTCCCCAGGTGCAGGGTGATCAGGTCGAACCGCTCCGGTGGCCGGCCCAACAGCTCCGCCGTCCGCCGCGAGACGTACGCGTGCGAGGTGCCGTGGAAGCCGTACCGGCGGATCCCCAACCGGTCCGCCAGTGCGGCGTCGAGCGCGTACGTCCGGGCGGCCGGCGGCATGGTGGCGTGGAACGCCGTGTCGAAGACCGCGACCTGCGGTACGTCCGGCAGCAGCTGCCGGGCCACCGCGATCCCGGTCAGGTTGGCCGGATTGTGGAGCGGCGCCAGCGGAACCAGCCGGTGGACGGCCGCGACCACGGTGTCGTCGAGCAGCGTCGGCGCGGTGAACTCGGTGCCGCCGTGCACCACCCGGTGTCCGACCGCGGTCAGCCCGGTCAGGTCGACCCGGCCGAGCACGTCCCGCAGCGCCGCCGCGTGGTCCGGGGCCTGCCCACCGGGCTCGCCGATCCGTTCCACCAGCCCCCGGTCCACCGTCTCGGCGCCGTCGCCGACCTGCGCGAACAGCCGGTACTTCAGCGACGAGGAACCGCTGTTGAGCACGAGGATCCTCATCGTGTGACGTCCTCCCCGACCGCCGGTGCCGGCACCCCGCTGGTCGCCGGGACCACACCCCCGGCCTGGTCGGCGGGCGGGGCGGCGGCGGCCTGGACGGCGGTGATCGCGATGGTGTTCACGATGTCCTTCACGGTCGCGCCCCGGGACAGGTCGTTGACCGGCCGGCGCAACCCCTGCATGATCGGCCCGACCGCGACCGCCCCGGCCGACCGCTGCACCGCCTTGTACGTGTTGTTGCCGGTGTTCAGGTCCGGAAAGACCAGTACGGTGGCGTGCCCGGCGACCGGACTGTCCGGCAGTTTTGTCGCCGCGACCGTCGGGTCGACCGCGGCGTCGTACTGGATCGGCCCCTCGACCGGCAGGTCGGGCCGCCGGATCCGGACCAGCGCGGTCGCCTCGGCGACCTTGTCCACGTCCGCACCGGCGCCCGACGTCCCGGTGGCGTACGACAGCATCGCCACCCGGGGTTCGATGCCGAACCGGGCGGCGGTGTCGGCGCTGGAGAGCGCGATGTCGGCGAGCTGCGCCGCGTCCGGGTCCGGGTTGACCGCGCAGTCGCCGTAGGCCAGCACCCGGTCGGCGAGCAGCATGAAGAAGACGCTGGACGCCACCGACACCCCGGGCACGGTCTTGATGATCTCGAACGCCGGCCGGATCGTGGCGGCGGTGGTGTGGGTGGAGCCGGAGACCATGCCGTCGGCCAGCCCGGCGTCCACCATCAGGGTCCCGAAGTAGTTCACGTCCCGGACCAGGTCGTACGCCAGCTCCTGGGTCATCCCGCGATGCCGGCGCAGCCCGGCGTAGCGGGCGGCGAAGTCGTCGCGCCAGTCACTGCGTTCCGGGTCGACCAGTCGGGCCCGGCCGATGTCCACTCCCAGCTCGTGGGCGCGACGGGTGATCTGGGCCGGGTCGCCGAGCAGGGTCAGTTCGGCGACGTCCCGACGCAACACCGTCTCGGCCGCCCGCAGGATGCGCCGTTCCGTCCCCTCCGGCAGCACCAGGTGCCGGCGTCGCGTACGGGCCCGGTCGATCAGGTCGTTCTCGAACATCAGCGGGGTGACCCGGTGCGACCGGGTCACCTCCAGCCGGCGGGACAACTCGGCACCGTCGACGTGCGCCTCGAAGGCGCCGAGCGCGGCGTCGACCTTGCGCGGGGTGGCGACGGAGAGCCGGCCCTCGATCCGCCCGACCGCGTTGACCGTGTGGTAGCTGTCGGCGCCGGTCACCAGGACCGCCAGGCCGGTGCCGAGTCGTTCGATGACCCGTACCGCCCGGGGGTCGGGGTGTTCGCCGAGGGTGAGGACCAGCCCGGCGAGGGTCACCACCCCGGCGGCGTGTGCCGCGCTCGCCGCGACCAGCAGGTCGGCCCGGTCGCCCGGGGTGATCATCAGGCAGCCCTCGGTGAGATGGTCGAGCAGCACCGGCACGTGGGCGGCGCCGACGACCACGTCCAGCACGTCCCGGTCCAGTGCGGTCGGCCCGCCGGAGAGCACCGTCGCGTCCAGCGCGCTGGCCACCTCCGCCACCGTCGGCGCGGAGACCACCGGCACCTCCGGGATCGCGTACGCCGGCACCGGCAGCCCGGTCGGGGCCGGCGTACCGGGCGGCACCCGGTTCGCGATCACGGTCAGCACCGTGCCGCCCGCCTCCACCACGTCGTGGTACGCGGTCCGGGCCGCGGCGGCGACCAGTTCGGGCGTACCGCCCAGGCCGTCCACCACCGGCACGACCACGCTGCCGAACTCGGTGGCGAGCCGGACGTGGAAGGCGAGCAGCCGGTCCGGCCCGGTCGGTGCCCCGGCGTCACCGTCGTTGACGTCCCCGCCGACCACCACCACGGCCGCGCACCGGCGTTCCAGGTCGCGGTAGCGGGCCACGATCCGGCCGATCAGCTCCTCCTGCCGGCCCTCGGCGGCCAGCCCGGCCGCCTCGACACCGGTCACCCCGTACGAGTCGGGGTAGCCGGCGGCGACCGGATACCGGGCGGTGAGCAGGGCCAGCACCGGGTCCTCCGCGGTGGCCGGCACGATCGGCCGGAACATCCCGAGCGGGGCGACCCGCCGGGAGAGCAGCTCGGCGAGACCGAGCGCGACCGTGGCCTTCCCCGCACCGGGTCCGAGTCCGGCGACGTACACGCTGGGAGCCACGGCTCACCTGACCTCTCGGCTGAACCGGCCGCCACCGGCCGGTGGTCCCATTGTCGACCCGGCCGATCCGCTCCCGCCCGGGATGTGGGCAGGGTCGTCCGGCCCGGGCGGTGTGGGCCCGGTGGGGCGGGCGGGACGGGGCGGTCGGTCCCGTCGTGGGCTTCCGGGTTGTCGTGTGGGTGGACCTCTATATTGGCCGGATGCTCGCGGGACTCGGTGAGATCGACTGGTCGGCGTACGAGGGGGCCTACGGCCCGGCCGTCGAGGCGCCGGCTCTCCTGCGGGCGATGGCCGACCCGGATCCGGAGGCCGCCGAGACGGGCCGACATGACTTCCACTCCTCCATCTGGCATCAGGGCAGCGTCTATCCGGTGACCGTGGTGGCGGTGCCCTTCCTGGTCGAGCTGGCGACCACGCCCGGCGTGCACGAGCGGGAGCGGCTTCTCGTCACCCTCGGCATGCTCACCGATCCGGACCAGAGTCGCGGTCCCGACCTGCCGGCGGTCCAGACGGCGGTGGCCGACCACCGCGATGCCCTGGCGCCGCACCTCGCCGATCCGGACCCGGAGATCCGGGCCGGCGCCGCCTACGTGCTGGGCCGCTGCCGGCCACACAGCGCGGCGGCGCTCCGGAGCCGGTGGACCGTCGAGTCCGACCCCACGGTCCGGGCCGCACTGCTGATGGGCATCGCGTACCACGAGGGTGCCGAGTGCGTCGACCTGCTGCGTACGGCGGCCACCGGCGAGGCGGCCCCGGTCCCGGCGGCGGCCGTGCTCGCGTACGCGAAAGCCGGGCTCGCGCTGCCGCCGGAGACCGTGGTTCCCGCGGCCGCCGCCTTCGCCGCCGGGGAATGGCGGACCCCGTGGGCGGAGAGCGGCCCGCTCAACGAGGTGCTGAGGCGGCTCGACGTCGGGTCGGCCGACGCGCTCGCGGCGGCGCTGCTGGACGGCGCCGCACCCGCCGGGCGGGTGGCCCTGGCCCGCGCGCTGCTCTCCCGGTTCCGGGCGAAGCGGTCCGCGCCGGTGGCGCTGATGCCCCGACTGCGCGCGCTGCTGACCGACCCGGACGGGGAGGTGGTCACGGCGGCGGTGGACGCGGCCGGGCACGCGGGCGAGGCTGCCTCGGCGGTCGCCGACGAGTTGGCCAGGATCGCCGCCGGTGGCCTCGCGGCCGCCCCGGAACGGACGGACGACCCGTTCTTCCGGATCACGACCGGCGGCCTCGCGGTGTACCCGGAACCGGCGGCCACCGCACTCACCGTCCTGGTCCGGCTCGGTGGAAGCCACTGGCGGCAGCCCCTGCTCGCCGCGTGGGAGGCCGGCTACTGGACCGCCGCCGACCCGCTGCTCGACGACCACGTGCCGGAGTTCGATCCGGCCGCCCTGAACGGGGTGCGCCGGCGGATCACCGCACTGCTCGACGCGGGCGTGACCGGCAATCCGATCAGTGAGGCGGTGATGTCGCTGGTGGGCTGGGGCCCGAACGCCGCCCCGGCGATTCCCGAACTCGTCGCCGTGCTGCCGACCGCCCCGGCCCCCGCCTCGCTGGCGCTGGCCGCGATCGGACCGGCCGCCCGCGACGCCGTCCCGGCCCTGCGCCGGACCGGCGACAGCCGCGCCGGGTACGCCGTCTGGCGGCTCACCGGCGATCCCGGACCGCTGGTACGGGCCGTGGCCGAGATGTTGAGGCGGACACCGCCGTACAGCCTGGAACATGAGCTGAACCTCGTCGCGGAGACCGGCCCGGCGACGGCGCCCCTGGTGCCGCGGTTGCGCCCGGCGTTGACCGGGCCGGCCGACCGGACCGTTCCGGCTCGCTGGGCGTGCGTGGCTGCCGCCCGGGTGGTGTGGCGGGCCACCGGGGACCCGGCGGCGGTACTGCCGACCGTCGAGGCCGCGCTCCGCGCCGGAGCCACCTCGGCCCGGCAGGCCGCCCGGTTGGCCGCCGACCTGGCACCCGCCGCCGACCGGTTGCGGCCGCTGCTGCACGAGACGCTGGACAACAGGTGGGCCCGGGTCGAGGCGGCCCGCGCGCTGTGGCGGCACGGCGTGGACCCGGCCGGCCTGGTCGGTCCGCTGCTGGCCGCCGTCGCCGACCCCGACAGCGGCCCGGCCGCGGTGGCGCTGCTGGTGGAGATGGGTGCGACCACGGCCGTGCCCGGACTCGGCGAGCTGGCCGAACGCGACGAACGGGTGGTTCGTTCCGGCACCTGGAACGAGACCGTCTGGGCGGACGAGAAGCTGCGTCGGCAGCTTCGCGCGGCGGTGGCCGCACTGAGCTGACCAGCTGCGCGTCCGCGCCGGGCGGCTGCCGGCCGCGGTCTCCGGGCGGGACAGTTCCTCGGGTACGTGACCTCCGACGCGGTAGGACCGTTTGACCCAGGAACCCCGCGCTCGTCGCCACCCACCGACCGAAAGGGCCGATCATGACCAGCCAGCCGACCGTCGGGGTGCTCGCCGGGGTCGACGGTTCGCCGGAGAGCCTGCGGGCCGTGGACTGGGCCGCCGAGGAGGCCCGGCTGCGCGGCCGGCCGCTGCGGATCCTGCACGCCTTCCTCTGGCCGATGCTGCACGTCCCGTTGGGCCCCGCCCCGATGGCCCCACCCGACGCCGGACTGCGCCAGGAGGCGGAGCGGATCCTGGCCGGCGCCGCCGACCGGGCCCGACGCGTCGCGCCCGGCCTCACCGTCACCGTCGACCTGCCGGAACGTACGCCGGCCGCGGCGTTGATCGAGGCGTCCCACGGTGCCGACCTCGTGGTGGTCGGCAGTCGCGGACTCGGTGGCTTCTCCGGTCTGCTGCTCGGCTCGGTCGGGGTCCAGGTCGCCGCGCACGCCGCCAGCCCGGTCGTGGTCGTCCGGGGCGAGGCTCACGAGTCGACCGCCGCCAGTGTGGTGCCCGGGGAGGTGCTGGTCGGTGTCGACGGCTCCGACCTGTCGGCTCTCGCGGTCGGCTTCGCCTTCGACTACGCCCACCGGCACGGCCTCGGGGTCGCGACGGTGCACGTCACCCGCCCGGGACGGCCGGGCGGCGCGAACGGGCGGGCATCGTCAGGGCCGGCTGCCGACGGTCCGGCCGGGGCCGAGGCCCGGTTGCTCACCGAGGCGCTCGCCGGGTGGGGGGAGAAGTACCCGAACGTTCCGGTACGCAGCACGACCATGCCGGGCCGCCCGGCCGAGGTACTGGTCGAGCAGGCGGCCGGGGTGGAACTCGTGGTGGTCGGGGCCCGGGGCCGGGGCGGTTTCACCGGGCTGCTGCTGGGCTCGGTCAGTCAGGCACTGCTGCACCACTCGCCGGCCCCGGTCGCCGTGCTTCGGATGTCCTGAACCTCCGCCGACCGTGGCCGGAGGGACGGCTGGGCTACGGCAGCGGTGGCCAGGCGTTCGCCAGCAGTTGCCGGAAGTGCGCCGGGAACCACTGCCCGTACGGGGGAGCGTTGCCGAGCGCCCCGGTCCGGACGTACGGGGCGGCCGGCGGCCGGTACCACGGGTCGCACATCGGCTCGTACGGCCGGTTGGCGCCGAGCACGTCGCTGGCCCCGTCGGACTCGCCGGGCGGCTTCGCCCAGACGTACGCGTCGATGCCGGCGGCCGGAGCAGCGACGGGACGGGCGCCGATCCCGGCGCCGGTCTGGTTGCACCAGTTGCCGTCCCAGCCCCGCCGGTCGATCCGGCTGGCGTCGACGTACTCCTCGGCGGTGGTCAGTGGACCAGGGCCGATGGGTCGGTCGGGCCCGCCCCAGCCGTTGCGGGAGGTGTCGACCAGGAACCCGACGTCGGTGGAGAACCCGGCACCGACCAGGTACGGGCGCAACTGTCGCGCGTACGGCAGTTCGTCGACGAAGACCTTGCCGTCGACCCACCGGGTGCCGGTCACCGGTTCGCCGTTGACCACGTCGTGGACCTGGAAGAACGGCTCGGTCAGCGGCGCGTGGTCGGCGGTGTTGACGATGAAGCCGTGCACGTTTCCGAGGGTGCCGCCCCCGGCTAGGGCGGCGGCGGAGTAGAGCTGGGCGATCGGGGTGAGGTCGGCCGGTCGGCCGAGCCGCCCGTGCTGCCCGAGGTCGAGGTACGGGTACACGTTGCCGATCGCGCCGAGCCGGGCCAGGGCGTACCCGATTCCGTTCAGGTAGCTGCCGGCGGCCCGGACCTGGTCGCAGCCGGCGGTCGCGGTGGGCCGGGGCGAGGTGTGGGTGATCAGGTTGGGCAGCGAGTTCGGTTCGACGACGACCACGATCCGCAGTCCGGCGTGGTCCGGGTCGGCGAGGATCTCGGCGATCGGGTCGATGAATTCGGTGCGGTACCGGCCGAGTCCGGTCGCGGTCAGCTCGCCCTGGCTGACCCGTCGGTCGCAGTCCCGGCCCGGCAGGTTGTAGAGGACCAGTTGGACGAGGTCGGCGCCCTGCCCGAGCGCCGCCCCGAGGTGGGCCCGCAGCCCCATCGCCCCGCCGGCGCCGTCGATCGCGCCGATCCGGTCCAGCCAGACCGCGGTGGGCTGGTCGGCGACCGCGGCGCCGAGCGGCTCGGTGCGGGCGCGGGCGGACCACTCCGGGTTCACGTACGCCGTGGCCCCCAGGTAGGGGTTGTCCACCCGCACCGTCGTCGGGGCGGCGGCGCGGGCGGGCCCGGTGACCGTCGTGGTGACGAGGGCCAGGGCGACCAGGGCGGTCAGTGGGCGGCGTCGCGTCCGGACCGGTCGCGGCGGCCGGGGTCGGGGAAACGGCGAAGCCATCGGGCCACCTCCGCGAATATCAACGACGGTCGATGTTTCATGCTACCCCGCCGCGCCCCCGTGTCCCGGCCCGATGTCACTGGTCCCGGCCGTCCTCCCGGTCCCGGCGTACCGTCGCCCGGCGGCCCTTGATGGTGCTCTGCCGTAGCTTCGCGATCACCTCGGCCGCGGCGGCGTTCGGCACCTCCACCAGCGAGAACCGGTCCGCGATCTCGATCGCCCCGATCTCGCGGCCACTGACCCGGGTCTCGCCGGTGATCGCACCGACCAGATCCTGCGGCCGGATGCCGGCCCGCCGTCCCACCCCGATGAAGAGACAGGTCATGCCGCCGGGGCGGGGGCGGCCGCCACGTCGGTCGTCGCGCCCGCCGTCCCGCCCGCCGCCGTCCCGGCGGGGCCGGCCGTCCCGCTCGACACGGAACCCGATCTGCGGGATGTCCTCCTCGTCGACGCTGCCGCCGGTGGTCTCGTGGGCCAGCTTCACCGCCGCGAGCGCCACCTCCATCACGTCGAACTCGTCGGTGAGCGTCTCCACGATCACCCGGTACGGGTCGAGGTTGTCCTCCAGCAGGCTCTCGTGCAGGGCGGCCCGGGTCATCTCCAACCGTCGGGTCCGCAGGTCGGCCACGGTGGGCACCTTGTCGATCGAGATCCGCTGCCCGGTGGTCCGTTCGATCGTCTTCAGCATCCGGTGTTCCCGGGGTTCGGCCAGGGTGATCGCCACCCCCTGCCGGCCGGCCCGGCCGACCCGGCCGATCCGGTGCACGTACGACTCCGGCGCCGACGGCACGTCGTAGTTGACCACGTGGGTGAGCTGCTCGATGTCCAGCCCCCGGGCGGCCACGTCCGTCGCCACCAGCAGGTCCGCCGTACCGGCCCGCAGGCGCCCCATCACCCGGTCACGCTGCTCCTGCGTCATGCCGCCGTGCAGTGCCTCGGCCCGGTACCCCCGGCCGTTCATCGTCTCGGTGAGCCGGTCGACCTCCTCCCGGCTGCGGCAGAAGACGATCGCGGCGGTCGGCGACTCGACGTCGAGGACCCGGCCCAGCGCCGCCGCCTTGTGGGCGCGGGCGACGACGTACGCGATCTGCCGGACCAGCGGGCCGGCGCCGGACGGGGTCGGCTGCCGGGCGATCTCGATCCGGACCGGCTCCCGCAGGTGCTGCCGGGCCAGCCCGTCGATCCGGCTGGGCATCGTGGCGGAGAAGAGCACCGTCTGCCGTTGCTCCGGCACGTGCTGCAGGATCGCCTCGATGTCCTCGGCGAATCCCATGTCGAGCATCTCGTCCGCCTCGTCCAGCACCACGGTGCCGAGTTGGCCGAGCCTCAGCGTGCCCCGGGCGATGTGGTCCAGCGCCCGACCCGGGGTCGCCACCACCACGTCGACCCCGCCGTCGAGCACCCGCAGCTGCCGGGCGATCGGCTGTCCGCCGTAGATCGGCAGCACCCGGATCCCCAGGTCGCGGCCGTACCGGTGGATCGCCTCCGACACCTGCACGGCCAGTTCCCGGGTCGGCACCAGGATCAGCGCCAGTGGATCCCCGGAGCGGTCCGCCGGCATCCGCTGCAGCAGCGGCAGCGCGAACGCGGCCGTCTTGCCCGTTCCGGTGGCCGCCTGGCCGAGCAGGTCACGTCCGGCGAGCAGCGGCGGGATCGCCTCCCGCTGGATCGCCGTCGGCTCCTCGTAGCCCAGCGCGGTCAGCGCCTCCAGCAGTTCGGTCCGTAGGCCGAGGTCGGCGAAGGTGCCGGGGCCGTCGTCGGGGTCGTTCGGGGTCGGATCGACTGGTGGAGCGGCCGGTGCGTTGTCGGAACTCATGCCCTCAGCTTTTCACCACGCCCGACCGGGGTATGCGGCGACCGGCGATCCGGGATGATCAACCGGCCTCGCGCGGTGTGGCGGAGGGCTGGTCGGGATGCCGGGCAGCGCGCGCGACCGTGGTGGAGATCCGGCGGGGGCGGTGGTCTCCCCGCTGTGGTGGGAATTCGGGCGGGGCGGTCGTCTCCCAGGTGTGGTGGGAATTCGGGCGGTGCGGTCGTCTCCCAGGTGTAGTGGGAATTCGGGCGGGGTATCGGCGGAGCCGTGCGACAGCGGAGTGACGATGCGGCTGCGGCGGGCTGACCCGGGCGCGCCGGGCCACCGGCGGCGGGGGCACGGCCGGGGATTCACCTTCCTGGACCGGCACGGGCGACGGATCGCCGATCCGGCCGAGCTGAGCCGGCTACGGGAGCTGGCGATTCCGCCGGCCTGGCGGGATGTCTGGATCTGTCCGGACCCGCGCGGCCACATCCAGGCGACCGGGGTCGACGAGGCGGGGCGGCGGCAGTACCTCTACCACCCGGTCTGGCGGGCCAGACGGGACCGGGAGAAGTTCGCGCACGTGCTGGAGGTCGCGGAGCACCTCGGCGACCTCCGCAAGCACGTGCAGAGCGACCTGCGGGGCCGGGGACTGACCCGACCCCGGGTGCTGGCCACCATCGTCCGACTGCTCGACCTGGGCATGTTCCGGATCGGCGGCGACCGGTACGCCAGCGGCGAGGCGCCGAGCTTCGGGGTGGCGACGCTGCGGCCCGACCACGTCCGTGGTGGCGGCGGCTGTGTCGTACTCGAGTTCCCGGCGAAGGGCGGCATCGAGCAGCGTCGCCGGATCACCGACCCGGAGGTCTGCCAGGTGCTGCGCGACCTGCGCCGCCGGCACCGGGGACGGGAACGACTGTTCGCCTACTGGCAGGGGCGCCGGTGGCACGACGTACGGGCCGAGGAGGTGAACGAGTATCTGCGGGAGGCCGGTGGCTGCGAGATGACGGCCAAGGACTTCCGTACCTGGCACGCCACCGTGCTGGCCGCGACCCGTCTCGCCGCCACCGGTCCGGAGCCCTCCGCCACCCGACGGCGACGGGCGACGGCGGCGGTGATGCGGGAGGTGGCGGACCTGCTCGGCAACACCCCGGCGGTGGCCCGGGCCTCGTACGTCGACCCGCGCCTGCTCGACCTCTACCACGCCGGGCGGCTGGCCCCGCTCGCCGACGTGCCGCCCGGGCCCGCCGCCGAGCGCGCCGTACTCGACCTGCTCTGCGACTGACCCTGCCCCGGGAGGTCCCCGGCGGGTGCACCGGCGTTTGGCGGCCGGAAACCACGGGTATCGGCCTGAAATGAACTCTTTCGACGATATGCCCCAACCGCCAGCACAGGAGCAGCCGTACCCCGGGGAGTCGGACGAGATGGCGCCGAGCCCCCGCGACCGGATGGCCGACTACACCGGCCGGGACCTGCTGCAGGGGCGCCGTGCGCTGGTGACCGGCGGTGACTCCGGGATCGGCCGGGCGGTGGCGGTCGCCTTCGCCAAGGAGGGCGCCGACGTCGCGATCGCCTACCTGGAGGAACACGACGATGCCCGGGAGACCGCGAAGCTGGTCGAGGCGACCGGGCGCCGCTGCGTGCTGCTTCCCGGCAACCTGGCCGAGCCGGACCACTGCCGGGAGGTCGTGGCGCAGACGGTGGCGCAACTGGGCGGCCTGGACCTGCTGGTGAACAACGTCGCCTACCAGCAGAACGCGAACTCGCTGACCGAGATCTCCGAGGAGCAGTGGCTGCACACCTTCGCGGTGAACATCCACTCCTACTACCGGGTGACCAGGGCGGCGCTCGAACACCTGCCGGAGAATTCGGCGATCATCAACACCGCCTCGATCAACGGGCTCAAGGGCAACGACCATCTGATCGACTACTCGGCCACCAAGGGCGCGATCATCGCGTTCACGTACTCGATGGCCCAGTCACTGATCAAGAAGCGGATCCGGGTCAACTGCGTCGCGCCCGGCCCGGTCTGGACCCCGCTGATCCCGGCCACCTTCCCCGCCGACAAGGTGCAGGACTTCGGCCAGCAGGTGCCGATGGGGCGGGCGGCCCAACCCGACGAGATCGCCCCGTCGTACGTCTTCTTCGCCAGCGACCAGCTCTCGTCGTACTACACGGGTGAGGTGCTGGCGCCGATCGGCGGGGTGACCCTGCCCGGCTGAGTCGGGTCCTGTCCCGCCGAGCCGGTCGGGCCGGCGCCTCGGTTGATCCGGTTGACATGCAACCAATCGGCTGCCTATTGTTCAGGCAACCGATTGGTTGCATGTTTGGTTCAGGACCGGGACGGGCAGGTGGACAGGCGGTGCGCGCCGGGAACGACAACATGGACGAGGTCTTCCGGGCGCTCGCCGACGCCACCCGGCGACAACTGCTCGACACCCTCAACGCCCGCAACGGGCAGAGTCTGCGTGAACTCTGCGCCGGGATGGCGTCCACCCGGCAGTCCGTGAGCAAGCACCTGGCGGTGCTGGAAGCGGCCAACCTGGTCACCACGCTGTGGCGCGGCCGGGAGAAGCTGCACTACCTCAACGCGGAGCCGATCAACGCCATCACCGACCGCTGGATCCAGCGGTACGAACGCGGGCGGGTGACGGCCCTCGCCGACCTCAAACGAGCATTGGAGCAGGCGCCCATGGCCACCCGTGAATTCGTCTACACCACCTTCATCCGCACCACCCCGGAACGCCTCTGGCAGGCGCTGACCGACCCCGCCTTCACCAGCCGCTACTGGGGGGTCACCTTCGGATCCGACTGGCAGGTCGGCTCGGAGGTGGCCTGGATGCTGCCGAACGACGTACGGATCGCCGACCCGGCCCAGGTGGTGCTCGAGGCCGAGCCCTACCGGCTGCTCTCCTACACCTGGCACAGTTTCACGCCCGAGTTCGCCAAGGCGTACGACATGGATCCGGCCGAGGTCGCCAAACTGGCCGAGGAACCGCGTACGAAGGTGCGGTTCGAGATCGAGCCACGGGGTGAGGTGGTCAGGCTGACCGTCGTACACGATGGTTTCGCCCCCGACAGTGCCCTGCTCGACAGCGTCGGCGGCGGTTGGTCCGAGCTGCTCTCCAGCCTGAAGACGTTGCTGGAGACCGGCGACCCGCTGCCGGGCCCGGAGCCCGAGCCGCAGCCGGCCGGCCGGGCCGGCTGAGTCGCCGACCCCGGCGGCGGTGCGTCCACGCCGCACCGCCGCCGAGGTCGGCCGGCGGGTCAGCGGCGGTTCAGGATCCGCTTGTCCGCGTCGAGGTCACGGTCCAGCTTCAGCACGATGAACTCGTTGTTGTCCGCCTTACCCGGGGTACGACCGGCCGAGGACGGGAAGTTGTTGTCGTTGAGCACCGCGATGGTGCGGTCGTCGAGGATGACCACGTCCTCGATGGTCTGGAACGGGAACGTGAACCGCTTGTCGAACCCACCCACCCGCTTCGGGTTGTTGATGTCCATCAGGTCGGCCACCAGCGTCTTGTCCAGCTGGCCGTTCCGGTCGCGGTCCCGCCGGTCGGCGAGGTAGATCTTCTTGGTCACCGCCGTGGCGCCCTCGCCGTTGTCCCGCTCGATGATCAGGAAACGGTCCCGGTCGACGGCGATCGCGTCACCGATCGCGTTGCCCGGCGCGTCCAGCTGGTACGTCCAGCGCCGACCCGTGTACGCCGCCGTGGTCAGGTCGAACTCGTTGAACCGCAGCGAGCCGGCCGGGTCACCGGCGACCGTGCCCTCCAGCAGCGGGTAGAGGAAACGGCCGTCGGGGGACTGCGCCATCCCCTCGAAACCCTTGCTGCTGTTCAGGTTGGACGGCGTGGTTCCCCGGCCCGGGTTCTCCGGTGCGAACACCCCGGGCAGCGGCACCGGCGCGTCCAGCAGCCGGCCGGCCCGGTCGAAGTGCAGCAGGTACGGCCCGAACTCGTCACCGATCCAGTAGGTCCCGTCCGCCGTACGCGTGATCGACTCGACGTCGAAGTCGGAGCCGGTCAGCACCCGGTCCGGCCGGGTCAGCGGGAACGGCACCTTGCCGTTCGGGTCGGTGAGGTTGAGCCCACCCAGCACGTCGACCCGACCGGTGCCGAAGTCCGGCGCGACCCGCTGGATCCGCAGCAGGAAGTCCCCGCTGTTCGCCTTGTTGCCGAAGCCGTTGTCGGAGAGCACGTCGAAGGTGCCGTCGCTGTTGCGCAGTACGCCGCTGAAGCCCTGGACGGGCTGGTCGGCGAAGGGCGCGCTGATCCCGTTGACCGGCGCGGTGCCGAGCATGGACCCGGCCGGCTCGCTGCCCGGCACGTAGGTCTCGGCCGGCAACACGGCGAACCGCACCAGCTCGGCCCGCCCCCAGTCACCCCGGTTCGCGGCCGACGCCGCACCCGGCAGGGTGATCGCCAGGGCGGCGACCGCGGCGCCCACGCCGACCCGCTTGATAACTCCCATCGCTCCTCATCTCGTAGCCGGAAATCGATCGGACGGTAGAGGCCGGGGATGAATGCCGGTTGGCCTGCAGGAGTGGATCATCCGAACCTTTGCGCGGCGAGCCCCGCCAGCGGACGGCCGGTACCCTTTGTCCCAGCTCAGCCCGACAACCGGGTGGCCGAGGATCGGGGGAGCAGGTCATCGTGAGCGCGGAGAACGCGACAGCCGCCGGGCGTGACGACCAGGTCGGATCGGCCGGCGACCCGGCGGGACCCACCGGCGGCCCGGCGGACGGCCGGCCCGGGCTACGTGCCGACTGCGGCCGCTGCGCCGGCCTGTGTTGTGTGGTCCCCGCCTTCGCCGCCTCGGCCGACTTCGCCATCGACAAGCCCGCCGGTCACGCCTGCCCCAATCTCGGCGACGACTTCCGCTGCGGCATCCACACCCAGCTGCGCGACCGGGGCTTCGCCGGATGTACGGTCTTCGACTGTTTCGGTGCCGGGCAGCAGGTCACCCAGGTGACCTTCGGCGGACGCACCTGGCGGGACGAGCCGGCGCTCGCCGGGCCGATGTTCGCGGTCTTCCCGGTCATGCGGCACCTGCACGAGCTGCTGTACTACCTGACCGAGGCGCTGGCCCTGACCGAGGCGTCGGCGCCGCAGCCCGGTGACAGCCTGGCGGACGACCTCGGGGTGGCCCGGGACCGGACCGTGGCCCTCACCCGAAGCGGGCCGGAGGCCCTGGTCGCCCTCGACGTCGACGACCACCGCCGGTACGTGAACACCCTGCTGGTCAGGACCAGTGATCTGGTCCGGGGCGGTGCCTCGGGTGCCGATCGGCGCGGCGCCGACCTGATCGGCGCAGACCTGCGCCGGGTCGACCTACGCGGTGCCAACCTGCGCGGGGCGTACCTGATCGGGGTGGACCTGCGCGGCGCGAACCTGCACCTGGCCGACCTGACCGGGGCGGACCTGCGCGGCGCCGACCTGCGGGGCGCCAACCTGACCGGCAGCATCTTCCTGGTCCAGTCCCAGCTCGACGCGGCCCGTGGAGATGCCGGCACTGCTCTGCCGCCGGGGCTGACCCACCCGGCGCATTGGGCGGCCGCTGGGGCGGCGTCGTCAGCCGGGCCGGACCCGGCCCGGCGCGGTACGGCGTCCCGGGCGCGCGGTGGCAACCCGGTCCGCCACGGCGGAGCCGCTCGCAAGCGCCGCCACCGGTAGCTTCCACGTCCCGGTCCGCCGACCGCGACCGCTGACCACGGCTGCCCGGGTGCGCTTCGGCTGACGGCGTGACCCGCCCCTGCCAGCGGCGCGGGAGAGGTCAGCCCAGCGTGGCCGCCTTGCGCAGCAGCACGGAGCATTCGCGCTGGTTGACGCAGAGCCGGCCGCTCCCGGGAAATCTCTCGCCGCGGGACTCAGGAGGCCAACCGGTGCGCGGGGTCGTGGCCCGACCCGGCGAACTCGACCCTGCCCTCCGGTCGGTTGATCTCCGACCACACCGCGTCGAGGGAGAGGCCGAGGACGTCGGCGATCGCGGCGATGGTCGGGAAGGCGGGGGTGGCCACCCGACCGGACTCGATTTTCCGAAGGGTCTCCGGCGAGACACCCGCGGCCAGTGCGGTACCGAGCATCGAGCGTTTTCCCCTGGCGCGACGCAGGAGGGCACCGAGGCGCTGCCCGCGCTCGACCTCCGCGGGAGTGAGCGGCAACCTGACCATGGATCCGATTCTAGTACCGGGATAATATGGCCGGGATACTTATTGGCTGACCGAGTGGGCATCGCATGATCGAGATCCTGAACCCGAGCGAACTACCCCGAGCCAGGCAGGCGGGCGCCCTGGTCGCCGACATCCTGCAGACCCTGAAGAGCCGCTGCGAGGTGGGCACGAACCTCCTGGACATCGACCGGTGGGCCCAGGCCATGATCGTCGAGGCCGGTGCGCAGTCCTGCTACGTCGACTACGAGCCGTCCTTCGGACGCGGGCCGTTCGGCCACTACATCTGCACGTCGGTCAACGACGCCGTACTCCACGGGCTTCCCCACGACTATCCGCTCGCCGACGGCGACCTGCTGTCGCTCGACCTCGCCGTCGCCAAGGGCGGAGTTGTCGCCGACTCCGCCATCAGCTTCGTGGTGGGTGACACGGAGCCGCCGGAGAGCGTCGCGTTGATCAACGCGACCGAGCGCGCGTTGCGGGCCGGAATCGCCGCAGCCGGGCCGGGGGCTCGGATCGGTGACATCTCGCACGCCATCGGCTCGGTCCTCCGCGCGGCCGGATATTCGGTCAACACCGAGTTCGGTGGTCACGGCGTCGGATCGACGATGCACCAGGACCCGCACGTCCCGAACACGGGCCAGCCCGGTCGCGGATACCGGCTGCGTCCCGGGCTCCTGCTGGCCCTGGAGCCATGGGTCATGGCGGACACCGCCACGCTCGTCACCGACGCCGACGGCTGGACCCTGCGGAGCGCGACCGGCTGCCGGACAGCACACAGCGAACACACGATCGCCATCACCGACGACGGAGCCGAGATCCTCACCGTGCCGCAGCGGGCGTGACCGTGAGGTGACGGGACCGCCGCTCCCGACGGTGCACCGCCCGACGCCGCCGGGGAGGACGCGCCGCCGCGCGGGACCGCCCCGCCCCCGGGTACGCGCCGCCCCGGCGGCGGATACCGCCGGGGCGGTCCCGCGCGCCGGGGCGGGGCGCGACGCCTGCGGGGTTCAGTGCAGGGCGGCGGTGGCGACCGCGAGGTCGGCGGTCGGGAGCCGGGCCGGCCGGACGACGACCACCAGGACGGTGAGCGCCGACACCATCCCGCCGACGACCACCAGCGCCATCCCGACGCTGCCGTTGCCGAGCACCCCGACCAGCGGTGCCGCCACCGCGCCGACGCCGAACTGGACC
Source organism: Plantactinospora sonchi (assembly GCF_036422035.1). Taxonomy (NCBI): domain Bacteria; kingdom Bacillati; phylum Actinomycetota; class Actinomycetes; order Micromonosporales; family Micromonosporaceae; genus Plantactinospora; species Plantactinospora sonchi. The sequence continues at coordinate 96,820 of NZ_JAZGQK010000027.1, forward strand.
GCGCCGAGCAGCGCCGCCGCCGTGCCGGCCGCCTCCCCGTGCCGGCTCAGCGCCAACGCGGGAGCGTTCGGCATGGCGAGCCCGGACGCGGCCAGCACCACCCAGAGCGACGCCAGGATGCCGGGCAGGCCGCCGTAGTTGGTGACGGCGAAACCGAGCAGCGCGAACCCGGCGAGGCTGCCGACAACCAGCGCGGTGACCAGGATCCGCTGCGGCGAGTACCGGCGCAGCAGCCGGACGTTCAACTGGGTGGCGGTGATCAGGCCGATCGCGCCCGCGCCGAAGGCGAATCCGAACTCCTGCTCGTTCAGGCCGTACTGCTCCTGGAAGACGAAGGACGACCCGGAGACGTACGCGAACAGCGCCGCCATCGCCAGCCCGGCGACCAGGACGAGTCCCAGGAAGGTACGGTCCCGCAGCAGCCCACCGTACGTCCGTGCGGTGTCCAGCGCCCCGCCGCGCCGGCGACGCCGCGGGGGCAGTGTCTCGGGGAGCCCGAGCGCCGCCACGGTGATCAACAGCAGGCCGAAGATCGCGAGCGCGACGAACACGCCCTGCCACTGCGTCCAGCGCAGCAGTTCGCTGCCGAGGGTGGGTGCGAGCACCGGTGCCGCGCCCATCACCAGCATGAGTCGGGAGAGCATCCGGGCGAACTCGGAACCGCTGAACAGGTCACGCACCACCGCCATGCCGACCACCGAGGTGGCGGCGACGCCCAGCCCCTGCAGCACCCGCAGCGTGCCGAGCACCCCGATGTTCGGCGCGATCACGCAGAGCGCCGAGGCGACGATGTGCAGGGCCAGCCCGGCCAGCAGTGGCGTACGCCGGCCCACGGCGTCCGAGAACGGGCCGATCAACAGCTGGCCGAAGGCGAGCCCGGCGAGGGTTCCGGTGAGGGTCAGCTGCACCGCCGCCGACGGCGTCTCGAAGTCGGTCGCGATGGAGGGCAGCGCGGGCAGGTACATGTCGATCGTCAACGGCCCGATGGCGATCAACGAGCCGAGGACAAGAACAAGTCTGAGCCGTTGGGCGCGGCTCATCAGGTCGCCCGGGGTACGGGGTGGCGCGGGCGCCTCGACGTGCTCACCGGTGACGGTCATGGCGTCCTTTCGGCTGGTGCCGGGCATTGCGGGCCCGGACAGAGAAGATCACAACAGCGACCAACCGCAGGGCTCCGGCGGCATTCCCCGTCCGGCGATTGGTAATTCAACTCACAGCCCGGACACGGCGCCCGGGCACCCGTCCGGTAACACCTCCGACGGAGCATCTACGGGGGAGTCGCGGAGCGGGACGTGGACACCGTCGACGGGAGGGGTATGGCCTCAAGCCGGGAGATCGGGCGCCTGTCGGCACACTTCGCGGAGTCGCCCGAGGTGTTCGAGACGTCCCCGCTCTACCGGGCGCTCTGCCCGGTGGTGGCGGAGGAACCGGAGATCCTCGACCTGCTGGTGCACCGGCGTCAGGGTCAGCAACCGTCGTACCTGCTCTTCGGGGCGGTGCACTATCTGCTGCTGAGCGGGGTGCCACACCCGCTGCGGCGGTTCTATCCGTCGCTGATGGGCGCGTCGGCGGCCGATCCGGCGGACGCCGGGCCCGCCCTGCTCGACTTCTGCCGAAGGTATCAGGATCCGGTGACGGAGGTGATCCGTACCCGGCTGGTGCAGACGAACGTGGTACGCCGGGTGGTCGGGTTGCGGTACGCCCTCTGGGTCGTCGGGCAACACTGCCCGGGACCGGTGCACCTGGTCGAGGTCGGTGCGAGCGCCGGCATCCACCTGCACGTCGACCGCTACCGGTACGCCATCGGTGAGCACCGCTTCGGTCCGGCCGACGCGCCGCTCACCGTCGACAGCCGGTGGCGGGGCGACTCGCCGCCGCCGGACCTCGACGAGGTACCGAGGATCGCGAGTCGGACCGGGGTGGACCTGCATCCGGTGGACGTGACCGACGTGCGCGACCGGCGGTGGCTCCGGGCCCTGGTCTGGCCCGAGGACCGGGACGCGGCGACGCTGTTGGAGGCTGCCCTGGACAGCGTCGCGGCGGACCCGCCCACCGTCATCGCGGGCGACGCCGTCGACGTCTGCCCCCGGCTGGGCCGGAGCCTGCCGGCCGGCGAGCCGCGGGTGGTCTTCCACGCGGCGACCCGAATGCACGTACCGGCCGTGCGGCGGGCGGCCTTCGACCGGGCGATCGACTCGATCGGCGACGACGGGCCGCTCTACCACGTGTGGCAGGAGCCACCGTCCGCGCCGCACCACGGGCTGGTCGTGGCCCGGGAGGAGTTGGCGTTCCACGGTCCGGAGCTGGAGGTCGCCGTACCGCTGCTCCGGGCCGACGGGCATCTGCGCTGGCTGGCCCCGCCGCTGCCGCGTTGACCGTCCGGGTTGGCGGTCCCGGCACCTGCTGGTCTAGGGTGGTGCCCCGCATCCGGCGATGCGCATGACGAGTAGCGCGTTGCAACATCTGCAACGGAGAGGGTGGGTTGCGGTGATCTCGGTACCGACCTCGGACGACCCGCGACACCTCGACGCCGTCTGCGTCGGCGAGACCATGGTGATGGTGACTCCGACGCCCGGCGGACGGCTGGACGCGGAGTCGACGTTCGTCCTCCGGGCCGGCGGCGCCGAGTCCAACGTCGCGATGTTCCTGGCCGCGTTGGGCCACCGCGCCGCCTGGGCGAGCCGGGTCGGTGCCGACCCGCTGGGTGATCTTGTTGTGAGTCAGGTCGCCGAGGTCGGTGTCGACACCTCGCTGGTCGAGGTCGACCCGACCCGGCCGACCGCCGTCTATCTCAAGGATCCCGGGCCGGACGGCACCCGCGTCTACTACTACCGGCGCGGATCCGCCGCCGCCGGTATGGACCGGGCGTACGCGGACCGGATCGCCGAGGTACCGGCCCCGGTACTGCACCTGAGCGGCATCACCCCGGCCCTCTCCGAGACCTGCCGGGACCTGGTCGACCAGCTCATCACGAGCCGGCCGGCCGGGCGCCGACTGATCTCCTTCGACGTCAACTTCCGGCCCGCACTCTGGACCGGTGACGAGGCCGCCGAACTGCTCCGGCTGGCCCGGCTCGCCGACGTGGTCTTCGTCGGCCTCGACGAGGCGGCCCGGCTCTGGGACGTGCACACCCCCGAGCAGGTCCGCGACCTGCTCGGCGCCTCCGGCACCCTGGTGGTGAAGAACGGGGCGGTGGACGCCGTCGCGTTCCACGACGGCGGGACGACGACCGTACCGGCACGGCGCGTGGAGGTGGTCGAGCCGGTCGGGGCCGGCGACGCCTTCGCGGCGGGCTGGCTGTCCGGCGCGCTGCGCGGGCTCGACCAGACCGCCCGGCTCCGGCTCGGGCACCTGGTCGCCACCGCGGCGCTCGGCTCGGTCGGCGACTTCGCCAGTCTGCCCCCGGTGGAGACGATCTGCGCCGAACTCGGCACCACGTCGGACGTCTGGCACGGTACGGACCGGCCGGCCGCAACCCGGGCCTGACCGGGAGCGACCACGTGTCCCAGACCGTCGAGCGTGCCCTGAGCATCATCGAGTTCTTCGCGGAGCGGCCCCGCTCGCTCGGCGAGGTCGCCGAGCACCTGGGAGTGCACAAGTCCACCGCGCTGCGGCTGCTGCAGACCCTGGAGGCCGGCGGCTTCGCCCGGTCGGTGGCCGGCCGGTACACCGTCGGCTTCCGCATGGTGGCGCTCGCCCACCAGGCGGTGGACCACCTGGAGCTGCACCCGATCGCGCACCCGCACCTGGTCCGGCTCGGTGACCGGTACGGCCACACCGTGCACCTCGCCCAACTCGTCGACGACGAGATCGTCTACGTGGCCAAGGTGGACGGTCGGGGAGCGTTACGGATGCGGTCCCGGGTCGGTCAGACGGTCGACCCGCACACCTCCGGCGTCGGCAAGGCCGTCCTGGCGTACCTCGACGACGAGGCCCGGGACCGGTTCCTGGCCAGGATCAGCTTCCGGCCGCACACCGCCACCTCCATCACCAGCGCGAAGGCGTTCCGCGCGGAGCTGGACCGGATCGCCGAGCGTGGCTGGGCGGAGGACGACGGCGAGTTCGAGGACTTCGTCAACTGCGTGGCGGTGCCGGTCCGGGACGCCCGGGGCCGGGTCGTCGCGGCGGTGTCGATCACCGCGCTGCGGGCGCTGGCTCCGCTGCGGCAACTCCGCGAGTACCTGCCCGACCTGACCGAGACCGGTACCGCGATCTCCCGTGACCTCGGGTGGAACGCGGACCGCCGACCATGAACGGAGCCGAGGTGGACACCCACTCCACACCCTTCTTCGACACCCTCTTCACCGACCAGCCGGTGATGGCGATCCTGCGCGGCCTGCCGCCCGCGCAGACGGTCGAACTCTGCCAACGCGCCTGGGACATCGGCGTCGACGTGGTGGAGGTGCCGGTGCAGAGCACCGACGCGCTGCCCTCCCTGCACGCGGCCCTCGCCGCCGGCCGGGACCGTGGCCGGCCGGTCGGCGCCGGCACGGTCGTCACCCCGGAGCAGGCCCGGTCGGTGCACGAGGCGGGCGCCGCCTTCACCGTGGCACCCGGGTACGACCCGCAGGTGGCGGCCGAATGCGCCACTCTCGGCCTGCCGCATCTGCCCGGCGTGGCCACCTCCTCGGAGATCAACCAGGCACTGCGTACCGGTCACACCTGGCTCAAGGCGTTCCCGGCCGCGCAGCTCGGTGCCGGCTGGATCCGGGCCCAGCTCGCGCCGTTCCCCACCGTGCGGTTCGTCGCCACCGGCGGAGTGGACGCCGACAACGCCGCCGACTTCCTGCACGCCGGCTGCCGGGTGGTCGCCGTCGGATCCGCCCTGCAGGACCCCCGACAGCTGGAACTGCTCGCCCGACTGACCCGGAAGTGACCCGGGGCCGGAGTGAGAGCCGGATCGCCGCGGCGAGGCGCTGTGCCGGCCTCGCCGCGAAACGACCCTGACTCTGTCTGGTCAACCCCGGCCGGTCAGGCCGCGGAACGCATCTCCCGGTCCTGCCAGGCGACCCGTACCGAGGTCTTGCCGTTGGTCCGCAGCAGTGCCCCCTCGTAGAGCCGGGCGGCGAGCGCCAGGCACAGGACCGCGGCGCCGAGCAGCACGAGCAGCGACAGGAACGGCTCCCAGCCGGCGGCGTCGCCGGCGAACAGCCGCACCGGCATCGCGGTCGGCGCGGAGAACGGCACGTACGACAGCACGGCCATGGCCAGCGGGTTGTCGTTGAGGAACGAGACCGCGAAGAACGGGATCATGACCAGCATCTGGATCGGGGTGGACGCCCCGGAGATGTCCTCCTGACGGCTGACCAGCGCACCGACGACCGCCCAGAGCGAGGCCAGCAGCACGAACCCGACCACGAAGAACGGGATGAACCAGCCGATCGCCGGACCGAGCAGGCCGAGCAGCGGGCCGGAGTCCATCAGCCGCATCGAGACGACCGAGACCAGCCCGATCAGCGCCACCTGGCCCAGCGCCAGCGCGCCGTTGCCGAGCACCTTCCCGGCCAGCAGCGCCCGGACCGGTACGGCGGCGACCAGGATCTCGACGATCCGGGTCTGCTTCTCCTCGGTCACGCTCTGCGCGATCTGGATGCCGAAGCTCAGCGAGGCGAAGAGGAAGACCATCCCGAAGGCGAACGGGATCAGGAAGGCCGCCACCGGGTCGACCGCGTCCGGGTCGAGCAACTGCACCGGCGGTGAGCTGCTCAGCGCGGACACCAGATCGTCCGGAGCCTCTTTCATGGCGAGGATCCGGATCCCGCCCGGACCGTCGCCCGCGACAACGGCGGCGTCGACGTCCCCGTCCCGGACGAGCTGCTCGGCCCGCTGGGTGTCGGGCGCGGCGACCACTTCCAGGCCGGCCCGGTCCAGCACGCTGGCCGCCTCCGGGCCGGCGGCGACCGCCACGGTGGAGCTGTCACCGGCGAACATCGCCGGCACGACCGCCGAGCCGAGCGCGAACAGCAGGAAGAAGACCGTGCTGAACAGGAAGGTCTTGTCGCGCAGCCGGACCGTGATCTCCCGGCCGGCGACGAGTCGGGTCGCCGCCCAGAACGAGCTGGTGCTGGCCGCCGGTCCGGTCCGGTCCGGTCGCCCCGGCTGGGTCTGACGGGCGGGGGAGGGGGCGGATGTGGTCGTCACTGGGAGACCTCCCGGAAGATCTGGGCGAGCGAGGGGACGACGGGGGCGAAGGCGCGTACCGGACCGCGCTCCAGCGCGGCGTTCAGTACCCGCTGGTCGTCGGCCGGATCGGCGAGCTCGATCACGACCCGGGCCCCGTCCAGGTCCACGATGGACACCCCGGACAGGTCGCGTACCCAGCCGGCGTCGCCGTCGACGACAAGCTCGTACCGGGCGGCGGCGTACCGGGACCGCAGCTCGGTACGGCTGCCGGTGGCCCGGACCGCACCGGCGGCGATGATGACGAGGTCGTCGCAGAGCCGCTCCACCACGTCGAGCTGGTGGCTGGAGAAGAGCACCGGTACGCCGTCGGCGGCCCGTTCCCGCAGCACCCCGGCGACCACGTCCACCGCGATCGGGTCGAGGCCGGAGAACGGCTCGTCGAGGATGAGCAGCTCCGGGTCGTGCACCAGTGCCGCGGCGACCTGCGCCCGCTGCTGGTTGCCGAGCGACAGCGTCTCCAGCAGGTCGTCGGCCCGTTCGGTCAGACCCATCCGGTCCAGCAACTCGTCGACACTGCGTCGGGCGTCCGCCGCGCCGAGCCCGTACAGCCGGCCGAGGTACGTCAGCTGCTCGCGGACCTTCATCTTCGGGTACAGCCCACGCTCCTCCGGCATGTAGCCGAAGCGCTGCCGTACGGCGCGGGTGATCGGGGCGCCGTGCCAGCTCACCGTACCGGAATCGGCCGCGAGCAGGCCGAGGATGATCCGCATCGAGGTGGTCTTGCCGGCGCCGTTCGCACCGACGAACCCGGTCATCCGCCCCGGCGCCACCTCGAAGGAGATGTCGTCCAGCACCCTCCGATCACCGAACGTCCGGTTCACGGACGAGACACGTAGCATCCAGTTCCTCCGCCAGTCTGTGCTGCCGGAGCCACCGTTGCTCCGGCGGAGTAGACGCTAGTCCGCGTCGGCGCCCCTGACGTCCGCCGCGCGACGGAACCGTGCGGCGGAAGTACACGACGGAACAGTGCGGGTGGCACGGTGGGCGGCCGGTCCGGACCGCACCGGTTCAGTCGACGGCGGCGCCCGGGGTCACCACGCCGTGCTCGTACGCGAAGATCACGGCCTGGGTCCGGTCCCGCAGGCCGAGCTTCATCAGCACCCGGGAGACGTGGGTCTTCACCGTCGCCTCACCGAGCACCATCCGCTGGGCGATCTCCCCGTTGGAGGCGCCCGCGGCGAGCTGGACCAGCACCTCCCGTTCCCGCTCGGTGAGTTCGGAGAGCCGGCCCCGGGCCGGTCCGACGGCGCCCCCGCGCTGGGTCGGTGTCCGGGCGGGGCCCGCCGGTGCGGGCGACGCGAAGGCGGCGATGACCCGCCGGGTGATCTGCGGCGCGAGCAGCGCGTCCCCACGGGCGAGCACGCGTACCGCGTCGATCAGGTCCTCCGGGGTGCCGTTCTTGAGCAGGAACCCGCTGGCCCCGGCCTGCAGGGCGGCGAAGAGGTAGTCGTCGCGGTCGAAGGTGGTGAGGATGAGTACGGCCGGTCCGTCGGTCCCACCGTCGGCGACGATCCGCCGGGTCGCCTCCAGCCCGTCCAGGTGCGGCATCTCGACGTCCATCAGGACGACGTCCGGGCGGTGTGCCGCGGTCAGTTCGACCGCCTGCCGGCCGTCCACCGCCTCGGCGACCACCTCGACGTCGTCCTCCGTCTCGAGGATGATCCGCAGGCCGGTCCGGACCAGGTGCTGGTCGTCGGCGAGCAGGATCCGGATGGGGCCGCTGGTCATGCCGTGGCCGCCTGTCCGACAGACCGGACCGATCCGTCGTCCTCGACGGCCCGCCCGGGTGGGACCACCGGGAAGCGGGCGCGTACCCGGAAGCCGCCGTCCTGGCGGGGGCCGACCTCCAAAATCCCGTCGTGCGCGGCGACCCGCTCCCGCATGCCGATCAGGCCGAGTCCACCGGTCGCCGCTGGCCGGGCGGTCGGAGTCGCCGGCACCGCCCGTCCGTCGTCGGTCACCTCGACCTCGACCTCGCGGTGCAGGTACCGGACGCGTACGTCGACGGCGCCCGCCCTGGCGTGCTTGATGGTGTTCGTCAGCGCCTCCTGGACGATCCGGTAGCTGGCGAGCGAGACCGACTCCGGCACCGGCAGCGGCGTACCGAAGGTCTGGTACGCCACGGTGAGGCCGGCGTCACGGGCACCCCGGACCAGGGAGTCGACCTGGTCCAGGCCGTAGCCGCTGGTGTGGTCGCCGGTGTCCGCCCCGGTCCGGTCGGTGGCGCCCGCGTTGCGCAGCACGCCGAGCATCCGCCGCAGTTCGTCGACCGCCGTCCGGGCGCTCTGCTCCACCGCGGTGAGGGCGGTCCGCGCCTTTGCCTGGTCCTTCTCCATGACCCGGCGGGCGGCGCTGGCCTGCACCCCCATCACCGAGACGTGGTGGGCGACGACGTCGTGCAGTTCGCGGGCGATCCGGACCCGTTCCTGGGTCACCGCCCGCTCGGCCTCGGCGCCCCGGGACCGCCGCAGTTCCTCGGCCTGCACCCGCAGTTGGTGACGGCTGCGCGCCGAGATCCAGGTGCTGTTGCCGAGCAGGTACGCCAGCAGGAAGAAGGCCAGGTTGAACAGGATGCTGTACAGGCTGGCGGCCAGCAGCGGATGCAGCGGGCCGGCGGCGCCCTCGAAGTTCGGCCCGGGGCTCGTCATGATCGAGATCGTGGCAGACGTGGCCAACCAGGCGAACATGGCAAAGATCACCCCGATCCGGATCCAGGCCGCCCACCGACGGTGTCGGCCCCAGGCGCCGAGCGTGTAGAGGGCGATGAAGAGGGCGGACGACGAGGCCAACGTCTCCGGGTTCCCCCGGGCCTGGGCGGCGATGAACACCACGGCGATCACGATCGTCACCACCTCGGGACGGGTACGCCGCCAGATCAGCGGCAGGGACATCGCCACCGCCCCGGCCAACTGTTCCGGCCAGGACGGCGGGGCGCCGAGCGGGAACAACCCCATGCTGTTCGTGAGGACCACGCTGAGCATGGCGGCGGCGGCCGTCGACAGTCCGAGGTACAGATCGCGGCGGCGCTGCGTCGGATTCGGCCCGGGCCGGCGCCACTCGTCGAGCGGCTCCACCGGGCTGCCAGTCTCCATCCGACATGAATAGCGCACCCACCCCCGGTGCAAGGAAGGGCCCCTTGTCATCGCCTTTTGTATAGGAAGGGCCCCCTCCTAACACCTGGGCTGCGTCGGGAGGGAGGGACCCTTGCCCGTCCGGAATACTTGCCGAGTCAAGTATGTTGTGGGGAACGTGCCGGGACAGACGCGCCCGGGCGGTCTTCACGCGAGGAGCTGATCATGCAGTTCGGGGTCTTCACCGTCGGCGACGTCACCGTGGACCCGACGAACGGGCGGTTGCCGTCCGAGGGCGAGCGGATCAAGGCGATGGTCGCCATCGCGCTCAAGGCCGAGGAGGTCGGTCTTGACGTCTTCGCCACCGGCGAGCACCACAACCCGCCGTTCGTACCCTCCTCGCCGACCACCATGCTCGGCTACATCGCGGCGCGGACGAGCCGGTTGCTGCTCTCGACCGCCACCACCCTGATCACCACCAACGACCCGGTGAAGATCGCCGAGGACTACGCGATGCTGCAGCACCTCGCGGACGGTCGGGTCGACCTGATGATGGGCCGGGGCAACACCGGGCCGGTCTATCCCTGGTTCGGGCAGGACATCCGCAACGGCATCCCGCTCGCTATCAACAACTACGACCTGCTGCGCCGGCTGTGGCGGGAGGACGTGGTCGACTGGTCCGGCAAGTTCCGTACCCCGCTGCAGTCGTTCACCTCGACGCCCCGGCCGCTGGACGGCGTCCCGCCGTTCGTCTGGCACGGGTCGATCCGCAGCCCGGAGATCGCCGAGCAGGCCGCGTACTACGGTGACGGCTTCTTCGCCAACCACATCTTCTGGCCCAAGGAGCACACCCAGCGGATGATCGGGCTGTACCGCCAGCGGTTCGCGCACTACGGGCACGGCTCCGCCGACCAGGCCATCGTCGGACTCGGCGGCCAGGTCTTCATGCGGCGCAACTCCCAGGACGCGGTCCGGGAGTTCCGGCCCTACTTCGACAACGCCCCGGTCTACGGCCACGGCCCGTCGTTGGAGGACTTCACCCGGGAGACCCCGCTGACCGTCGGAAGCCCGCAACAGGTGATCGACCGTACGCTGGGCTTCCGCGAGTACGTCGGCGACTACCAGCGCCAGCTCTTCCTGATGGACCACGCCGGCCTGCCCCTGAAGACCGTGCTCGAACAGCTCGACCTCCTCGGTGAGGAGGTGGTTCCGGTGCTCCGCCGGGAGTTCGCCGCGCTGCGTCCGGCGCACGTGCCGGAGGCGCCGACCCACGCCAGCCTGAAGGCCGCGCGGGACGCCGAGGCGGCCGGTACGGGCACGGGTGCCGTGGTCGAGGCGGGAGCGGACCGATGAGACGTACCCTCGCGGTGGTCTCCGGCGGCCTGCGGGTCCCGTCGTCCACCAGGCTGCTCGCCGACCGGCTCGCGGAGGCGGCCGGCGCGGCACTCGCCCGCCGGCACGCGGAGGTCGAGACCCACGTCGTGGAGCTGCGCGACCACGCCCACGACGTGGTGAACCACCTGTCGACCGGTTACCCCTCGGAGTCGCTGAAGGCGGCGCTCGACACCGTCGCCGCCGCCGACGGCGTCATCACGGTCACGCCGATCTTCAACGCCTCGTACAGCGGAATGTTCAAGTCGTTCTTCGACGTGCTGGGCGACGAGGCCCTGCTCGGCCGACCGGTGCTGATCGCCGCCACCGGCGGCACCGCCCGGCACTCGCTGGCCCTGGACCACGCGATGCGCCCGATGTTCAGCTACCTGCGGGCGATCGTCGTGCCGACCGGGGTCTTCGCGGCCCCGGAGGACTGGGGCGGCGGTGACCCGCAGGGCAGTCTGCACAGTCGGATCAGCCGTGCGGCGGACGAACTGGCCGAGGAGATCGTCCGGCGGGAGCCGGCCACGGTCGCCGACCCGTTCGCGCTGACCACGTCCTTCGACCAGTTGCTCAACGGTGGCCGGAACGACGGATGAGCCTGGCCCGGGCGGGCGCGGGGGACGAGCCTGGCCCGGGCAGGGGATGAGCCACCGGTGGCGGTGGGCGGGATGAGCCGCCGGTGGCGGCGGTCCGGGCCGGGTCCGGTTGAATGGGCGGATGACTTCCGTACCGGTGGTGGTGCAGGCCATCAGGCGTGCCACGGTCGACGCCGTCGAGGCGGCCCGGGTCCGGGACCTCACCGCCTTCGAGGCGGCGGTCGAGGACCTGGCCGCGCAGAACCAGGAGCAGGTCGGCCGGGTGCTCGGCGCCGTGCTGCGGATGCAGCTCGAGGAGACGCACCCGGACGGGTTGGCCGGCGAGGACGTCCAGGCGGTGCTGACCCGCTGCGTCCGGACCAACGCCGTCTGGTTGCCCGACCTGGACGTCCAGGCGCTGGCGCTGCTGCTGACCGGCGCGCTCGGCGTACACCCGGAGGTCGGGGAGGTGCCGCCGCCGGACCGGTCGACGGCGGCCCGGCACGCCCCGCTGCTGGTGGCCGACCTGCTGGCCGTCACCGGTCGGCCGGTCGGCGACTACCTGGACGCGGCGCTGGGTGAGATCGCCACCACCGAGACGATGGAGCTGCCCTGACCGGTGCCGGCGGGCGCCGGCACCGGTCGGCGGTTCAGTGCCCGACCGAGTCTGAGTCGGTGGCCGCCTCCTCGCCCCGGTCGAGGGCGGAGAGCGCGGCCACGTCCGCCGGGGTCAGCGAGAAGTCGAAGATGTCGATGTTGGTCTTCATCCGCTCCGGCGAGGAGGTCTTCGGAATCGGCACGAGCCCCAGCTCGACGTGCCAGCGGAGCACGACCTGCGCCGGCGTCCGGCCGTAGCGCTCCGCGATCTCCGTCACCACCGGTTCGGAGAGCAGTTCGCGGCCGTGCCCGATCGGCCCCCACGACTGGGTCACGATGCCGTGTTCACGGTCGTACGCCCGGGTGGCCTCACGGGTCAGCGTCGGGTTCAACTGGATCTGGTTCACGTCGGGCGTGACATCGGTCGCGGCCCGGATCCGGTCGATGTGCGCCGGCTTGAAGTTGGACAGCCCGATCGCCCGTACCAGTCCTTCCCGCAGCAGGTCGGTGAGGCCGAGGAAGGCGTCGACGTACCGGTCCTGCCAGGGCATCGGCCAGTGGATCAGGTACAGGTCGAGGTAGTCCACGCCGAGCTTGCCGACACTGTCCCGGAACGCCTCCCGGACCTTCTCCCGGCCGTGCCACTCGCCGTTCAACTTGCTCGTGACGAAGAGCTCCTCCCGGGGTACGCCGGAGGCGCGCAGCCCGCGACCCACACCCGTCTCGTTGCCGTACTTGTACGCGGTGTCGATCAGCCGGTAGCCGGTGCCGATCGCCTCGGCGACGGCCCGTTCCGCCTCGGCGTCCGACATCGGCCAGGTGCCGAGGCCGAACTGGGGGATCCGGGCGCCGTTGGCCAGCGGAAGGGTCGGTACGGCCAGCTGCTCGCTCATCGGGGTGTTCTCCTGCCGTCGTGCGGCCCGGGACGCGGGCCAGGTTGTGCGAGGTTCAACCAGTTCAACCTACTCAGGTGGGCAGACGACCCAGGGAGCCGGTTCAGACCTGTCCCGTGGTCAGCTCGCGCAGCGTGCCGGTGAGGGTGTTCCGGGCCAGCGGCACCTTGAAGGCGTTGCCGGGCAGCGGCCGGGCGTCGGCGAGTTCCGCCTCGGCCGCCGCGCGGAACCGGTCCTCCCGGGCCGGGCCGCCACGCAGCAGCTCCTCGGCCCGGGTCGCCCGCCACGGCTTGTGCGCCACCCCGCCGAGCGCGATCCGGACGTCCCGGACCATCCCGTCCGCCACGTCCAGTGCCGCCGCCACCGAGACCAGGGCGAAGGCGTAGGACGCCCGGTCCCGGACCTTGCGGTAGCGGGAGCAGGTGGCGAAGGGCAGCGGCGGCAGCTCGATGGCGGTGATCAACTCGCCGTGTGTCAGCGTCGTGTCCCGCTGCGGCTCCTGCCCGGGCAGCCGGTGCAGTTCGACCATCGGGATGCGCCGTTCACCGTCCGGCCCGCTCGTCACGACCACCGCGTCCAGCGCGGCGAGCGCGACGGCGAAGTCGGACGGATGGGTCGCGACGCACTCCGGCGAGGTGCCGAGGACGGCGAGTTCCCGGTGGTACCCCTCGACCGCCGAGCACCCGGTGCCCGGCTGTCGCTTGTTGCACGGCGTGGTGACGTTCTGGAAGTAGACACAGCGGGTGCGTTGCAGCAGGTTCCCGCCGGCGGTGGCCAGGTTGCGGAGCTGACCGGAGGCGCCGGCGAGCAGGGCCTGGGAGACCATCGGATACCGGTGCCGGAGCAGCGGGTCGGCGGCCAGGTCGCTGTTCCGGGTGGCGGCCCCGATCCGCAGGCCGCCGCCGGGCAGCTCGTCGACCCGGTCGGAGGTGAGCCGACGTACGTCGACCAGCAGTTCCGGGGTGGCGACGTCGAGTTTCATCAGGTCGACCAGGTTGGTCCCGCCGCCCAGGAAGGCGGCGTTCGGTGTCGCGGCGAGCAGGGCGACGGCACCGTCGACGTCGTCGGCACGGGTGTAGCGGAAGGGTCTCATCGGCGGGCGAGTTCCTCGATCGCCGGGACGATGTTCGCGTACGCCGCGCAGCGGCAGAGGTTGCCGCTCATCCGCTCGCGGATCTCGTCCGCGTCGAGCCGGACCGGGCCGCCGTCGGCGCCGCCGTCCGGGCTGTCCATCGTCACCGCGCTCGGCCAGCCGGCTTCCGCCTCGCGGAGCATGGCGACGGCCGACACGATCTGGCCGGGCGTGCAGTAGCCGCACTGGAAGGCGTCGTGCCGGATGAAGCACTGCTGCATCGGGTGGAGCTGACCGTCCGGTGCGAGGCCGGCGGCGGTGACGATCTCGGCGCCGTCGTGCGCCACCGCGAGAGCCAGACAACTGTTCGCCCGTCGCCCGTCGAGCAGGATCGTGCAGGCGCCGCACTGGCCGTGGTCACAGCCCTTCTTCGGGCTGGTGTTGCCGAGCCGTTCCCGTAGGGCGTCGAGCAGGGTCGTCCGGGTGTCCACGGTGAGCCGGCGGTCCGTCCCGTCCACCCGGATGGTGACCTCGACGTCCATGGCCGACCCTCCCAACTGCGCGAAAGACACTGAACACCTCCAAAGCTAGCCAGATGTCTCCATTCCGCGCGGTGAAATGTGGAAAGCGCGGTTGGGTGAGAATCAACGGCATGCGGTTCGGCATCCTGGGCGTGACGGAGGTGTACGCCGACGACGGCACTCGACTCGCCGTCGGCGGTGCCCGGCTCCGTGCCCTGCTGGTGCTGCTGCTGCTCGACGCGGGCCGGGTGGTCAGCGCCGACCGGCTGATCCATGCCCTGTACGGCGACCATCCGCCGGCACGTGCCGCGAACGCCCTGCAGTCGCAGGTCAGCCGACTGCGGCAGATCCTGGCCGGAGCCGGAGCCGGAGCCGGAGCCGGAGCCGGAGCCGGAGCCGGAGCTGGAGCTGGTGCCGGTGCTGGAGGAGCCGGAGCCGGGACGCTGCTGGAGTTCCACCCGGCGGGCTACCGCCTCACCATCGACCGGGAGGACGTCGACGTCCACCGGTTCACCCGGCTGGCGGAGGCGGGACACCGGGCACTGCGTGACGGCGACCGGCGATCCGCCGTGAAGCTGCTGGGTGAGGCACTTGAGCTGTGGCGGGGCGAGCCGTTGGCCGATGTACGGCCGGCCCCGTACGCGGCGGCGCAGGCGGTGCGCCTCGAGGAGCTGCGGCTCGGTGCGATCGAGGACCGGGTGGAGGCGGAACTGGGGCTGGCCGAGCCGGGACCGCCGATCGGCGAACTGCGGGACCTGTTGATTGCGTACCCCCTGCGGGAGCGGTTGCGGGGCCAGCTGATGCGGGCGCTGCACGCGGGCGGCCGGCGGGCCGAGGCGCTCGCCGTCTTCGCCGAGGGGCGGCGCCTGCTCGCCGACGAACTCGGCGCCGACCCCTCGCCGGATCTCGCCGCGCTCCACCTGGCCCTGCTGCGCGACGATCCGGCCCTGCTGCGCGACGGCCCGGCCCGCAGGCATGACGATCCGGCCCGGCCGCGTGACGATCCGGGCCGCAGGCATGACGATCCGGCCCGGCCGCGTGACGATCCGGGCCGCAGGCATGACGATCCGGCCCGGCCGCGTGACGACCGGACGGTGCGGCACGGCGATGCGGTGGGACAGTCGGACGGGCCGACGGTGCGACGGGGCATGCCCCGGTCCGCCGCGCCGCTTGGACCGGTTGAGAAGGTTCCGCAGGCGGAGGAGAGCCGGCCGGCCGAGACCGCCCCGGCTGGACCGCCGGGTCCGGTGTCGGCGTACCTCTCGACGCCGCAGGTCACCCGCACCGGTCCGGGGGCCGGGCTGCCGGGCCAGGTGAGCAGCTTCGTCGGGCGGGAGGACGAACTCGGGCGGATCGGCAAACTGCTCGACGAGGCCCGGCTGGTCACGCTGCACGGCCCGGGCGGCGTGGGCAAGACCCGGCTGGCGATCGAGGCGGCCGGGCGGCAGCCCGGGGACGTCCGCATGGTCGAGCTGGCCGGGCTGGTCGACGGGGCGGACGTGGGGCCGGCGGTGCTGGCCGCGCTGAACCTGCGGGACGCGGCACTGCGGGCGCCCGGCGGGCCACGGGACGTCGTCGACCGACTGGTCGCGGCGCTCGCCGACCGGCAGCTGCTGTTGGTGCTGGACAACTGCGAGCACGTGGTCGCCGACGCGGCCCGGCTCGCCGCCCGACTGCTCGCCAGCTGTCCGGGGCTGCGGATCCTGGCCACCAGCCGGGAACCACTGGGGATCACCGGCGAGGCGGTGTGCCCGGTCTCCGGTCTGGCGGTGCCGGCGACGGAGGTCAGCGTCGCCGACGTGCGTGGCTACGCCGCGGTACGGCTCTTCGTCGACCGGGCCGCCGACGTGGCCCCGGGCTTCGACGTCGACGAGGCGAACGTCGACGCGGTGCTGCGGATCTGTCGCACCCTCGACGGTCTGCCGCTGGCCATCGAACTCGCCGCCGCCCGGCTGCGGGCGCTGCCGGTCGGGGAGGTCGCGGCCCGGCTCGACGACCGGTTCCGCCTGCTGAACCGGGGCAGCCGGGTGGCGCAGCCCCGGCACCAGACGTTGCGCGCCGTGGTGCGGTGGAGCTGGGACCTGCTGGACGGGACCGAGCAGCGACTGGCCCGACGGCTGACCGTCTTCGCAGGTGGGGCCGACCTGGACGCGATCGAGCGGGTCTGCGGGCCGCTCGACTCCGCCGACGTGCTCGACGTACTGACCGGACTCGTCGACAAGTCCCTGGTGGAGGCGGGCGGCGGACGCTTCCGGATGCTGGAGACGGTCCGGGCGTTCTGCGCCGAGCGGCTGGTCGAGGCCGGCGAGGCGGAGCCGCTGCGCCGGGCGCACGCCGAATACGTCCTCGACCTGGCCCGTACCGCCGACCTCCGGCTGCGCGGGGCGGACCAGTTGGAGTGGCTGCGCCGGCTGGACGCCGACCGGGACAACCTGCACCTCGCGCTGCGCCGGGCGGTCGCCGACGCCGACCTCGACCTGGGGCTCCGCCTGGTCGCGGCACTGTCGTTCTACTGGTGGCTGCGCGGTCTGCGCGGGGAGGGGGCCGCGCTCGCCGGTCAGCTCGTCACCCGGCTCGGTGCCGCACCCCCGCCCGGTCTGGCGGAAGAGTACGCGCTCGCCATCCTGCACGCCTCGCTCGGCGGGTACGGTCCGGCGGCGGGGGCCGTCGCCAGGGCCGGCGAGATCCTGTGGACCCTGGGCCGGCCGCCGAGCCAGCCGTTCCTGTTCTACCTGTCCGGGGTCGCCGCCGGCCCGCCTCCGGACCTGCCCATCCTGGCGAAGGGGGTGCCGGAGTCCTGGGGGCACGTCATCGGCCCCGACCCCTGGAGCCAGGCACTGGCCGCGCTCGGCGTCGGCATGGTGCGGATGATGGAGAACCGGTACGACGCGGCGTGGGAGGAGTTCGACCGTGCCTTGTCACGGTTCCGGGCACTCGGCGAGCGCTGGGGGAGCGTACTGGCGCTGACCACCATGATCGAGCTCGCCTTCCGCCGTGGCGAGGCGGCGACGGCGTTGCTGGACGAGGCGATGCGCCTGGTCGACGAACTCGGCTCCACCCTCGACATGGCGGAGCTGTTGCGTACCCGGGGTGACGGCCGGGTCAGCCTCGGGGAACTCGACGGGGCGGCGGCGGACTACCGACGGGTGGCCGAGTTGGCGCTGCGGGCCGGGGCGCCGGAACTGCTGGCCGCCGCCCGCTTCGGGCTCGGCGAGATCGCCCGGCGCCGGGGTGACCTCGCGGGCGCTCGCCGGCTGGCCGAGCAGGCGTTCGCCGAGTGCCCGACCGGCTGGTTCGGTGCCGAGGGGATCCGGATCGCCGCGCTGGTCATGCTCGGTCAGATCGCCGAGGCGGAGGGCGCGCCGGACGAGGCGCGGGCACGCTACCGGCAGGTGTTGGCCGCGCCGGTGGGGGTGTGGGAGTCGGCGATGCTCGCGGTCGCGGTCGAGGGCTGGATCGGGCCGGTGCTCCGGGCCGGTGACCCCGAGCGGGCCTGCCTGCTGCTCGGCGCCGTGTCTGCCCTGCAGGACGGCACCGATCCGTCGGGGGCGGTGGCCGGCACGGCGGTGGCCGGTTCGGTGCGGGCCCGGCTCGGTGACGCGGCGTACGAACGGATCTTCGCGCGGGGCGCGGCGCTGAGTCGTACGGCCGCGCTCGAACTGCTCGAACGGTCCTGAGCCGGGGCCGGTCGGGCCCGGGCCACCGGCCCCCGGGACGGTGCCGTCAGCGGGCGGTGCGCGGGCGGTGGATCCGGAGCGCCTGCCGGTCAGCGCGCGGTGCGTGGCCGGTGCGCGCGGTCCGGGACCGTCGGTGGCATGAACAACAGAACGTCAGCGGTCGTCGCCGAGGGGCTGCGCAAGCGGTACGGCACGACCTGGGCCCTGGACGGGCTCGATCTGATCGTGCCGGCCGGCACGGTCTACGGGATGCTGGGGCCGAACGGTGCGGGCAAGACCACCGCGGTCCGGATCCTGACCACGCTGTTGCGGTTCGACGCCGGTCAGGCCCGGGTGGCCGGGTACGACGTTGCCCGCCAGCCGGAGCAGGTCCGTGGCGTGCTCGGGCTGACCGGGCAGTACGCCGCGGTCGACGAGGTCCTCAGCGGGCGGCAGAATCTGGTCCTCTTCGGCCGGTTGCAGCATCTGTCCCGGCGGGCGGCCCGGCAGCGGGCGGACGAACTGCTGGAGCGGTTCGGGTTGTCCGAGGTGGCGGGCCGTTCGGCGGCGACGTACTCGGGTGGGATGCGGCGTCGGCTCGACCTGGCCGCCAGCCTGATCATGACGCCCCGGGTGCTCTTCCTCGACGAGCCGACCACCGGCCTCGACCCGCGCAGCCGTAACCAGTTGTGGTCGGCGGTCCGGGAACTGGCGGCGAACGGGACGACGGTGCTGCTCACCACGCAGTACCTGGAGGAGGCGGACCAGCTCGCCGACCGGGTCTGCGTGATCGACAGCGGCCGGGTGGTCGCCGAGGGAACGTCGGACGAGCTGAAGGCGCGGATCGGCGCGGACCGGATCGAGGTGGTCGTCCATGATCAGGCCGATGTGGCGGCCACGGCGGCGATCCTCGAACGGCTGGCGAGCGGGGCGGTGACCGTCGACGCCGAACTCCGGCAGCTCGGCGCCCCGGTCACCGACCGGGTCGCCGCGCTCGGTGACGTGATGCGGGCGTTGGAGGCCTCGGGGATCGTGGTGGCCGACATCGGGCTGCGCAGGCCAACCCTGGACGAGGCGTTTCTGCAGCTCACGGTCGGCGGGGTCCGGCAGAAGGCGGAGGTGGCGCGGTGAGCAGGTTCCGGTGGGCGGTGGTCGACGGCGCGACGATGACCGGGCGCAACATGGCGCACGTGGTCCGGTCGCCCGAAGAGATCGTCATCTACTTCAGTCTGCCGATCATGTTCGTCCTGGTCTTCGGGTACGTCTTCGGCAGCGGCATGGCGGTGCCGGGTGCGGGCAGCTACCGGGAGTTCCTGCTACCCGGGGTTTTTGTGATGACGATGCTGTACGGCCTCGGTGCCACCGCCAGCGGTGTCGCGATGGACGTCAGTCGGGGAGTGGTGGACCGGTTCCGGTCGATTCCGATGGCCCGGTCGGCCCTGGTCAGCGGCCGTACCGGGGCTGACCTGATCCGGGCCGTGCTGGAGATGGCCACCCTGGTGGTCTGCGGTCTGCTGGTCGGCTGGCAGTGGCGTAACGGCCTGGTCGACGCGGTGGCGGCGGTGGGACTGATCCTCCTGCTGCGGCTCGCCTTCACCTGTCTCGGCATCTTCCTCGGGCTGTTGGTCCCGAACCCGGACACGGTCGGGGTGATCGTCTTTCCGCTCGCCTTCCCGCTCACGGCGCTCTCCAACGTCTTCGTCGCACCCGAACTGATGCCGGACTGGCTGGGCGCGATCGCGGCCTGGAATCCGCTCTCCGCGACGGTGGCCGCCGCCCGGGAACTGTTCGGCAATCCGGGGATCGGTGGGGACTCGTGGCCGGCGCAGCACTCGACGCTGCTCGCCGTCGTCTGGCCGCTGCTCCTGATCGCTGTCTTCGCCCCGCTCGCGGTACGTCGTTACCAGCGGCTGGGCCGCTGACCGGGGAATATTTAGCGTCAGCTTGACGCGAATGCCCTCTCATGTTTATCGTCATGGCGACGAAAACAGGGGAGGGTATTCGCGCCATGAGCGACGTCAAGCGCCGGCTGTTCCTGCGGCACCTGCGGGGCACGCCGACCACGTGGGTACGCCACCACGTCCGGGGCCAGGTCAGGCACGAGGGTGTGGGCCAGTCCTTCTGGTACCGGCCGCTGGTGGGCGTACTGAGCGAGGTGCCGGTCGACGACCGGGAGCTGCCACTGCTCTTCCACGCCCGGACCAGTGACTTCGCCGACGTCACCGTCCAGGCGACGGTGACGTACCGGATCGCCGACCCGGCGCTGGCCGCGAGCCGGTTGGACTTCTCCGTCGACCCGGACCGGGGGGTGGCGCGGGCCCGGCCGCTCGACCAGATCGCCACGCTTCTCGCCGAGCTGTCCCAGCAGCCCGCACTCGACCTGCTGGCCCGGGTGCCGCTGGCCCAGGCACTGACCGACATCGCGGCGGTCCGGGAGGCGGTCTCGGCCGGGTTGCGCGACGAGGCACGGCTGACCGACATCGGTGTCACGGTGGTCAGCGCCCGGGTGGTCGCGGTCCGTCCCGAGCCGGAGATGGAACGGGCGTTGCAGACGCCGACCCGGGAGGCGGTGCAGGTCGAGGCCGACCGGGCGACGTACGCCCGGCGGGCCCAGGCGGTGGAGCAGGAGCGGGCCATCGCGGAGAACGAACTCCAGAACAAGATCGAGCTGGCCCGCCGGGAACAGCAGCTCGTCGAGCAGCACGGTGCCAACGCGCGGCGCAAGGTCGAGCTGGCCGCCGCCGCCGACCTGGTGGTGGCCCAGGGCAAGGCCGAGCGCGAGAAGGTGTCCAACGCCGCGACCGCCGACCGGACCCGGGTGCTGGCCGCCGCCGAGGCCGAGAAGGAACGCACCCTCGCCGCCGCCAGGGCCGACGGGGTACGCGTGACCGGGCTCGCCGAGGCCGAGACGGAAACCGCGAAGCTGGCCGCCTACCGGGACCTGCCGCCCGGCGTGCTGCACGCGTTGGCGCTGCGGGAGATGGCCGGCCAGCTGCCCGAGGTCGGTCAGCTCACGGTCACCCCGGACGTGCTGACCGGGCTGCTGGACCGGCTGGCACGGTGAGCGCGACCCTCGCGCCCCGGGTGGTCGTGGTGAGCCGGCGCAGCGAACTGGACGAACTGCTGGCCCAGCACGGCACCCGGGCCGCCGCCGGGTACTACCTGGGTCGACGGGGTCGCGACCTGGCCGAGGTGGCGGCCGGACACGACGCGCTGCAGGCCGCGCTGACCACGGTCGGCGCGGCCGTACCGGCGGACTGGCGGCGGGGCCACGCCGACCGGGACGACCTGGCCCGGTTCCCGTTCGCCGCCGAGGACGTGGTCATCGCGGTCGGCCAGGACGGGCTGGTGGCCAACGTCGCGAAGTATCTCGACGGTCAGCCGGTGATCGGGGTGGATCCGGAGCCGGAGCGTAATGCCGGGGTACTCGTCCGGTACCCGCCGTCGGCGGTGGCCCGGCTGCTGCCGGCGGTGGCGGCCGGGCGGGCACCGGTCCGGCGGCGCACCATGGTCCGGGCCGTGCTCGACGACGGCCAGGAACTGCTCGGCCTCAACGAGATCTACGTCGGGCACCCCGGGCACCAGTCCGCCCGCTACCTCCTGTCCACCCCGGACGGCCGGCGGGAGCGGCAGTCCTCCTCCGGCCTGGTGGTGGGAACCGGGACCGGCGCGACCGGCTGGTGTGCCTCGATCGCCCGGGAGCGGACCGGTGGCCCGTCGCTGCCGGGCGCCGACGAGCCGGCGCTGTGCTGGTTCGTCCGGGAGGCGTGGCCGTCGCCGTCGACCGGCGTGTCGTTGACCGGCGGGCGGCTCGGCCCGGACGAGACCGTCGAACTCACCGCCGAGCGGGAGCGCCTGGTCGTCTTCGCTGACGGGCTCGAAGCGGACCACCTGGCGCTGGCCTGGGGGCAGCGGCTCACCGTCGGCCTGGCCGAGCGGTCCCTGCACCTGGTCGAACCGACGGTACGGGGGTGAGCCGCCGGGGGATAGGCTCGGCCGGATGCGCGAGAACACGGTGAAGCAGCGGATGCGGCGCGGCGAGCCGGTACGCGGGGTGTGGCTGGCGCTGCCCAGCGTGGAATCCGCCCGGCTGATGGCCCGTACCCCGGCGGACTGGCTGGTCGTCGACGTGGAGCACGCGCCGCTGGGTGCGGAGACGATGACCCGGATGGTGGCCGCGATCGCCGACTCCGGTGGCCCGGCCCCGTTGGTGCGGCTGGCAAACGCGGGGGTGGAGAACGTCAAGCGGGCCCTCGATGCCGGGGCGTGGGGAGTCATCGCGCCGATGATCAACACCCGCGCCGAGGCGGAGGCGTTCGTCGCCGCCGCGAAGTTCCCGCCGGTCGGGCAGCGCAGCTTCGGCAGCGCCTGGGCGGGCCTCGCCTTCGACGTCGACATGCCGGACTACCTGCGGATCGCGAACGAGCAGACCATCGCGATGGTGCAGATCGAGAACCGCGCCGCGCTGGATCACCTCGACGAGATCTTCGACGTGCCGGGGCTCGACGGGGTTTTTGTCGGCCCGGTCGACCTCGCGATCTCGTTCGGCCTGGCACCCGACCCGGAGAACCCTGACCCGCGGCTGCGGCGGGCGCTGGACGAGATCCTGCGGGTGGCGACGGCGGCCGGCTTGCCGGTCGGCATCTACTGCTCCTCAGCGGAGGCCGCCGCCGAGCGGCTCCAGCAGGGATTTGTCATGGTCAACGTCGCCACCGACGTGGCCGTGCTCAGCCAGGGCGTGCGCGCCCGGTTCGCCTAGCACCGCCCGCACCAGGGCGGGCAGTTCGGTCGGGGCGAGGTGGCGGCGCCGGGCCGCGACGTGTCCGTCCGGCCGGATCAGAAGACAGCTGCCGGCCGGGGACACCGCGTCGGGCGGCATCGTCACCACGCCCGGGGCGTCGAACGGGTCGGGGGTGAAGTAGAGCGCCGTGAAGCCGTGCCCCAGCCGTCGCCGGACGTCCGGGTCGGCGGGGACTATCTTGGCGCCGAGTTCGGGAGCCCCCGCCCAGCCCGGTTCTCGGTCCGGCAGGACCAGCGGGGACGAGGTGTACGTGTACGGCGTACTCATCCGGCCGCTGTCGACCAGCCGTCGTAGCCGCAGCCGCAGGATCGTGTCGCGGCGCAGCCGCTGCCACCGGGTACGCGGCGCCATGAACCGCATGGTCGCCTCGGTGACCTTCTGGTTGTGCCGCTGGGCCGCCCACCGTTCGGTCTGGTACGTCTCCAGCAGATCCGCCCCGGCCCGCCCGGTCAGCACGTAGGCGAGCTTCCAGCACAGGTTCTCCACGTCGTGGATGGCGCCGTTCATGCCCCGGGCGCCGAACGGCGCGACCAGGTGTGCCGCGTCGCCGAGCAGGAAGACCCGATCGTGTCGTAGCCGGTGCAGCAGCCGCTGGTGGAAGCGGTAGTCGGTGAGCCAGACCAACTCGTAGGGCAGGTCGCCGATCAGCGCGCGGATCCGGGCGTCCATCGCCGCCGATGAGCGTTCCTGCGCGACGACCACGTCGCCACCGAGCTGCCAGTCGATCCGCCAGATGTCGTCCGGCTGCGGATGGACCAGGATGTTACGACCCGGGTTGGCCGGGTGGTCGAAGAAGAACCGGGGCTCGGCCGGAAACGGCAGCTTCGCGCGGATGTCGGCGATCAGGAACCGGTCCGGGTAGGTCCGCCCCGGGAAGTCGAGCCCGAGCAGCTTGCGGGTGGCGCTCCGCGCGCCGTCACAGGCCAGCAGGTAGCGGCCTCGGATGGTGACCGGCCCGGACGGCGTCTGTGCGGTGACGGTGACGCCGTCGGCGTCCTGGCGCAGCCCGACCACGGTGTGTCGCCAGCGCAGGTCGACCAGGGGCGAGCGGACCACCGCCGCGTGCAGGTGCCGCTCGGTTTCGTGCTGTGACAGGTTGAGGAAGGGCGGCAGCTCCCCGGGGGCCGGTTCCGGGGCGGTCTGCGCCTGCATCTCGTACTGCCGGAAATAGGTCTTCCGGGTACGCCAGGCGACACCCCGCGCCAGCATCGGTTCGACGCAACCGAGCTTTTCCCAGACCGCCAACGACGTACGGTGAATGGCGATCGCGCGCGAGCCCTGCGGTCGTACCGCGCCGGAGTCGAGCACAATGGACGGAATCGCATGGTGCGCCAATTCCAGCGCGGCGGTGGCTCCTGTCGGTCCACATCCGACAATGATGACCGGTGTTGTATGACTGTCCCCCATGGCCGGCAAAGCTAGCCGGGAACCTTCCGTTGTTCCGCGGTCTGTTCTAGATCCGACCGGCTGCCGCCCGATCGCTCGTTCCCGCGTCCGGCCGACGTCTTCCGTTTCTGTCCGGTCTTCCGCTTCTGCCCGGTCTTCCGCTTCCGTCCGACGTCGCGAGCGCCGGGGGAGTACCTCCTACTACCGGGCCGCCTTCGGTGCGCCCCGGCCCGGGTCGATCCGGGCCGGACCAGCCGCCGACGGGCGTACGTCGAAGTCGAACATCGCGGTCGGCAGGTAGACGGTGGCGCAGGAGTTCGGGATGTCCACCACTCCGGAGAAGCGCCCCTCGATCGGGGCCGCACCGAGGATCAGGTACGCCTGCTCGGGGCGGTAGCCGAACGTCGTCAGATAGTCGATGGCGTGCAGACAGGCCCGTTGGAAGGCGAGTTGGGAGTCGAGGTACCGCTGTTCGCCGTCGGTGGTGACGGAGATGCCGGAGAAGGCCAGCCACTCGCTGTACTGCGGCGCGACGTTGCCCGGCAGGAAGATCGCGTTCTCCGACACCCCGTACGTCGCCATCCCGCCCTTGATCACGTCCACCCGCAGGTCGACGAAGCCACCCATCTCGATCGCACCGCAGAAGGTGATCTCGCCATCGCCCTGCGAGAAGTGCAGGTCGCCCACGGAGAGGTTGGCTCCGGGGACGTAGACCGGATAGAAGACCCGGGTGCCCTTGGTCATGTTCTTGATGTCCTGGTTGCCGCCGTTCTCCCGGGGCGGGGCGGTCCGGGCGGCCTCCGCGGCGACCCGGTCGAAGTCGCCGCCGCGCAGCGACCCGAGGATCGCACCGTCCGGCAACGGCGGCAGCGACAGCGGCGGGACCCGGTCCGGGTCGGTGGCCCGCAGCGCGCCCTCCCGGGCGTTCCACGTCGCCAGCAGTTTCGCCGACGGGGCGGTGCCCATCAGACCTGGGTGGATCATGCCGGTGAAGCTGACCCCGGGGACGTGTCGGGAGGTCGCCCGCTGGCCGGTGAAGTCCCAGATCGCCTTGTACGCGTCCGGGAACTGGTCGGTCAGGAAACCGCCACCGTTGTCCCGGGCGAAGATGCCGGTGTATCCCCAGCCCTGGCCGGCGAGCGGTCCGGAGTCCTCCTGCGGGATCGGCCCGACGTCGAGGATGTCGACCACCAGCAGGTCACCGGGTTCGGCGCCGCGTACCGCGAACGGGCCGCTGAGCGCGTGCACGATCTCCAGCGGCGCGTGCCGTACGTCGTCCGCCGAGTCGTCGTTGTGGATGGCGCCGTCGAACCACTCCCGGCAGTGCACCCGGAACGACTGGCCGGGGCGGACCTCCGCCACCGGCGGGATGTCGGGATGCCACCGGTTGTGACCGGTGATCTGCTGCTCGGTGAAGCTCTTCGTCGAGTCCAGTGGAAACAGGACCTCAGGCATCGCCGGTTCCCCTCACCGTCAGTCGGGCCGGGGCAGTCGGGCCTGCCCGGGATGGACCGGCCGGCGTACCATCCGGCCGGAATTGACCGGGTGCGAACCGTCCGCCCGACCGGGGATCCGGGTCACCACCTCGGGTGCCTCGGCACTGCGCCCGGTCCGGTCGAGCGCCGCGACCAGCGCTCGGGACAGGGCGCTCAGCATCGGCGGGGCGAAGACCCGGACAGCCTCACCCGCACAGGTGGCACAGCGGACGGCCGGGGCCGCCTCGCCGATCGGAAACCGCAGCGGAAAGACGCCGTCCCGGGGACACCGGTAGTCGTACGTCGGCACCGCTCAAGGATCGGACACGGGCGATCGGGCGCGCAGGTCAACGACGCAAGTCGGGATTTGTGGGACGGGAGTGCCTGGCGTGGTGTTGGCCGGCGCTCCGGCGGGTCGGGGCGCCCAGCCGGGACGGCGCTCAGTCGACGACCCGGACGTCCTTCCAGAAGGCGACCCGGTCGCGGACCATCTCGGCCTCCGGCGACGGATCCGGGTAGTACCAGACGGCGTCGTCGCTGCGCCGGCCGTCGTGTTCCAGGCTGTAGTAGGACGCGGTGCCCTTCCACGGGCAGACGGTGTGGGTGTCGGAGTCCCGCAGCAGGTCCTCGCGCACCGCGCTGCGCGGGAAGTAGTGGTTGCCCTCCACCAGTACGGTGCTTGCACTCTCGGCGACGACCAGGTCGTTCCAGACTGCTTTCGGCATGACCCCAGCCTATTCCGGTCCGGTGGTGGCGTCCGGGCCGGCGCCGTGGTGGGTGACCGGCGGCGATCCGACCGGTGGCACCGGCCCGACCCGCACCGCCGCGCTCGGCGACGCCCGGGTACGGGCCGATGAACGAGGCGGCACGCGCAGGTGAAGGAAAGTGCCGATCCGAACAAGAGCACCGATGGATATTGACAGGTGATCCCGATGCAGCCATCCTCGTCGATATTCACCCCCGCTCGGTATGGAGGACCCCTTGTTCAGACGTACCGTGAGAATCGTCGCGGCGCTCACCATGGCGGCCGCGGCCACGCTCGTCATGACCGTGACGAGTGCCGCCCCCGCCCACGCCGACGGCTGTTACACCTGGGGCCGTCAGCTCTCGTCCGGGATGTCCGGCGAGGACGTCCGCCAGTTGCAGATCCGGGTGGCCGGCTACCCCGGCTACGGCAACGTGCTCGCCATCGACGGTGCCTACGGTCCCGCCACCCGCGACGCGGTGGTCCGCTTCCAGCAGGCGTACGGGCTGGCCGCGGACGGCATCGCCGGAACGCAGACGTTCAACCGGATCTACGCCCTGCAGGACGACGACTGCACACCGGTCAACTTCAGCTACGCCGAACTGAACGACTGCAACTCCGACTGGTCCGGTGGCGCCGTCTCGGCCGCCCAGGCCCGGGCGAACGCCCTGGTCAACATGTGGAAGTTGCAGGCGATGCGGCACGCCCTCGGTGACCAGCAGATCCGGGTCACCAGCGCCTTCCGCAGCCACGCCTGCAACAACGCGGTCGGCGGCTCCGCCTCCAGTCGCCACCTGTACGGCGACGCGGTGGACCTCGGCTCCGGACCGCACTCGCTCTGCCGACTGGCACAGCAGGCCCGCAACCACGGCTGGCGGGAGATCCTCGGGCCGGGGTACCCCGGACACAGCGACCATACGCACGTCGCGCACAAGTCGTCCCGTACCTGGTCGGCGAGTTCCTGCGGCGTCTCCTGAGCGACACCGTCAGCGACGGCGCCCGCCCGCGCGGGCGGGCGCCGTCCGCCGGGTCAGTTTCCCGGCTTCGGCAGGCCGTCCTGGTACACCACGGCAAAAGCCTCCACGGCGGCGTCGGTGCCGGCCCGGTCCCCGGTGGCGAGCAGGTCGAGCAGCAGTCCGCGGATCACCGCCAGACCGAGCCGGGCGTGAGTCCTGGCCGCCTCGGCCGGTACGCCCCATCGCGCGGCCAGCCCGACGTTGAGGTCGAGCCAACTCTGCACCACCCCGTCCAGCAGCGGCACGGTGCCCGGGCGTCCCCGCAGTGCCTGGCCGTACAGCTCGAAGAAGAGCCGTTCCAGCGGCCACAGCGCCGGGTCGGCGAGGTGGCGCCACATCAGCCGGATCGCGTCGGCCGGCGAGGTGACCGGATCCTCGGTGAGGTTTGCCAGCACCGCCCGCTGCCGCTCCTCGACCTGCCGGACCACCTCGACGAGCAGTCCCTCCATCGAGCCGAAGTGGTAGATCAGCATCCGGTGGCTGGTGCCGATGCCCGCCGCCAGGCCCCGCAGGCTCAACCCGCTCACCCCGTGCGCGGCGATGTGGTCGACGGCCCGGGAGAGCAGCAGGTTCCGCGACTCCGATCCCATGTACCATACGGTACATGTACCGGGTGGTACATCTGATCGGAGGTGCTCGGATGGGGCGGCAGCAGATCGACGTACGGACCCGGACGGCGGCCGGCCCGGCGACCGTCTACGCGCTGCTGGTCGACGGTGCGGGCTGGCCGTCCTGGTCACCGCTCGACACCTTCACACTGGAGTCCCCGGGGGCCGACGAGCCGGAGGGCGTCGGGGCGATCCGGGTCTTCCGAACCGGCCGGGTGACCAGTCGGGAACGCGTGGTGGAGCGGGTACCGGGGCGTCGGTTCAGCTACGAACTTCTCTCCGGGTTGCCGCTGCGCGACTACCGGGCCGACGTCGACCTCACCCCCGACGGGACGGGGACGACGATCCGCTGGCACTCCTCGTTCACCGCCAGGGTGCCCGGCACCGGCTGGCTCTACCGACGGGCCCTCGACCGCTTCATCCGCCGCTGCGCGGAGGGACTCGCCAGCCGGGCGGCACAGTCCTGATCCGCCGGCCCCACGGCGTCCGGGCGACCCTACCGTCGGATTGGTGACCGCCACGGACGGTGCGCGATCGGCGTCCGGTCAGCTCATTTAGGATGGCGCCGGGCGACGCCCGCCGACCGGCGGGGCGACGGCTCCAGCGGTCGGGGAAGCACCCCCGGTTCGGCGGGGGGATGAATGTCTTCGGGAGAAGATCACATGAGCACCGGGGTTGAAACCTTCGAGTTCCAGGCCGAGGCGCGGCAGCTCCTGCAGTTGATGGTCCACTCCATCTATTCGAACAAGGACATCTTCCTGCGGGAACTCATCTCCAACGCCTCGGACGCGCTGGACAAGCTGCGGCTTGAGGCGTACACCGACAAGGATCTGGAGGTCGACACCGCCGACCTGCACATCGAGGTCGAGGTCGACCGGGAGCGGCGGACGCTCACCGTACGGGACAACGGCATCGGCATGTCCCGCGACGAGGTGATCATCCTCATCGGCACCATCGCGAAGTCCGGCACCGCGGAACTCCTGCAGAAGATCAGGGAGACGAAGGACGCGGGCGGCTCGCAGGAACTCATCGGCCAGTTCGGCGTCGGCTTCTACGCCAGTTTCATGGTCGCCGACAAGGTGACCCTGCTGACCCGCCGGGCGGGGGAGAGCAGCGCCACCCGCTGGGAGTCCGACGGCGGTGCGACGTACGTGGTCGAGACGGTCGACGACGCGCCGCAGGGCACCTCGGTCACCCTGCACCTGCGGCCGGAGGACCAGGAGGACCAGCTCTTCGACTACACGGCCGAGTGGAAGATCCGCGAGATCGTCAAGCGGTACTCCGACTTCATCGCCTGGCCGATCCGGATGACCGTCGAGAAGACCGACGACGAGGGCAAGACCACCTCCGAGATCCAGACGCTGAACTCGATGAAGGCGCTCTGGGCCCGGCCGAGGGACGAGGTCAAGCAGGACGAGTACAACGAGTTCTACCGGCACCTCAGCCACGACTGGACCGACCCGCTGGAGACCATCCACATGCGGGCCGAGGGCACCTTCGAGTACGAGAGCCTGCTGTTCATCCCGTCCCGGGCCCCGTACGACCTCTTCATGCGCAACGCCAAGCGCGGCGTGCAGCTGTACGTCAAGCGGGTCTTCATCATGGACGACTGCCAGGAACTCATGCCGGAGTACCTGCGCTTCGTCAAGGGTGTCGTCGACGCCCAGGACCTGTCGCTGAACATCTCCCGCGAGATCCTCCAGCAGGACCGGCACATCCAGCTGATGCGCCGTCGACTGGTCCGGAAGGTGCTCTCCACGGTCAAGGACATGCAGGCCAACCACGCCGAGCGGTACCAGACGTTCTGGCAGGAGTTCGGCCGGGCGGTCAAGGAGGGCCTGCTGGGCGACTTCGACAACCAGAACACCATCCTGGAGATCTCCTCCTTCGCCTCCACCCACGATCCGGAAAAGCTCACCACCCTCGCCGAGTACGTCGCGCGGATGAAGGAGGGGCAGACCGAGATCTACTACATGACCGGCGAGTCGCGGTCGATGATCGAGAACTCGCCGCACATGGAGGCGTTCCGGGCCAAGGGCTACGAGGTGCTGCTGCTCACCGACCCGGTCGACGAGATGTGGGTCGACGCGGTGCCGAACTTCGACGGCAAGCGGTTCCAGTCGATCGCCAAGGGGCAGGTCGACCTCGACACCGACGAGGAGAAGGAGCAGGCCGGCGCCGAGCGCGAGCAGCGGGAGAAGGACTTCGCCGAGCTGCTCTCCTGGCTGACCGGCACGCTCGGCGAGCAGGTCAAGGAGGTACGCCTGTCGTCCCGGCTGACCACCTCGCCGGCCTGCATCGTCGGCGACGCCGAGGACATCACGCCCACCCTGGAGAAGATGTACCGGGCGATGGGCCAGGAGGTCCCGCAGGTCAAGCGGATCCTGGAGCTGAACCCGGAGCACCCGCTGGTCACCAGCCTCCGCGACGCCCACAACGACCGCAAGGACGACGAGACGCTCGCCGAGACCGCGGAACTGCTCTACGGCATGGCCCTGCTCGCCGAGGGCGGCGAACTCGGCGACCCGGCCCGGTTCACCCGGCTGCTCGCCGACCGCCTCGCCCGCACCCTCTGAGCTGTTAGGAAGGGCCCCTTCCTATCGTTTTCTGTAGAGGAAGGGGCCCTTCCTAACCTCGTGCGGCGGCCGGACGGGGACGCCCGTCACGACGCCGTGTGGGATGCCCGTCGGCCGGGTAATCCGGATGGTCATGAGCACCCTGGTCACCGCCCCGTCCGGCGCCGCCGAATCCGGCACCGCCGAACCCGCCACCTCCGGCACCGCCGCCCCTGCCGCCGTCGGTACGGTCGCCGTCGTCGCGCACCGAAAGAAGACCCTTGGCGGCGGTCTCGACGAGCTCCGCGCCCGGTTGCGCGGCGCCGGGATCGAGGATCTGCTCTGGTACGAGGTACCGAAGAGCCGTAAGGCACCGAAGAAGGTCCGCAAGGCGCTCAAGAAGGGTGCGGACCTGGTCTTCGTCTGGGGCGGGGACGGCATGGTGCAGCGCTGCTCCGACGCGCTCGCCGGCTCCGACGCCGCGCTGGCGATCCTGCCCGCCGGTACCGCGAACCTGCTCGCCGCCAACCTCGACATCCCGACCGACCTGGCCGAGGCGGTCCGGATCGGGTTGACCGGCCCACGGCGACGGCTCGACCTCGGCCGGGTGAACGGGGAACACTTCGCGGTGATGGCCGGGGCCGGCTTCGACGGCGAGATGATCCGGGACGCCGACCGGGCCCTCAAGGACCGGCTCGGCCGGCTCGCGTACGTCTGGACCGGGCTGCGGCACGTCCGGGCCGAGACCACCCGGATGCGGATCCGGGTCGACGGCACCGAGTGGTTCGACGGCGAGGCGAGCTGCGTACTGTTCGGCAACGTCGGCACGATCACCGGCGGCATTCCGGCCTTCGACGACGCCGAACCGGACAACGGCCGCCTGGAGGTCGGGGTGGCGACCGCGAACGGCGTACTGGAGTGGGCCAGGACCCTGGGGCGGATGGCGGTCGGCCGCTCCGACGAGTCGCCGTTCGTCCAGATCACCCGGGCTCGGAAGGTACGGGTCGACTTCGCCGAGCCGATGACGTACGAGCTGGACGGTGGCGCCCGGAAGCGGGTGACCCGGTTGAAGGTTCGGACCGTGCCCGGCGGGCTGACCGTCTGCGTACCCGGGAACGCTGGCGAGGGCGGGGGAGAGGCGGGGACCGTACCAGCAGACGCCGGTCGATAGGGAGACCTTTCTTTTTGATCAATGTCTCGGTACGGTCCGGCTCGGAAGGACCGCACGAGTTCACCACCATGGTCGGTCCGACCAGTTCGGCGATCGGCGCGCCGGCATGACCTGCACACCGCCAGATCGGAAGGAACCGCCATGGCACCCGACGCAAGTTCCGTCCCCAACCTTCGTGGGCTGAGTCGCCGCGGCGTACTCGGGCTCTCCGCCTGTGCCGCCGCCACCGCGATCTCGGTCGCCGGCCCGTTCACCGGCGTGGCCCAGGCCGCCGACGGCGGCGCGGTACGCGACTCGCGCGGCCGCCGGCTGCCGGTCGGCAAGATCGGCATCCAGCTGTACTCCATTCGGACCGATCCCGCGCCGTTCGCCGAGAAGCTGCCCAAGCTCGCCCAGCTCGGCTTCAAGGAGATCGAGTTCGCCGGGTACGGCACCGTGACCAGCGACGCCGACATCCTCGCCATCCGGAAGATCCTGGACGACAACGGACTCAGGGCGGTCGGCGGGCACGTCGGCTTCGGCACCCTCTGGGGCGACCTGACCCGCCAGCTCGACATCGCCGAGATGCTCGGCATGGACTACCTCGGTACGGCCGACGCCCCCACCGGCAGCCGGTACCCGGCGGACTGGCGGGCCGTGGCGGACCGCTACAACGCGGTCGGCGGCGCGGCCAAGGCCCGGGGGCTGAAGTTCTACCAGCACAACCACGACGGGGAGTACAACTTCCTGCTCGACGTCGGGCCGCTGGACGCCAACGGCAAGCCGACCCGCTCCAGCGGGCGGCGTGGACTGGAGTACTTCTTCGGGCTGACCGATCCCGAGCTGGTCTGGTTCGAGATGGACATCTACTGGGCGTACCAGGCCCAGGTGCGGTTCAAGACGTACGTCGACGAGATCGGGGCCACCCGGCGTGACGTCTTCGACCCGATCAAGACCATCGCCCGGCAGCAGGAGCGGTTCCCGCTCTTCCACGTCAAGGACGGTTACCTCAACGCCGAGGGCACCAGCCTTGTGATGACCAACTTCGGCGTGTCGAACGGGTACGTACCGTTCGAGAGTTTCTTCGGCAGCCTCAGGTCGCTCGACCGCCACCACTACATCTGGGAGAACGACAACGCCGGCAGCACCCCGCCCGAGGAGGGCGGCATGTGGGGCGGCACGGAGAGCAGCTACGACAACATGCGGGCGCTCCGCTTCTGAGTCGCTGAGCGGGCCCTCCAGGCCCGCCTCGGCGCCTCGCGCTTTCGCCCGGCCGGGGCAGGTCTTCGCGATCGTGGATCGAGTCGACCTGCCCCGGGCCGGCGGCAGGACCGGCTGCGGTTCCGGGGCTGTCCTAGCCGGCCGCGCAGGCGGTCTCCAGCTGCTTGACGGCGGTCTCCAGACCCGACTTGCTCGGCGCCTTCTTGGGCGGCGACATGTACTTGTCAGCCAGATCCGACATGGCCTCGGCCACCTGCTCCACCGCGTCGTCGACCGCCGTGTTGCCGGTGAATGTGTTCACGTAGAGCGCGGCGGCACCCGCCGAGTACTGGGCGCTGACCGCCAGGTGACCAGCCGGAGGTCCGATCTTCTCCGCCTCGGCGATCTTGTCCATCGTCGCCGCGAGGTCGCCGCTGATCTTGGTGCAGACCGCCTTGGTGTTGGCGTCCACGCCCGGAGCAGGCGCCGGGCCGCTGCTCGTCGGAGCGGCCTGGGTCGTCGTTGCCGCCCCGCCGCCCGCCGGGGCAGCCGTCGAACCCGAACCGTCGGTACAGCCGGCCATCACGACCAGCCCGATGACAGCCGGACCGAGTCCCCACCACGTTGAACGCAAAACTTTCCTCCCCGTGTGCCGTGAAATCGCCGCGACAACGTAGCAGATCTTGATCTTCCATCCGAAGTGGATTTTAGGTTGTCGACCGGCGGCGCTTCACCGGGTTGCCGAGCCGCTGAGGAATTCCGCGCAACGGGTTGACCACTGACCGTTGTCATGGGGGCGTGGGTAGGGAATGGGCCGGTCGCAGGCTTGATTCGGCCTCCTGGCTGGCCCTCGTACAGTGGACGGGGGCTGGTTTTGATGATGACTTCTGTGGTGCGGGTCTGGCTACGGTGTTGGCTGCCGGGGTGTCGGGTTGGGGCCAGCCGGTGCAGGCGCAGGCGTGCCCGCGCCGGTGACGACAGGTAGGAGGGCGCCGATGGAAATGGTCGAGCAGCTTGTTTCCCGGACGGATGCCGCCTACCAGCGGTGGTTGGCGTCGGTCACCGACGACGTCGGCGCCGATTGGGTGGTCATGTACTGCCTGGAATCCCTGCTGGAGCGCAACACGACCTACGAGATCGGTACGTGGCTCCCGGGCTACCTCATGATCGGCCAAGAAGGCGATCGGGGATTCTTCCTCAGGTGCGACGGTGGCGGGGGCCCGGTGTTCCGGGCCGACCTGGGCGGTCTCGGCGAAGCCGACCTCGTCGTTGTCGCCCCCGCGTTCGAGGTGTGGCGGCGTTCCGGTTTCGCCCTGCCCCCCGAACCGGAGCCGGACCTGCCGCCAACCGCCGACGTCTATCTGGACAAGGTTCCGGTCGATGCCGTTCAGTTGCTGGCGCGGGCAAGGAAGCTGCTGGGTGCGGATTGGCGGTTTGGAGATTTCAGGGGCCTGCTCGCCGTCCAACCGTTCCTGGCGGCGAGGTCAGCTCGTCTGTACGCGCTGCATCGCGACCTGGAACACGCCTCCGAGTTGCGGCCGCACCTGTTCTACGCCACCGATCACGGCCTGGAGACGGTATGGCCGACCGACCGCCCAGAAACCCGGTGACCTGGCACAAGCCCACGACAGCCCGGTCTGGCTCGGCGTCGGAACGTCGGCCCTCTTGACGAGCGACCCGGGGCGCGGGTCCCAGGCCGGGCGTTGGTTGCGCCACCGGACCCGCCCGGACCTGGGGCTGACTGCCGGGTACGTCGTCGAACCAACTGACTGACGCGGCATCCCGGCGCGCCGGCATCGCCAGCGGCGCCCGCAGACGCAGAACAGCCAGAGCCAGTACCAGGCGGGGCGGTGTCGAATCGGCTTTCGGTGTCGTCGTGTCATCGCCGAATTTCCTTCCTGGAATTTCCAGTTTGGTAGCGGGGACGTCCGGTCATTCCAGATCGGAACGTCCCCGCGCGGTTCCACCCGACGTCCTTTCCCACGAGCGGTCCCGCTGCACTCCACGATGGGCGCCGACCCCCTAGGGTGGTTAGCGCATTGTGTGTATTGGCGGTTGCCGAACTGTTCGGAGGAATCCGTATCAGTGATCGGGGAAAGGTGGGGAATTCGTGGGAATCTCGCCATTGGAGTTTCTGCTCCGGGAGATCCGTCGTCGACGGCTTGTGGCCGGGCTGACCCAGGCCGCGCTCGGTCAACGTATTCACTTCTCGGACACGCAGATCAGCGGGGTGGAGACCGGCACCAAGCCGGTGAACGAGGGGATGCTCAAGGCGCTGGACCAGGCGCTGGAAACCGGCGGGCTGTTCATCCGACTCTGGGAGGACCTGGTCCGGGACGGTACGCCACCGCTCTGGTTCCTCCGCTGGCTGGAGATAGAGCGGCAGGCGACCGCGCTGCGCTGGTTCGAGTCGATGTACGTCCCCGGCCCGTTCCAGACCGAGGCGTACGCCCGGGCCACCCTGGCCGGCGAGTCGCTCACCCCGGACGAGGTCGACCAGCTCGTCGCGGCCCGGCTCGCCCGGCAGAGCATCCTGACCCGCGAGCGCCCGCCGGTGGTCGCCGTGGTGATTGACGAGGCGGTGGTTCGGCGCGGTGCGCCGGAGGATCGGGAAATGATGGCCGCGCAGTTGAAACAGCTACTTTCCGCCTCCGAGCTGCCACACGTTCAGTTTCAGGTGGTGCCGACCAAGGTCGGGATGTATCCCGGCTTCGGTGGGCCGTTCGTCCTGGCCGATGCCGAGGACGGCCGGCGGTACGCGCATGTGGACGGTCAGCTCGCCGCGCGGATCTGCGCCGAACCCGCCGGCCGGTCGGGCGATGACCTTCCGCTACGACGGCAGCGGACGGGTGGACCAGATGCGGTCCGTCCCGTCGAGCCGGACCCTGACCATGACCTGGTCGACGCCACCGAACTCCCAGCACCCGCATGTCGCCACCGTCACCACCGACCCCGTCGTCCCCGGTGACCCGGCCACCGCGTTGACCTGGAACTACAGCTACGACAACGACCTGCTGAACCGGGTGTGCCCGCCGGGGGAGAGCGTCGACTGCGCGACCTACGACTACGGCTGGACCTCACAGCACGCCAGTACGGTGCTCAACACCGGCCCGTACTCGTTCTGGCGACTGAACGAGGCGACCGGTGCGAGTACCGCCGCCAGTTCGGTGCTCTCCAACGACGGCACCGACAACGGGACGTACCGCGAGGTGACGCTCGGTGGGGCGGGCCCGTTGGCCGGGTCCACCTCGACGGCGGCGAGCTTCAACGGCACGTCCTCGATGGTGCAGCTGCCGGCCAAGACGGTGACCGAGAGCTCGTACCAGTCGGTCAGCATGTGGTTCCGGACCAGCACCCCGACCGGTGTGTTGTTCGGCTACCACAAGGATCCGGTCACCTCCGGGGCCACCACCTCGAACAACTACGTTCCGGCGCTGTACGTCGGTTCGGACGGCAAGCTGTACGGCCAGTTCTGGTCCGGCAGCGCGGCCGCCGCGATGTCCTCGCCGGAGGTGGTGACCGACGGCGAATGGCATCACGTCACGCTCGTCGGGCACGGCGGTGGCCAGCGGCTCTACCTCGACGGTGTCCAGGTCGGCACCCTGACCGGCGCGGTGCTCCAGCACAGTGCGAACGCGCCGCTGAACTCGCTCGGCACGGGCTTCCTCGGCGGCAACTGGCCCGGTCAGCCACACACCGGCGCCACCGCCGCCTACTTCAACGGCTCCATCGCGGACGTCGCCTTCTACAACAAGGCGCTGACCGGGGAATCGGTCGACGCGATGATCCGGTCCGGCGCGGCCGGCTCGGCGGTGCTGTCGAAGATCACCAGCGAGGCGGGGCGGGTGCAGGCGGAGATCGGCTACGACTCCGTCACCGGCCGGGTCAAGCAGGTGACCGACGAGAACGGGGGAGTCTGGAAGGTCGGGGTGCCGACCGCCTCGGGCTCCAGCCAGGTCTACGTCTCGACCGTGCTCGGCTCGCAGCCGAGCGAGTACTGGCGGCTCGGTGACATCGGAGCACCGGCCGACGCGGTGCAGGTGGTGCGGAGCGGCAACGAGGCGGCGTATCACAACGTCAGCTTCGACACGACGCAACCGAACACCACCAGCCCGTTCGCGGACACCTACGGTGCGGTCTTCAACGGGACCTCCTCGTACGTCAAGCCGTACGACCCGGACAACAGCGTGTTCCCGGGCACCAACTATCCCGTCTACCAGGAACCGATGTCGGTGGAGCTGTGGTTCAAGACCCCGGTCAACCACAACGCCAGCGGTGTGCTGTACGGCTACCAGGCGCAGCCGGTCGGCAGTGCCGCCGCCGTGACCTCCAGTCGGGTACCGGCGCTCTACGTCGGCGCGGACGGCTACCTGCGAGGTGGGTTCTGGTCCGCGTCCGGGACCGGCGTGCCCACCTCCACCACCAAGGTCAACGATGGCAACTGGCACCACGTCGTGCTGTCGTCGTCCGGAACCCGGCAGATGCTCTATCTGGACAACAAACTCATCGGCACGCTCGGCGCGATCGTCGTCGACGCCAGCGTGCACTCCTACATCGGCGCGGGCACCACCAGGGGCTGGCCGAGCGTCTCCGGCGACACGAGCTACTTCAAGGGCAACATCGCCGAGGTCGCGTTCTACGAGCGGGAGGTGCCGGCGACCGAGGTGGACGCCCACTTCAAGGCGTCGAAGAGCGCACTCCACCCGGGGGCGACGCCGACCCTGACGCCGGTGGTGACAGTGGAGGTTACCGACCCCGACAACAAGGTCTCGAAGCAGATCTTCGACATCGTCAACGGCGGCCGGCTGGTCGCCGCCACCGACGCCCTCGGCCGCACCACCTCGTACGGCTACGACATCGGCGGCTTCGAGTCGATCGTCTTCGACCCGCTCGGCATGAAGACCGTCTCCGGTCGCGACGTCCGGGGGAACATCATCCGGTCCACCGTCTGTCGTGATCAGGTCTGGTGCGACAGCACCTACTACGGCTACTGGCCGGACTCGAGCACCGCGAACCCGCCACCCGATCCCCGTAACGACCAGTTGACCTCGATCCGCGACGCCCGGTCCCAGTCGGCGACCGACAACGAGTTCCTGACCAGGCTTGAGTACGACACGCTGGGCAACCGGACGAAGATGACTCCTCCGGCGGTTTCCGGATACACGGGTGACCGGAGTGTCCTCCTCACCTACACGACCGCGACCACGCCGGCGGTCGGTGGCGGCACCACACCCGTGGGACTGCCGTACACGGTCACCTCGGGCGAGGGTGGACGCCAGACCACCGAGTACAGCGCCGCGGGCGATGTCGTTCGGATCACCGACGCGGCCGGACTCGTCACCGAGTTCGGCCACGACGGCCTTGGCCGGACGGTTCGACAGACCGTCAAGGCTGGCGGGACGCTGGGTGACCTCACCACGACCTACGCGTACGACGCCGATGGACAGGTCGTCGAGCAGGTGGATCCACCGGTACTCAACTCCGTCACCGGCGCCCTGCACACTCCGACGACCACCACGGTCTACGATCCGGACGGCAACGCCACCTACCGCAAGGTGGAGGACACCACCGGCGGCGACGCGTACCGGGACGCCCGAGGCTTCTTCAACGATCGCGGCCAGGTGGTCAAGACCGTCGACGCGGCCGGAAGAATCACGCTCTTCGAATACGACGTGTACGGCAACCAGGTCCGATCCACCAACTGTGCCGTCGACCCGGGCGAGTCGGCAACGTGTCCTGACGACGAGCGGCTCCGAATCGTCGACGACACCTACGACGCGGTCGGGCAACATCTGACCACGACGGTCACCGGCGAGGACGGCACCTCGACAGAGACCATTTCCAGGGCGTACTACGCGAACGGCAACCTGGCCTCGGAAACCGACGCGATGCAGTGGACCACCCGGTACGAGTACGACCTCAACGACAACGTCACGAAGGTCACCCGTACCGATGGCGTCAACACGTATGTCGAGGAGGAAAACAGCTACGACGCGGTGGGCAACCTCGGGATGCAGCGGCGGAACAACGGCGCGAACTGGACGGTGTACGAGCACGACCAGGCGGGCCGCCTCTTCCGGACCATCGAGCAGCCGTACGACCTCGAACGTGTCACCAACTTCACCTATGACGACGACGACCGGTTGATCGCCACCCGACGGTCGTCCGGTCAGCTCCAGACGCCGCTGGAAAACACCAGCCGCACCTACGACCCGATGGGCCGGATCACCTCGGAGAGCATCAGCGTCAGCAGCTCGGCCGGGCCGGTCGGCTGGTGGGAGATGGGCGAGTCGGCGGCGAGTTCGCAGGCTTCCGACTCGTCACCATCGCAACAGCTCCTCGTCTCCTGGGAGGGAGCCATCGCCCGCGCCGAGGGCGCCGCCTCCCTCAACAAGACCACCTTCTACGAGTCGTTACAGCCGATGCTGGTCACCACCCAGTCCTACTCGGTCTCGGCATGGGTGAAGTTGAAGGATCTCAACAGCAGCCAGGTTGTCGTCGGTGCGGGTGGAAACAGCAGCATCGCGTTCTGCCTCGCCTACGACGACAGCCTGGACAAGTGGGCGTTCATCGGGGGAACGGCGGACTCGTCGAGCGCGCAGGCGGTCGGACCGACCAGTTCGACCGCGGTGGCCGCCAACACCTGGGTGCACCTGGCCGGCGTGTTCAACTCCGGTGACAAGTCGATGACCCTGTACGTCAACGGCGTCCAGCGAGGCACCGCGACCCATTCGACGCCGTGGAACGGGATGATGCCCCTCGGCGTGGGCGGCATCTCCGTCGGCTCCAGTGATCTGCACAAGCTCAACGGGCTTGTGGACAACGTGCAGGTCTACCAGGAGGCGTTGACCGCCGAGGAGGTGTCGTCGCTGCACGGCGGCGGCAACGGACGCACCGCGCACACCGTGGCGACCGGGAAGAAGCTGACCACCAGCTACCAGGTCGACAAGCGTGGCCTGGTCACCTCCGTGACCGACCCGATGCGCAACGTCACCAACTACGAGTACGACGCCGCCGGACGGCTCGTCACCACCACCTCCCCGGCGGTCTCCGTGGAGAGCTTCGGCGGGTCGGGGCCGGTGTCGTCCGTCGCGGTCGCCCGGACCGGCTACAACACCTTCGGCGAGCCCACCGAGACCCAGGACCCGCTGACGAACACGGTCACCACCCGGTACGACGCAATCGGGCGGCCCGTCGAGACGATCCTGCCCGAGTACACGCCACCTGGCGGCACCCCGATCACCGGTGCCCGGACGAAGACGGCCTACGATCAACTGGGTCAGGTCGTGTCGACAATCGACCCGCTGGACAAGGAAACCCGCTACGAGTACGACTCGCTCGGCAACCGGGTCACGGTGATCGACCCGGCGGGCAAGGAGACAAAAGCGGCCTACAACGCGGTTGGTGACCTGGTCGAGACCGTCGGGCCGACCGGCGCCAAGCAGACCGCCACCTGGGACTTCCTGGGTCGGCCGTCGACGACCAGCGAGGTCGTCCGGCAACCGGTGCCGATGACCAACACCACCAGCTACGACTACGGCACCGGCGCGTACGGGGAGGACAACCCGGCGGCCGGACCGTGGCTCCGTAAGGTCACCAGCCCGGACGGGGTGACGCAGCAGGCCACGTACAACTGGGTCGGCGAGATGGTGTCGACCACCGACGGGGCGGGCAACACGACCAACCTCGAGTACGACGGCCTCGGCCGCACCGTGAAGACCATTCGTCCGGACCGTACGAAGGAGACGGTCAGCTACGACGGGGTGAGCCGTCCGACGAGGGTGCAGAACCTCGACGCGGCCGACCAGGTCCTCACCACCGAGAGCTTCGGTTACAACGACAACGGCGATCTGACCTCGGTGCGGGATGCCCGTAATACGACCACGGTGTTCAGCTACGACGCACTGGGTCGGATGACCAGTCAGATCCAGCCGACATCGGCCTCGACGGCGATCGGCACCTCCTTCGGCTACGACGCGGCGGGTAACCGTACGAGATTCACCGACGGCAGGGGCAACGCGTTCTGGACGACCTACAACGCGTGGGGCCTGCCGGAGTCGCAGATCGAGCCCGCCACGCCGAGCTATCCGAACCTGGCCGACCGGACCTTCACCACCAGCTACGACACCGCCGGACGGCCCGAGACGTTCAGCATGCCGGGCGGGGTGAGCATTCGGAGCGAGTACGACGACCTGAGCCGGCTGACCCGGCAGATCGGGACGGGCGCCGAGGTCGCCACCGCCGACCGGAGCTTCGGGTACGACGACGCGGGCCGAATCACCTCGCTCTCGGTGCCGTCGGGCACGAACGAGTTGACCTACGACGACCGCGGCCTGCCGCTCACGGTGACCGGGCCGAACGACGCCTCCTCGTTTACCTACACCAAGGACGGTCGGATGGCGTCGCGCACCGACGCGGCCGGCACGACCTCCTACACCTACGACTCCGCGGGCCGGTTCAAGACGGCCAGCAACCCGACGACCGGGATCAACCTGAGCGTCGGCTACAACACGATGTCGCTCGCCGCCACGATCACCTACGGCGCCAGCAACGTACGGAGCTTCACCTACGACGGTCTGCAACGGTTGAAGACCGACACCCTCAAGACAGCGGCCGGTGCCACCGTCGGGTCGATCGCCTACGGGTACGACCCCAACGGCAACGAAACCTCGAAGGTCACCACGGGTTTCGCCGGGGCGTCGTCGAACACCTACACCTACGACCTCGCGAACCGGCTACAGACGTGGCAGCGCGGATCGACCTCGACCACCTACGTCTACGACGACTCTGGCAACCGGGTCCAGAACGGCGCGAAGACCTTCACCTACGACGCGCGCAACCAGCTCATGGCCCAGAACGGCAGCACCTCGTACACGTACACGGCACGCGGCACCCTGAAACAGACGACCTCCGGCTCGGTCAGCTACACCACCAGCGCGGACGCGTTCGGGCAGGTGATTTCCCAGCAGGCCGATGGCGGCGCCACCAGCTACGAGTACGACGCCCTCGGCCGGGCGGTCCGACCGGGAGCCAGCTACAGCGGCCTCGGCAACACACTGGCCAAAGACAGCACCGCCGTCTACACCCGGGGGCCGGGCGGCGAGCTGCTCGGCACCGGCACCGGCACCGGCACCGGCGCCTCGTCCCGGTACGCCTGGACCGACCAGCACCTCGACGTCGTCGCCCAGTTCACCGCGACTGGCACCACCCTGGCCGCCTCGAAGGCGTACGACCCGCTCGGCACCGTCCTGGCCGACGCGGCCATGGCCGGCAGCCTCGGGTACCAGTCGGAGTGGACCGACGCGACGTCCGGCAGGGTGAACATGCTGACGCGCTGGTACAACACCGACACGGGCCAGTTCGACACCCGGGACAGCGCCACGGTGAGTCCCGTGC
Organism: Plantactinospora sonchi; assembly: GCF_036422035.1. Taxonomy (NCBI): domain Bacteria; kingdom Bacillati; phylum Actinomycetota; class Actinomycetes; order Micromonosporales; family Micromonosporaceae; genus Plantactinospora; species Plantactinospora sonchi. The sequence continues at coordinate 139,097 of NZ_JAZGQK010000027.1, forward strand.
CCGATTCGATCGCGGCCAACCGGTTCCAGTACGGCGACGGAGGCCCGCTTACCACCATCGACCCGACCGGGCACTGGGGCTGGTCGAGCCTCAAGAGCAGCTTCACCAGCGCGGTCAGGAGCACGGTCAGCGTCGTCAGCAAGGCGGCCAGCGTTGCCACCAAGGTCGTCAGCAAGGCGGTGAGCGGTGCCGCGAAGGTCGTCAGCAAGGCCAAGAAGGCGTACAGCGTCGTCAAGGAATCGACGACCCGCTGGGTGAAGAAGAAGGTCAACACCGTCAAGGACGCCTACAACTCGGCGAAGAACTGTCTGAAGTCCGGTGTCGGCAAGTGTGTGAAGGAGACCGCGAAGAAGACGGTCAAGAAGGCTGTCGACAGCGTCAAGTCGACGGTTGAGGCGATCAAGCAGGACCCGTGGAAGTTTGCCGTCAGTGCGGCGGTGGCGATCGCGGCCACCGTTGCGGTCGGTGCGCTGTGCGCGACCGGGATCGGTTGTCTGATCGTGGCGGGTGCCGTCGCCGGTGCGATGGCCGCTGGTGCCGGTTACATGGTCGACGTCGGCCAGGGTGACGAGCAGTTCTCCTGGAGTGGCCTGGCCGGGACCATGATCGAGGGTGGGCTCGACGGTGCGTTCAGCGCTGGCCTGAGCAAGCTTGCTGGTGGTGCGCTCCGGGCCGGTGGCGCGGGGGTGGCCCGGTTGCCGGGCGTCGGTGGCAAGGCTCCGGGGCGTACGCCGGGTTCGGCGGGTGGTCCTGCTGCCCGGTCCGCCGATGGCGGTGGTGGTTCGGGGTCCGCGGCGGGTCCGGCGCGGGCGCCACAGGGTGACCGGCGTTCGTCCGGTGAGTCTTGTGACTCCGCTGGTCGGCCGCACAGTTTTGATCCTGGTACCCGGGTGTTGATGGCGGATGGCAGTACCCGGCCGATCGAGGCGGTGCGGCCTGGTGACGAGGTTGCCGCGACCGATCCGGTCACCGGCGACACGCAGGCGAAGCAGGTGACGCACCTGCACGTCAACCAGGATCAGGAGCTCACCGACGTCACGGTTCAGGACGGTGAGGGCAACACCGCGGTCCTGGAGACGACGGCGCACCATCCGTTCTGGGACGCCACCGACGAGCGGTGGGTCGACGCCGCTAAGTTGCAGCCCGGGGACCGGCTGTTCGTCCATGACGACAAGCGTCTCGAGGGCGACGGTACCGGCGCGGGAAGCGGAGGCGGCGGTCCCGGAGCCGAGGTCACCGTCACCAGGGTCGTCAACTTCGATGGCGACAAGACGATGCGCGACCTCACCGTCGCCGACATCCACACGTACTATGTGATCGCCGGCGACGAGCCGGTACTCGTACACAACGTCACTACGCCCGTGCGCTGCCCCCGGACGGGTAAGCTCAAGCCCGACGCTGGTACGCATGGTCAGATGGCGCCCTCCGGTAGCGGCAACCAGAGACACCACATGCCGCAGGACGCCTCAACGGGGACTGCGATCAGCTACTCCCGCGGGCCGGCTATTCGAATGTTGGAGGACGATCATCAGGCGCTCTGGTCCACCGGCAGGCATGAAACTGGCATTGCATTCCTGCAGATGCAGAGGAATCTGGTAAATAATGGTGAGATCGATAAGGCCTTCATGAACGAGGTGCATGATATTACCTCGCGGTTCCCGGGTGTGTACAACAACAGGATTGCTGATTTGATCGGCACGCTTCCGTCGCACCCGGAATACCAGGCGCTCAGGCGGAGGCCGAGTTCTGTGCATGTGCAGATGACACTCTGGTAGGGGACATGGAACTTGTTCTGGATCCGCCGCGCTCCGTCGGACCGATCACATTGGGTATGTCGTTCTCTGAAGCGGAGCATCTGCTTCGAGAGGTGGATGGTTACCAGCCACCGCAACCGGGCAAGTGGGTGAACGCGGGCTATTTCAGCTATGAATCGGGCTTGGCGCTCTCCGTTGGCCAAGATCGTGCAGGGTTTGTGGAGGTGGTGGAGGTCTGGCGGCCCTCGGCGGGTGTGGTGGTCCTCTTTCAGGGCATCTCGCTCTTCGAACTACCTGCTGATGTGGTGATGAAGAGGTTGGCGACAGTTGCACGCGTGGTGATAGAGGACAATGGCGCCGCAGTCGTCGCACCCGAGCTCCTCCTCGCTTTGTGGCGGCCGGGGGTGCCAGATGATCCTGAGGACTTCGAGGGGATGTTCTTTCAATCCGCTCTGGTGGCCGCACCGGGCTACTACGACCGAACACCGGATCGGTTCGCCGAGGTCAAAGTTGAGACGTCACGGGAACAGCAGATTGATGGGCAGGAAACCCTCTTCTAGGGCCGCGTCTCTATGGGTTGTTGGAGGTCTGCATCAAGAACCACCATCCCATCTCTTTTTGTACTGTTCATGCCCCTGACAAAGAAGTGGCCCAGCGTGCAGGGCTTGCTGGGCCAGGAATTCAAGATGTCAATGCCAAAACAAGATCTTGTCAGTGCGCTCGGCGGCGAATTGGGTCACTCCCCGTCGCCGGTCTTCGCAGCGGGGAGTGGTTCCGCCAACACTGCACGTCCCGCACGTAGTCCTCAGTCACCTTGAGCAGGTGAGCGATGTCCGGCGCCGGCTGGCCCTGGGCGGACATCAGCACCACGACCGCCGGACGCAGCTTCACGGGGTCCTTCGCGGTCCTGGTGATCCGCTGCAACCGCTGCCCCTCGGCCATCGACACCTGTCGGACGAATACCCTCCAGCCGTCTGCCCGCGGCCACCACCTCCCCAGACAAGTACTGGGAGACAGCCTGCCCGACAGATGCTCGGACTCGACGGATTACCCGATCAACGTTCAAAGCCGGGGAGCTACGCCAGCGTCTGCACGAGTTCCTGGCGGGTGGACGTACGGACGACGCGGGCGAGGGCTCCGTTGACCAGGGGCAGGTACGGCGGCACGTGTCCACACTCGACGTCGGCGATGATCGGCACCCCGAGCGGTCCGAGCGCGTCCAGGACGGCCTCGTGCTGGCTGAGCGTGGCCGCGTCCGGCGCCGAGGTCCGGCCGACGAGGACGGCGTTCGCGGCATCGAAGAACCCGGCCAGCCGCATCCCGTGCAGGTTCCGGCAGATCGTGTACGCGTCGTCGCCGGACGCCTCCACGTAGACGATCAGCCCTTCCGGGGCGTGGTCGCGGGCGAAGGTCGACACGTCGCCGAACGGCGTACCCATCAGGTTGCACAGCGTCTCGATGCAGCCGCCGATCAGGCGTCCCTGGACCTCGACGTCACCGTTGTCGTCCAGCCGGCGCCAGGCACCGACCCCGTCCAGGGTGAACTCGCTTACCTCGGGAAAGTCCTGGTAGTCGACAAAGCCGTTGGCCCGGTAGCGGCCGGGCGGGGTCTGGACGAATTCGCTGCCCGTTGGCATGGTGACGATGTCCAGCCAGGACAGCAGCCCCTCCGGAGCCCGGTACGGGGTGTCCATCAGGTTGTTGCCGTGCAGCGTCGCGGTCCCGGTCAGCAGGGTCAGCGGGGTGAGGATCGTCGACATGTCGGAGAACCCGACCAGCCAGGTGGGCTCGGCCGCGCGGATCCGGTCCCAGTCGAGCAGGGGTAGCAGGTCGATGGCGGTCTCCCCGCCCCACGGCGGCACGATGGCCTTCACCGTGGGGTCGGTCAGCATCGCCGTCAGTTCCACGGCGCGTTCTGCGGCCGGTGCGCTGACGTGTCGCGAGCCGTCCATGCACTCACCCATGACCACCTGGTAGCCGCGTGACTCGACCGTGCCGACCGCCACCGCCAGACGCTGGCGCAGCTTCTCTCCCACGCCGCTGGACGGGGAGGTGACCCCGACGCGGTCACCGGGACGGAGCGGCTGCGGATAGTGGATCACCATCCCGGAAGTCTGGCACGGGCCGTCCCGGCCCCGGTCAGCGCCCGCCTGACGTCCGCCTCCGGATCGTCGTCGCCGGTTGCCGGGTTGTCGCGGTTCATCCGTGGCGGTCGGGAACGTTCTTGGTCAGGGCCGAGATGCCGGACGACTATGCTCCTTCAACAGGATGATGCGTCCCTGTGTCGGGGTAAGAATCGATTCGAGGGCGGTGCGATGAACATCGGGGAGATCGCCCGCCGGGCGGGGGTGTCCCGCAGCACCGTGTCCTACGTGCTGAGCGGAAAGCGGACCGTGTCCGAGGCGACCCGGCAGCGGATCCAGGCAGTCATCGACGAGCTGGACTACCGGCCGAACGCCAGCGCCCGTGCTCTGAAGGAGGGGCGTACCCGGACCCTCGGGCTGGTGATCCCTCCCGCGAGCCAACGGTTGACCGACATGCAGTTGGGTTTCGTCGCCAGTGTCGTCGAGGCGGCCGCCCGCCACGACCTGGACGTGCTGCTGTCCCCGTCGGGTGGTGACCACGACCGGTCGTTCGAGCGGATCGTCACCGGGCGCCGGGTAGACGGGGTGGTCCTGATGGAGATCCGGTTGGAGGACGACCGGGTGACCCGACTGGCCAGGGCGGGCCTGCCGTTCGTGACGATCGGTCGGACCGCCGACCCGCACGGCATGAGCTGGATAGACATCGACTATTCCGGGCTGATCGCCCGCTGCGTGCACCACCTGGCGGATCTGGGGCATCGGCAGGTGGCCCTGGTGAACCGTTCCGCCGAGTTGGTGGCCGCGGGTTACGGCCCCAGCCATCGGGCGCTGGCCGGTTTCCGGGCAGCGGTGGCGGAGCGCGGCCTGACCGGCGTCGACGTCTGCTGTGGCGACGACACGACCTCCGGCGAGACGTGCGTGGAGCAGTTGCTCGCGACACATCCGGAGGTCACGGCGGTGGCCACCATCAACGAGGCCGCGCTGCCCGGAATGCAGCGTGCGCTGACCAGCGCCGGGTTGTCCGTGCCGGTCGACTTCTCCGTCACCGGGGTCGCCGCGCGGCACTGGGCCGAGGAGTTCCGCCCGCCGTTGACCGCTGCGGATGTTCCGACGGGTGACATGGGCGCCGAGGCGGTGTCACTGCTACTGGAGATCATCGCCGCGCCCGGGGCCGTGCCACGCCACCGCCTGTACAGCCCGCCCATCTCGTTGCGTTCCAGCACCGGTCCGGTCCGGTCCCGCTGACCCGGCCCTGATGACTCGGGCCAGGGCCCGGTGACCGTGGGTCGAGGCTCCCCATCCGGCGCTACCGGTCCGGCTGTCCGCCCGTGACCCGCCGCTCCTCCTGGGCGGCGGCGAGGATGAGATAGCTGCTGGCGGTCCAGGTGTACGCGCGGTCCCGGAGCCCGGCACCGGTTTCGGCGTCGAAGTTCTCCGCGAAGCCGGACTTCTCACACAGCGCCAGGAAGCGTTGACTGATGTCGTCGGCGAGCCCGGTGTACCCGGCCCGCCGCAGGCCGTCTTCGACCAGCAGCGTGGAGGGCGCCCAGATCGGCCCCCGCCAGTAGCCGTCGGCGAGGTAGTGGGCCGAGTCCGTCGGCTCGGTGGCCAGCCCGTGTGTGGTCAGGTGCGTTTCGATGCCCCGGGCCAGTACGGCGGCGACCGGGGTGGGCAGGTCGGCCCCGAGGGCGACGGGCATCAGGTCGAGCAGGCTGCGGCTCGCCCGCCGGCGGCCGGTGTGCGGGCTGCGGGCGCTGAAGCGCTCACCGTCCCACAGGTCCCGCAGCATGGCCGTGCGGATCCGGTCGGCCTCCCGAGCCCACCGGTCGGCGGGTTTGCCCAGTTCGGCGGCGAGTTCGGCCAGGCAGCGCAGCTGCGAGACCAGGAACGCGGCGAGGTCGGCGGTCTCGAGGACCCGGTCGTCGTCGAAGGTGGTCGCGTTGTCCCAGCCGCTGTCGTTGCCGTGCTGGTAGTGCGGCAGGTCGTGGCCGGGGGCTCGGCGCGCGTCGAGCCAGAACCCGGTCCAGCGGGCCAACCGGTCGTACGTCTGCGCCAGCGCCGCCCGGTCCGGCGGCGCGGGAAGGCGTCGGCGCAGGTGGCGCAGCGCCCAGCCGTGGATCGGCGGTTTGACGTAGTTGTGCAGGACCTCCGAGTGGGTGACCGAGTCGGGCAGGGCGCCGGCCCCGTCCTGGTGGTCGAAGGGCAGGTGGAACTGGTGCCAGGCCAGTTCCGGATCGCCGGCCGCCAGGGCGATCGCGTTGAAGCAGTGGTCCCAGCTCCACACCTTGTCCATCCAGTGCTTCGACATCAGGACCGCCGGCCGGGTGAGGAAGCCCGCCGGGGCGACGGTGGCCGACCACAGGACGTACGCGGCCAGCTCGGCGCTCGGGGTCTCCGTACCGCGCCAGGGGGCGACCGCGTCGACGAACGTGCCGAACTCGGTGCTCCGCTCCTGGCACAACTGCTCGAAGGTGACGGATCCGGCGTACGGCCGGCGGGCGGTGGCGTACTCCTCGATCGCGATCTCCCACGGCTGGTCGCCGGGCAGGTCGAGGAAACGCTCCGCGGCACCGAGCGCCTGCACGCCCTCGGCCCGGTCGAGGGCGCCGGAGAGCACCGTGATCCGGTAGCGGCGCCCGGTCTCGTACGAGGTGAACACGTGTGACTCGTCGACCGGGTCGAGGTAGAGGTAGGTGCCGCTGAACGGGGTGAGGGTGCGCTGGGCCGCGGCCACCCGTAGGCCGAGCCGCCGACCCCGGATCCGCAGGGTGTCCGGTCCGTCGTAGACGGCCTCGATCCGGCCGGCTCCGGTCTGCCAGCTCAGCAGCGCGGGTGTGGCGACGACCGTGGTGCCGGCGACGGCGGGGGCGAGGCGCAGTACCGGGTGCAGCCCGGTCTGGTGTGAGACCAGGTGCAGGTCGTCGGCGTACGTCTTCTCGGCTACCACCGGGGAGATGTTGAGCCAGGATCCTCGGTAGCTGAACGGGATGTCCTGGATGGAGAACTCCGGACCGGACGGGGCGACGGTCATGGGTGGCGGGTGCCTTTCTGGTTCGGGTGGTCAGTCCTTGACGGCGCCGGCGGTGACGCCCGTCGAGACGTACCGCTGGGCCAGGACCAGCAGCACGGTGGCGGGGATGGAGGCGACGACAGCGGTGGCCATGATGGCGTTCCACTGCTGGTTGTTGTTGCCGATGTAGTGGTAGATGCCGAGGGTGATCGGCCGGTGGTCACCGCCTCCGGCCAGGGTCGAGGCGAAGATGAAGTCCGACCAGGACCACAGGAACGCGAACAGGGACACCGTGACGACCGAGTTGCGGCTGACCGGCAGCACGATCGACCAGAAGGTGCGCAGCCGACCGGCGCCGTCGACCACGGCGGCCTGGAACAGTTCGTCGGGGATTCCGGACATGAAGGCCGTGAAGATCAGCACGGCGAACGGCACCGCGAGTGTCGAGTCGGCCAGGATCAGGCCCGGCACGGTGTTGAGGACGCCCAGGCTGAGGTAGATGGCGTAGAAACCCATCGCCATGATGATTCCCGGGATCATCTGCGCGATCAGCAGCACGAAGCTCAGTGCCGAGCCGCCGGGTGGCCGCAGCTTCGCCAGCGCGTATCCGGCCGGGGCCGCCAGCGCCACGGTCAGCGCCACGGTGCCGAGCCCGACCAGGAAACTGGTGCCGAGGTACGGCAACTGCTGGTCGAGTACGGCCCGGTAGCCGTCCAGCGTGCCGTTGGTCGGGAACAGGTGTGGGGGACTGGCCCGCATGTCCTGGTCCCGGGTGAACGACACGTTGATCATCCAGTAGACGGGGAAGAGCATCAGCCCGGTCAGCACCAGGCCGACGGCGGTCTTCCACCAGACCCGTGGTGTGGAGGTGGTCATCGCTGGTTCTGCCTCCGCTGGATCCGGATGTAGCCGAGCCCGGCGATCAGGGCCATCACGATGAGCAGGTTGCCGACGGCCGCACCCGGACCGAACTCGGGCAGCAGGTTGCCGAAGCCGAGTCGGTACGACCAGGTGGCGAGCGTGGCGGAGGAGTCGGTTGGGCCGCCCCTGGTCATGATCCAGATGATGTCGAAGACCTTCAGCGTGTAGATCAGCCCGAGCAGCAGCGTGATCGCGGAGACCGGGCGCAGCATCGGAAGGGTGATCGACCAGAATCGCTGCCAGCCCGTCGCGCCGTCGAGCGCGGACGCCTCGTACACCTCGACCGGGATCGCCTGCAGGCCGCTGTAGAGCACCACCAGGTTGAACGGGATGCCGATCCAGATGTTCGCGATGATCACCGAGGTGAGCGACCAGCCCGGCGAGGTGAGCCAGTTCACCGGGTCGATCCCGACGACGCCCAGCGCGGCGTTGACCAGCCCCGAGTCGCTGTTGAGCAGCCACGACCAGGTCGACGCCGAGACGATCAGCGGCAGCAGCCACGGCACGAGGATCAGCGCCCGCAGTGTGCGCGACAGCGGGAAGTGCTGGTGGAAGAAGAGCGCCAGTGCCATGCCGATGGTGAACTGGCAGGCGAGCGACGCGGCGGTGAAGAGCAGCGTGTGCGTCAGCGTCGGCCAGAAGGCCGGGTCGGCCAGGACGGTACGGTAGTTGTCCAGGCCGGCGAAGGGTGCGCCGCCCTGCACGAACGAGCGAACGGTGTACTCGCGCAGGCTCAGCTCGACGTTGCGGTAGAGCGGGTAGGCGTAGAAGGCCAGCAGGTAGACGGTTACCGGGGTGAGGAAGCCCCAGGCGAGCCACCGGTCGGGCCGGCGGACGCGGGACGGGGGAGGCCCGGGTGGGGCGGCGGGCGCCGTCCCACCCTGGTCTCGTGCGGTGCTGGAGGTCCGGGTCGTGGTGCGCATGGTGTGGGGTCGGCGCGCTTACCTGGTCGAGGCGGCGGCCTGCGCGGCGGTCAACGCCTCCTGCGGCGACTTCCCGCCGCTGAGGGCGGCCTGCACCGCGGTCCAGAGGGCTTCGGAGATCTTCGGGTACTTCGTGCCGAGGTTGTCACCGGTACGACCCTTGGCCGCCCGGACCGCCTCCACCCATACCTTGAGCTTCGGGTCCGTGGCCGCCTGCCGCTCCTGAACGGAGGCGACGGGTGCGACGTAGGAGAGTGTGGTGTCGGTGGTGAGGAGGTTGTCGGCGCTGGTCAGGCAGGCGACCAGCTTCTGCGACGTCGCGTACCGGTCGGTTTTCTCCTGCGCCGGAATGGAGACGAACTCGCCGCCGGTGGGGGCCGGCGCCGGACCGCCCGCGCTCGCCGGGATCGGGATGGTGCCGTACGCGAAGCCGAGCTTCTCCGCGTTGGCCAGCTGCCAGGTGCCGTTCTCGGCGAACGCGTAGTCGCCGGTGGCGAACTCCTGCCAACTCGTGGTCTGGGTGTTGTTGATGACGGAGTTCGGGGCGTGGCCCTGCTTGAGCCAGTCGGTCCACAGCGTCAGCGCGGACACCGCCTGTGGTGAGTCCAGACCGGTCAGCTGCGCCCCGGACCCCCAGAACCAGGGCAGGAACTGGAAGCTGCCCTCCTCGGTGCCGATCGCGGAGAAGGTGATGCCCTTCTTGCCCTTGGCCTTGACCTGGGTCAGCGCCGAGGTCAGCGACGTCCAGTCCTTGATCGAGGCCGGATCGACGCCGGCGGCGGTCAGCAGGTCCTTGTTGTAGTAGAGGGCGAGGGTGTTCGCCCCGATCGGCACCCCGTACGTCTTGCCGTCGCTCTGGCCGGCGCCGAGCAGGTTGGTCTCCATGGCCGAGACGTCAAGCTTGTTCTCCTCGGTGGTGGTGAGCGCGCCGGCCTCGGCCAGTGTCGAGATCACCGGGTTGTCCACGATCAGCACGTCCGGCGAGTTTCCCTGCTGGGCGGCGAGCAGTGCCTTGTTGGTCAGGTCGGTGGTGTCGTAGCCGGTCCGCTCGACCGTCACTCCCGCCGAGGTTCCGCACTTCTTGAGCAGCGCGACCCATTCCGAGTCGTCGGCGAACTGCGGGTACGGGTCCCAGACGAGGTAGGCGCCGCCGCCGTCGGAGGGGTCGTCGGCGGACGACGAGCAGGCAGTCGCTGCGGCCGTGGCGAGCGCTATCACCGCGACGACGGCCAGACGCCGTCGACGACTGATTCGTGTCATCTGCTGCCTCACTTCAAGTCGATCGTCAGCTGGGGTGTGTGTGGGGTGGTGACCGTCGCGGGGTCGAACGTGGTCCGATCATGAGGCGAACCGATTCGCCGAATCGGTTCGGCCGAAGATAGGACTGTCCACGCGCACCGGTCAAGGGGCGATCAGGCGCGTCAAGGCAGTGCTGGGAAACGTCGTCGTCACCCCCTCGTCATTTCATTGACATGGTTCAGTGCCCGGTCCTACGATCCCTGCGAATCGATTCGCAAGCGTTGCCTCCGAAGAGCGTCCCCCGCGCCCCACGAAGGAGCCGCCCGTGAAAGCCCCGTCCCGCGGCAGGCCAGGACGAGCCCCCGCGCTCGTCGCCCGACTCGTCGTCGGCCTGCTCGCCGCCACCGCCGCGGTCACCGTCGCCGCGCCCGCACAGGCCGCCGACGAGTCGATCAGCGTGAACTTCGCCACCACCAACGGCACGCCGACGTACCGCGCGTCCGGCTGGATCTACGGCATGACCGAGAACGCCAGCGGTCCGGCCGACCACTTCTACCGGGACGTCAACTTCCGGTACATGCGCGCCGGTGGCGCGCAGCTGGCGGGCAGTGGCTGGGTCGGCGGGACCTACGACCGCCGCTGGAACTCCACTCTCGCCCAGGCCCGTCGGACCGTCGCCCTGGGCGGTCAGTTCATCCTGCTGCCGCACGACCTGTGGGGCGCGGACGGTGCCGGGATCTCCCGCTTTCCGGGCGACAACGGCAACTGGACCGACTACGACAACTTCCTGACCCGGGTCATTAACGACGTCCGGGCCTCCGGGCTGAGCGTGCAGTGGGACATCTGGAACGAACCCAACATCACCATCTTCTGGAACCGTCCGATCTCCCAGTACCTCGAACTGTGGCGGCGCACCTACCAGCGGATCCGGGCGGAGTTCCCCAACCAGCTCATCGTCGGGCCGAGCTGCGCCTGCGTACCGTCGACCACGCACACCTTCTGGAACCAGTACCTGGACTTCGTCCGTTCGACCAACACGGTGCCGGACATCATCAGCTGGCACTCGCTGCCGGGTGACCCGGTCGCCAACGTCGCCGCCGCCAACGCCACTCTCGACCCGCGCGGTATCGCCCACCCCCGGCCGTACCAGATCAACGAGTACGGCGCGCCCGACGAGCAGAACCCCGCCGACGGCGCCTGGTACATCGCGCGGCTGGAGCGGGCCCGGGCGGACGGCCTACGGGCCAACTGGGCCGGCGGTGGCAACCTGCACAACGACCTCGGCAACCTGCTGGTCCGCAACTCGGCCGGCCAGCACCAGCCGAAGGGCGAGTGGTGGGCCTACCGCTACTACGCCTCCCAGACCGGGCAGATCGTCGCGGTGACCCCCAGTCAGTCGTACGACGCGTTCGCCACGAAGGCGACCGGCGTGGCGAAGGTCCTGGTCGGCGGTGGTCGTACCACCGGGAACCTGACCGTCAACCTGCAACGCCTGGACACGACCAGTGGCGTCGTGCAGAACAACCAGGTGCGGGTGCTCACCCAGCGCATCCCGTACAACGGCGGCGGTGCGGTGCAGGGCCCGGTCACGGTCTCGAACAGTGTGGTCACGCTCTCCAACAACAACATCACCGTGTCCCTGCCGTACACCAACCAGAGCGACACCTACACCGTCACCCTGCTGCCGCCGTCCGAGGGCGGCTTCCAGTCGGTGGTGGTGGCCCAGCACTCCCAGCAGTGCCTGGACAACCCCGGCCTGAGCACCGCCGACGGCACCGTCCAACAGCAGTACTACTGCGAGGGCGGCGACCAGCAGCTCTGGAACTTCCGCCCGGTCGCCGGCGTCGCCAACACGTACACGGTGGTCAACCAGCAGAGCGGCAAGTGTCTCGACGTCAGCGGGGTGTCCACCGCCGACGGCGCGGCCGTGCACCAGTGGACCTGCCTGAACGGCCTCAACCAGCAGTTCAGCCTCCGCAGGGTGACGTACGCGGGCAACGACCCACACGACTACCAACTCGTCGCCCGACACAGCGGCAAGTGCGTCGACGTCAGCACGGTCTCCACGGCGGCCCGGGCCCCGGTACACCAGTGGACCTGCAGGGCGACCGGCCAGGGCAGTCCGTTGAACCAGACCTGGCGAATCCTGGGGCGGTAGGGCGTCACGAGGGGACGGACGCGCTGACATCCGCCCAACGGCCAGCGCGTCTCCCCGCCCCACCGCTCCGACGACCGCCGTGCGTCGATGCACCGGGCACCACACCACCACCGGTGGGCGCGTGGACAAGCCCCCACACCCGCCATGACTCCGAGGAGCCATCCCGTGCGAATTCCGTCCTCCCGTGGGCCAGGAAGAGCCCGCACCCTCGTCCCGGGACACCGTCGCGCCCGACGTCTGACCGCCCTGGCCGGTGTACTGGCCGGCCTGCTCGTCGGTGTCGGCGCCACACCGGGTACGTCACAGTCCACCGCCGCCGCGGCACCCGTTTCGACCGCTGCCATCGTGGTCGGTCAGAGCACCCCGATCGTCGGTACGCCATCCGGGCGCTGCCTCGAGGTACCCAACGCCAGCACCGTCAACGGCACCCAGACCCAACTGTGGGACTGTCACGGCGGTGCCGGCCAGACCTGGACCTGGACGGCGAGCAGGCAACTCACGGTGTACGGCAACAAGTGCCTGGACGCCTCCGGCCAGGGCACCGCCAACGGCACCCTGGCGATCATCTGGGACTGCAACGGCCAGAGCAACCAGCAGTGGAACGTGAACAGCAACGGCACCATCACCGGCGTGCACTCCGGGCTGTGTCTCGACGCCAGCGCCTACGGCACGACGAACGGCACCAAAATCCATCTCTGGGCCTGCCACGGCGGCGCCAACCAGCAGTGGAGCTCACCGACCACCCCGCCGCCGACCGGAACGCGTCCGTGCGACATCTACGCCTCCGGCGGCACCCCGTGCATCGCGGCCCACAGCACGACCCGGGCGCTCTACGCGGCGTACGCCGGCAACCTCTACCAGGTCCGACGCTCGTCGGACAACACGACCCGCAACATCGGGCTCACCGGCGCGGGCGGCACCGCCAACGCGGCGACCCAGGACTCGTTCTGCGCCGGCACGACCTGCGTGATCACCGTCGTCTACGACCAGTCCGGGCGCGGGAACGACCTCTGGTACCAGGGTTCGAGCGTGGTGCCGGGTTCGCCGCAGAGCAGGCCGGCGATCGCCACCTCGGAGTCTCTGACCGTGGGCGGCGCGAAGGCGTACTCGCTCTACATCAACCCCGGCAACAGTTACTGGCGCGACGGACACCTGACCGGAGTGCCGACCGGCGCCGCTCCCGAGGGCATGTACATGGTGACCAGCGGGACCCACGTCAACAGCGGCTGCTGCTTCGACTACGGCAACAGCGAGACGACGAGGAAGGCCGACGCCGCCGGGGCGATGGACGCCATCAACTTCGGCACCCAGTGCTGGTTCGGCGGCTGCTCCGGCACCGGCCCCTGGGTGCAGGCGGATCTGGAGTGGGGCCTGTTCCCGGGCGGAAGCAGCTCCTGGAACCCGAACCAGCGCGCCTTCACCAGCAAGTTCGTGACCGCGACGCTGAAGAACAACGGCACGAGCCGCTTCGCGATCAAGGGCAGCAACGCCCAGTCCGGCAGCCTCTACACGCTCTGGGACGGGTCACTCCCGCCGGGATACAGCCCGATGAAGAAGCAGGGCGCGATCATCCTGGGCAGTGGCGGGGACTGCTGCAAGCCCGACGGCGGCGCGAACCTGAGCGCCGGCACCTTCTACGAAGGGGCCATGGTCGCCGGATATCCGTCCGACGCGACCGAAAACGCGGTGCAGGCCAACGTGGTGTCCGCCGGCTACCGCTGACGCTGAGCCCTGACCCGCCGTCACCGCACCGCGCCACCACACGCCGGAAGGATCTGATCAACGTGAAGAGAAGGCTGAGCCGTCTCATGGCGGCGGCAGGGGTCTCGTTGGTTCTCGCCGTCGGCGCCGGGGCCTACGTGGTCTCGGACCCGCCGGGCGCCCGGGCCGCTGTCTCGGGACCGTGTGACATCTACGCCTCGGGTGGCACGCCGTGCGTGGCGGCGCACAGCACCACCCGCGCGTTGTACGGCGCGTACAACGGCCCGCTCTACCAGGTCCGGCGCTCGTCGGACAACACCACCCGGGACGTCGGTGTGCTGAGCGCCGGTGGCTACGCCAACGCCGCCACCCAGGACTCGTTCTGTGCCAACACGAGCTGCGTCATCACGATCATCTACGACCAGTCCGGCCGGAACAACCGCCTCACCCAGGCGCCCCCCGGGCACTTTCCCGGCCCCGCTCCCGGCGGTTGGGACAACCTCGCCGACGCGAAGGCCGCGCCGGTGACCGTCGGCGGGCAGAAGGCGTACGGCGTCTACATCGCGCCCGGTACCGGCTACCGCAACAACAACACCAACGGTGTCGCGACCGGCGACCAGCCGGAGGGCATCTACGCGGTCGTCGACGGCACCCACTACAACCAGTGGTGCTGCTTCGACTACGGCAACGCGCAGACGAACAACCTGGCCGACGAGCCTGCCATCATGGAAACCGTCTATTTCGGCGCCAACAAGCAGTGGGGGTTCGGCGCAGGTAGCGGCCCCTGGATCATGGCCGACCTGGAGTGGGGGCTCTTCTCCGGGGTGAACGCGGGTTACAACAACATTCCGTCGATCAACCACCGCTTCGTCACGGCCATGGTCAAGGGCGAGCCGAACCACTGGGCGATCCGGGGCGGGAACGCACAGTCGGGCAGCCTGACGACCTACTTCGACGGGCCGCGTCCGAACGGCTATCACCCGATGAAGAAGGAGGGGGCCATCCTGCTCGGCATCGGCGGCGACAACAGCATCACCGGCCGGGGCACCTTCTTCGAGGGCGTGCTGACCTCCGGCTTCCCGTCGGCGGCCACCGAGAACGCCGTCCAGGCCAACATCAACGCCGCCGGTTACGCCCCGGCCGGTGGCGGCAACCCGCAGCAGAACGTCCAGGTGGTGGGCGGCCAGTCCGGCCGGTGCGTCGACGTACCGAACGGCACCACCACCAACGGCACCCAGGTACAACTCTGGGACTGCGTCGGCAACACCGCCCAACGCTGGACCTACACCGCCGCCAGACAACTCCAGGTGTACGGCAACAAGTGCCTTGACGCCAGTGGCGCGGGCACCGCCAACGGCACCCAGGCGATCATCTGGGACTGTCACGGCGGCACCAACCAACAGTGGAACGTCAACGCCAACGGCACCGTCACCGGCGTCCAGTCCGGGCTCTGCCTGGACGCCAACGGTGCCGCCACCGCCAACGGCACCAAACTCATCCTCTGGGCGTGCAACGGACAACAGAACCAGCAGTGGTCCACCCGTAGCTGACCACGCGACAACCCCACGCCGGTCGGGCCGGCTCCGCGAGGCGTGCGGAGCCGG
>NZ_JAZGQK010000028.1:0-117390 GCF_036422035.1 Plantactinospora sonchi
CCCGACCGACGTTCTTCTGCGCCGGCCGTCGTACCTGCCCATTCGTAGCCGATCGGCCAGCGGTCCGTGTCGATCGGCGGATTCGGCCACCGCCGCGACTGCAAAGTGCTAATGTACTAGCAACCTAGTGGTTTGGAGTCGGAGTGATCGAGTTTCACCTGGACGCCCGGTCCGGCGTCGCGCCGTACATGCAACTGATCCAGCAGGTCCGCCAGGCCATGCGGCTGGGTCGGCTCAACGAGGGGGATCGGCTGCCGACGGTCAAGGAGGTCGTCGCGACGGTGGCGATCAACCCGAACACCGTGCTCAAGGCGTACCGGGAACTGGAATACGAGGGCCTGGTGGCGGTCCGGGCCGGCATCGGGACGTACGTCACCAGGACGTTGAGCGACGCGTCGCTCGCCGCGCACGGGCCACTGCGGGAAGAGCTGGAGCAGTGGCTCGCCAAGGCGCGCCGCGCCGGGCTCGACGAGGAGAGCATCGAGGCGCTGTTCCTCAGCACGTTCCGGACGCCGGCCAAGGAGCGGACATGACCCCTGTCATCGAGACGCACCGGCTGACCAAGCGGTACGGCCGGCGCCAGGCGCTTTCGGACTGTGACCTGAGCATCCCCCCGGGCCGGGTCGTCGGGCTGGTCGGACCCAACGGTGCCGGCAAGTCCACGCTGCTGCAACTCGCCTGCGGCCTGCTGGCGCCGACATCGGGCACCATCGAGGTGCTCGGCGCCGCCCCGGCGAGCGGGCCGGCGCAGTTGGCCAAGGTCGGCTTCGTCGCCCAGGACACCCCCACCTACGCCCGGCTGACCGTCGCCGAGCACCTGCGGCTCGGGGCCCGGCTCAACCCGGGATGGGACGCGGGTCTGGCCGCGCGGCGGATCGAACTCCTCGGCCTCGACCCGGCCCAGCAGGCCGGGAAACTCTCCGGAGGGCAGCGGGCGCAGCTCGCCCTGACGCTCGCGGTGGCGAAACGCCCCGAGCTGCTGATCCTGGACGAGCCGGTGGCCAGCCTCGACCCGCTGGCCCGGCGGGAGTTCCTGCAGAGTCTGATGGAGTTCGTCGCGGAGAGCGGGTCCAGTGTGGTGCTCTCCTCGCACCTGGTCGCCGACCTGGAACGGATCTGCGACTACCTGGTCGTGCTGACCGCCTCGCGGGTCCAACTCGTCGGCGACGTCGACGAACTGCTCGCCACCCACCACCGGCTGATCGGGGACTCGTGCGACCCGGCCGCCGCGCTGTCCGGTGGCCAGCAGCTCATCCAGGCCAGCCACACCGAGCGACAGTCCACGCTCGTCGTACGCAGCACCGCCCCGGTCGACGACGACAGGTGGACGGTGGCCGGACTCGACCTGGAGGACCTGGTGCTCGCCTACCTGACCGAGGCCGCCACCGTCGGCCGTACCCCCGTCCTGGAGACCCAACGATGACCTGGCTGGCCTGGCGCCAATTCCGTACGCAGTTCTGGGTGGTCCTGGCCCTGCTGTCCGCACTCGCCGTCGTGCTGGTGGTCGCCCGTCCCGGGCTGATCCAGATGTACGAGGACAGTGGGCTCGCCACCTGCACCGAGAGCTGCGGAGCACTGGCCGACAGCTTCCTGACCCGGGTGGGCAGGGCCGCGCACGGCAACCTGTACTACCTCGGCGTCGGGGCGATGCTCGGGCTGCCCGCCCTGCTCGGGACCTTCTGGGGAGCACCGCTGGTCGCCCGTGAGCTGGAGGTCGGCACCCACCGGCTGGTGTGGAACCAGAGTGTCACCCGCACCCGCTGGCTGACGGTCAAGCTCCTGATGGGCGGCCTGGGCAGCATGGCCGCCGCCGGACTGATCAGCCTCGCGGTGACCTGGTGGGCCGGTCCGATCGACACGGCGGCGATGGACCGGATACTGCCGCACCTCTTCGCCGCCCGGGGACTCGTGCCGATGGGCTACGCCGCCTTCGCCTTCGCGGTCGGGGTGACCGCCGGGCTGCTCATCCGACGCACGCTGCCGGCGATGGCCGTCACGCTCGTGGTCGTCGCGGTCGCCCAGCTCGTCATGCCCTTCCTGGTACGCCCGAACATCATCACCCCCGTCCACAAGGTCATGCCGGTGGACACCGAGGAGCTCGAGACGTTCGGAATAGACTCGGAGTCTCGGGTGTGGCTGGTCGGAAAGGTGGACGAGCCGGGTGCCTGGGTCATCTCCAACGAGACCGTCACCGCCACCGGTGAGCCGTTCACCGCGACCAACCCGGAGGCCTGCGGTCGGCACGCCGGTCCCCGGGCGTGCCGCGAGTGGGTCGGCAGCCTGAACCTCCAGCAGGACGTGTACTACCAGCCGGCGAGCCGCTTCTGGCCACTCCAGTGGATCGAAACGGCGTTGCTGCTCACCATCGCCGGCGGGCTCGGCGGCTTCTGTTTCTGGTGGCTCCGTCGCCGCCTCAGCTGATCGCCAGCCCATTCTGCCCGGCCGGACACACCAGTGGTGCAGCCCGGCCGGGCTGCGGCGTGGTGGTGGCGTGGATTTCCGGGGCCCGTCGACGCCGCCCCGGTCATCCGGGCGGCGTTCGCGGAGGACGTCGGCACCGGCCGTCGTACCGGCCCGGGCACGCTCAAGTCGCCAGGTCCCCGGATGCCGCGCATCGCACGAGTCGTACGCCTCGGGAGCGCAGATCTTCCGGTTCGCCGCAGTACTGACCGCAGAACCTGCGGATTCCGTGCGACCGGTGAGCCCGCCTGGCGACTCGGCTCCACCGTACACGTGTCAGGTCGGCACCGGGGATGGGAATTTATCCCGTCCGGACAGTGGTTGTACCAGACAGTCGACATCTCGCACTGGTCTGTGATCCCGCAGCATCCGGCTTGGCTCGCCTGCGCACCCCGCATCCGTGTACGTGCGCGCACCCCTATCACCAGGATGGTTGCCATGCTCACCGCTGCCGAACGCGCCACCGTCGTCCCCCCGACCGCGCCGTCCGTCCCTCGGCTGTCGCACGTCCCCGTCCGCTCGGCCAACGCGGTGCTGGACGGTGCGTGGTGGCCACGTTCCCGGGATCCGATCGCCGAGCTGCCCGGACTCGTCCTGGCCCTGTCACAGCGGTACGGTCCGATCCGCAACGTGGTGGTCAACAGCGGGGCCTGGGACCGCCGGTTCCGTCGCCTCGTGGTCGGCACCGACGTCGTCCGGCTGGGCTGGTTCACCTCCATGGACATTGCCCTGCTGGTCGCCACGACCGAACGCGGTGACCAGATCGACCTGCTGGTCGTGCCGCCGACGACCGCGACGGCGGTGGCGGAGAACGCGATGGCCGCCGCCGCGGATCCGACGGACCACCGGCACGCGTCAGATCTGCTCGGCCAGGTCGGCGCCGCTGCTTAGTTCGGCGGCCGGCGCCCACCCGGTGGGCTTTCGTAGGGACCGGGCCCCTACAGGCCGGGCGATGGGGGCTCGGGAGGGCGGCCGTGGGCCCGGAGAAGGTCCGCGACCGCGATCCCGACCAGAACGAGGTTGCCGAAGACGGCGACGCCCAGCGGCGGAACGAACATCATCACGGGGGCGGCGAGGACCAGCAGGATCAGCGCGACCAGCCGGCTCGGTGACACCCGGTGGAACACCTCGTACTCGAACCGGGCCCGGCCGACCAGGAACAACGCCGGTCCGCCGAGCACCACACCGACCAGGCCCGCGGTGGTGTCCCCGGTGGGATGCGCGATGACGGTCTCGGCTCCGGCGGCGGCGACGACCACACCGGCCACCATGAGCAGATGGGTGTACGGAGCGGACCGGATGAGCCGTCCCGGCTCGCGGGAGGCTTCGATGGCCGCCTGGAGCAGTGCGCCGGCGCGCTGCACGTAGATCTGCCACAGCAGTACCGCGGTGGCGAACCCCAGCACAAAAGCGGCGGTCCGGTCGGGGGCGAAACCGGTTCCGGCGTACGTCAGGCTGGTGACCAGGATGAGATCACCCAGCGCGAGGGTGAAGAACTGCTGGTAACGCTCGGCGAGATGTTCGGCCGCCAGGCTGTACTGGGACCGGGGGACGCGACCCAGCCACGGTGTCGGATAGCGCACCGCAGCCGCCCCGTAGTCCACCACGAGCGCCGCGGCCCACAGCAGGCCACGTGCCGGTCCGCTGACGACGGCTCCGGCGAGCCACGGCACGGCCGAGACGGTGAACCAGAAGAAGAACCGGGCGGCGTGCCGGTGTTCCTGCCGGCCCTGCAGTGCGGGCAACAGGAAGACGTTCCGCCCGAGGTGGATCGCCACGTACGCGCCGACGAAGACCGCGGCGTCCCGGGCGAAGGCCTCAGGCAGCGCGGCGGCCATCAGCATGGTGCCGAACATCACCGAGATGGTCATCAGGTAGATCGGCGGGCGTTGGGACAGGTAGAGGTCGGTCGTCAGGGCGGTGACCGACCAGACCCACCAGACCGCCATGAGCAGCACCAGGCTCTGGAACGCGCCGGTCCAACTCAGGTCGGAGGCCAGCTTCCCCGAGGTCAGGGCGAGCGCGGCGACGAAGACCAGATCGAGGAACAGTTCCAGCAGGGTGGCCCGCTGCGGCCCTTCGTCGCGGCGCCGCAGCCCCACCGCCTGGTCACTGGTCACCGCTTGCCCGCCCGGGTGCACGCCGGGCCGACCTCGACAGCCGCCACGAGCTCACGCACCTGCCCGTCCGCGTACTCGCAGATCCGGACCGCACCGCGACGGCGCCGTGCGGTTGGCGTGACGCGGCCACGCCTGGCAAACCCCGGCACAGGTCCCTCCGGCCGCTACGGTGGCAGTGGCCGCCCCGGTGGCCACCCGGTGACGACCATGAGCGAATCTCGTTTCCCGGCTCGTCGGAGCCGCCGTCCTCAAAGGACTAACGGGGTTCGGCACCGGGCAGTTACTCCAGCCCGTATCGCCAGGTCGTCCTTGTCCCGGGTGGCCCTGGCCGTGAACAGCGGCATGATCTCCGGGGCCAGGTACGGGACCCCTGCCGCGTCGTACTCGATGATCTCGGCCGTAGGGCCGGCGGATGCACCGTAGCCCCCGGCCCGACCGGAGGTGCCGGCGGTGCGACGAGCGGCGCGGGAACCCGGCGCGACGGGAGTCCGGGGGAGTGGGCCACCCCGGATGGCTGTCTCGATTCTCCGGCGGCATTTCCCGGCCACGTCGTCAGGTCGCCCGATCGAACTTTCGCCCGATCTGTTGTAGCCCCGTACCGCTATTGATTTCCGGTTCGGGCCGTGACGATTATCCCGCAGCGCGGACCGTTGACTGTTCCGCGACTTTCGGGCCTGAAATTGCGCGGCGCGCGTTTTCTGTTAGGTCCGGCCCCTGCTGGGGCATCACGCCCGGTCCGTAACGTGCGATAGCGGTTTGCCCGGCTTGCCGCCCGCTGCCGGGTACGGCACCGCGCTGGCGGGCCGGGGCACGCCGTGGCGGCCACCGCACGCTCGGTCTGTCCTGGGCCCATCCGGTCTCGTCGCGTTGTTTGGTGCGAAGCTCCCCGTTGATTACGTCCGGGCGTCATTTCCATTCACTGTGCCTCTCCTGACCCCTTTATCTGGCCATGCTTCAACCGAATCGTGTGCTTCATTCGCATAAGCCTGCCTTGCTGTGAATAGCGCCGTACCGTGATTTTCAGTGCTGCAACGACGTGTAGCCCTCCGCGCCCGGGTTGGTGCGGTCGTGTCTTCTGCGAAAGGCAGGGAGACTTGATGTCCGAGTTTCGAGGGAGCAGCCACGGAGATCCCGACCGGCGAAAGGCGCGGTCGCAGAGGCGACGGTCCCGGTGGTTCCTCGCCGGGGGTCTCATGGCTGGAACCCTGGTGGTGGGAGCGGCCGGCGTGTCCGGCGCCTCCATCGCGGCCGAGAAGAAGTCGGATGGCGCACACCGCGACGTGACGTCCGTGCCCTGTGACTCGGCCAAGCTGATCGCGGCGCTCGTGCGGGCCGACGCCGAGGGTGGCGGCACGCTCAAACTCGCGCCGAAGTGCACCTACAAGCTGAGCACTCCGAAGGGTGGCCACCACGGTGGCGACGCGGGACACGGCCAGCCCGGCGGCGAGAGTGGCGAGCCCAAGGCACCCGGCGCACCGGAGGGACCGGACAGCGGTAAGGACGGCGCCAGCGCCGGTCAGGGTACCGGCCAGTCCGCCGCACGCGGCGGTGAGCAGGGCGAGCGTCCCGCGCCGGCGCCCGGACCCAGCGCCGGTCAGGGCAAGGAACAGCAGGGCCAGAGCAGTGGCCAGCCGGGCCCGGCGGCGGGTCGACCGGGCGCGCCCACTGGCCAGCAGGGTCCGAGCGCCGCCCAGCCCGGTCAGAGTGCCGCGCCCGGCAGCGCTCCGGGCGGCGGCCCGAACAGCGGTCCCGACAGCGGTCCGGACGAGCAGGTCACCGGTCAGGGCCCCGAGCAGGAGGTCAACCTGCCGGACGACAAGAACCTGTTACCGGTGATCGCACACCCCATCACGATCAAGGGTGAGGGCGCCACCATCACCCGCGACTCGAACGCCGGAGATTTCCGATTCTTCACCGTCATCAACGGCGGCGAACTGGAACTGGTCGACGTCATCCTCGACAACGGGCGGGCGGAGCTGGGCGGCGCCCTCTGGGTCGAGCACGGCGGGAGCGCGGTCATCACCCGTACCACCTTCAAGCGGAACACCGCCCTCGCGGTAAAGGACGGCGGTGGTGGCGCGGTCTTCAACGACGGCCACATGACGATCACCGAGAGCGAGTTCCGGGACAACAGCGCCGCCGGTGTCGAGGGCCAGGGTGGCGGCCTGCTCAACGGTGGCGTGCTGACCGTGCGGAAGACCGACTTCGTCAAGAACAGCGCCGGCGGGATCGGCGGCGGCATGGCGAACTTCCGGGGTGCGGCCGACGTCACCGAGACGGCCTTCGTCGACAACAACGCGGGTGAGGGCGGCGGGCTGGCCAGCTCCTCGGCCCGGACCAAGGTCTGGGACACGAAGGTCACCGGGAACACCGCCAAGGTCGGCGGCGGCCTCTCCACCAGGGACGCCACGCTCGACCTACGTCACCTCACGGTCACCCACAACACCTCGACGGTGGACGGTGGCGGCATCTCCAGCGTCCAGGCGCTGCTCGTGGTCAACAACAGCACCGTCACCACCAACACCACCCGGGGCGACGGCGGCGGCATCTTCGCCGAGAAGTCGAACGCCTTCGTCCGCTGGACCGAGGTGAGCCGGAACAAGGCCGCCGGACCCGAGTCGAAGGGCGGTGGCGTCTACGCGGAGGCCGGCCAGCTGAGCCTGGTGAAGAGCACGATCGTCGAGAACAGCTCCACCAAGGAGCCGGGCGGACTCTTCGTCAAGAACGTCCGGCTCAAGCTCGACGCCGAGACCGTGATCGTCAAGAACCGGCCGACCAACTGCGGACCGACCGGGACCGGTGCGATCCTCTCCGCCGACTGCCAGCAGAAGCAGGACCAGCAGAGCGGATGGGACCAGTAGTCGGCCCCACCGACCACCCTGCCGGGCGCACCCGCCCCGCCAACCCCGGGTCAACACGATCGGGCGGTGGGACCGGGTGCGCCCGGTCCCGCACCGCGCCGACACCCGACGCGACTCGCCTGGGCACAGCTCAGGCCACCCCGGCTCAGCTCAACTGAGGTCGGGTTCGGTCAGCTCGCCGAGCCAGCCACCGACCGCGTCCGCGTGCTCAGCTGACAGCGGTGCCGGACCACCGAGCGCGCGTTCCCACTCCGGCGCGGTCGCCCCGCGCAACGCCCGCTGCCAGGTCAACGCCCGACCCACCTTGCCGACCCGCAGCGCGAGCCGGACCGACCGGACCAGGTCGGCGCGGCCCCGCTGGTCGGTCCAGGGTTCCAGGTAGGCGTCCCGGAGCCGGGCAAGCTCCGGCCCACCCGGGCTGAACCCGAACTGGTACGCCGCCACGTTCAGCGCCACCAGCAGACTGCTGAACGGATGGGCCAGGCAGGCGTCACCCCAGTCGAAGAAGCGGAGCCGGGCGTCGGCACCGGTGCCCGCGCCCACGAAGACGTTGCCGTCGTGCAGGTCGTCGTGTTGCAGGGACGCCGGCAGCCCGTCGGCGGCGAGTTCGGCGCACCAGCGCTCGTACCTCCCGGAGAGCTGCACCAGGGCGGCGCGGCGGTCCGGATCGAGCGTGACCGTCGGATCGGCCAGCAGATCCGCCAGCGCGGCCGGCAGTCGTTCCGGGCGCAGGTCCGGCAGGCCGAGTCCGATCAGCCCGTCGGCGTGTGGCGCCGTCAGCCGCTGCAGTTCCGCGTACGCCCGCAGCAGTTCCGCCCAGCGGGCGGGATCGGGTGGATCCGCCATCGCCTCGCGCAACGTCGGCCCACCGTCCGGGCTGAGCAGCCAGCCGCGCGTACGGTCCACGGCCAGCGGTGCGACGACGTGGTCGGGCGCCCATCCGGCGAGCGCTCCGACCACGGCCGCCTCGAAGCCGTTGGTGGGGACGTTCGCCTTGAACCAGACCCGGCCGGCGGTGGTCCCGACCCGGCGGATGACGGACCAGGCCCGGACCCGGACGGTCTCCACCGGGCCGGTCGCGGTGACGCCGAGCGTGGCCAGCTCGTTCAGGATCCAGGCGTCGCTCTCGGCCTGCCAGCCGGGATCCAGCCGTTCCCCGGTCGGGGCGTCAGTCAGCACCCGGCCACGCTAACCCCGCGCACTGCCGTCGCCCACCGGTTTAACCGGCGTTGGTGAGACCTGACCGCCACGGCCATCCAGACTTCACGATCCCGTCCCCGTAGTTGCGGTCGATGTTTACCATTGGCCGGCCGTCGGCCTGTTCACGGGGCGCGGGCCGACGGCGGCACGACATCACGGGGCGCCCCGCCACCACTGAGGACGCTCATGCCACTCGTGCAACTGAGACGCGCCGGCCTCGCCGGGCTGCTCCTCGGCGCCGTCGTGCTGGCCGGCGCACCGCCCGCCGCGGCCACCGCCACCGGCACCATCGCCGGCCACGTCACCACGGCCACCGGTGAACCCTCCGCCGGCACCACCGTCCGCATCTACCCCGAAGAGAACGAAGAGCCGCTCGCCGAGACCGAGACCGACGCGGCGGGGGCCTACCGCTTCGACGGCCTGGCCGCCGAGTCGTACGTCCTCGCCTTCGACCCGACGGACGGTCCGGACCAGTTCCACCACCAGAAGCCGCAGATCTGGGAGGCGGACAAGATCGTGGTCACCGAGGGCGCGGTGACCACGGTGGACGAGCAACTCCTGCCGACCGGGGTGATCACCGGGCAGATTCGGGACGCCGCCGGCAACGGGGTGCCCGACCTGCGGATCATCGCCACCTCCGCCGACCATCCGGCCACCGAGTCCGACACGACCGACGCTGACGGTCGGTACCGGATCGTCGTCTGGGAAGGCCCCCACTTCGTCTCCTTCGAGCCGACGGCCGATGTGCACCAGGTGCAGTACGTACCCGGCAAGCTCGACCGGGCGGACGCCACCCGGTTCGAGGTGCCGGTCGGCGGTGAGGTCGTCGCCGACGACACCCTGCTCGGCACCGGCTCGCTCACCGGGCGGCTCAGCACCGCCGACGGTACGCCGGTGGCCGACGCCTGGGTGAACGCCAGCACCGCGACCGGCAGCAACGGCGCCGGCGCCTACACCGACGAGGAGGGCGAGTTCACCATCTCCCGGCTGCTCGCCGGGACGTACCGGGTCGCCTTCTGGTACAGCGACGAGGATGTGCAGTACTACCGGGGCAAGCTCGACGCGTCCGACGCCGACCCGGTTGTGGTCCAGGCGGACCAGCAGACCCGGATCACCGACAGCCTGGTCGCCACCGGTACGGTCCGGATCCGCGCGGTGGACGCCGACACCGGTACGGCCGTCGCCGACTTCTGCGTCGAGGAGCAGTGCAGCGATGGCACCGGCAGTCTGACGATCACCGGTCTCCAGTCACAGCCGCGACGGTTCCAGGTCACGGTCCCCGGTGGCGGCTACTTCGGCGCGTCGACCGGGCAGGTCACCCCGGTTCCGGGTGAGACGGTCGAGGTCACCGTCAAGCTCCAGCGAATGGCCCGGATCACCACCACGGTGGTGGACCGGGCGACCGGGCAGCCGCTGGCCGGGGTCTGCCTCGTCGCGGTGCCGCTGCGGGACCCCCGGTTGCCCGACCCGGGCACCTACCGGAACTGCTCGGACAGCACGGGCAGGGCGGCCGTCGACACGCTCCGGCCCGGCTCGTACACCCTGTTCGCCGATCCGGTGAACGCCGCCGGCCACGGCCGGCAGTGGGTCGGCCCCCGGGGCGGCACCGGTGACCAGCGTGCGGCGGCCGTCGTCCAGGTCGGCGGTGGCGCCACGGTCGCCGGCCCCACCGTGCGGCTCGACCGGGCCGGCACGATCAGCGGTCGGGTGACCGACCGGGGGACCGGGGCGCCGATCG
Organism: Plantactinospora sonchi; assembly: GCF_036422035.1. Classification (NCBI taxonomy): domain Bacteria; kingdom Bacillati; phylum Actinomycetota; class Actinomycetes; order Micromonosporales; family Micromonosporaceae; genus Plantactinospora; species Plantactinospora sonchi. The sequence continues at coordinate 10,380 of NZ_JAZGQK010000028.1, forward strand.
CCAACGTCAACATCCACCTGTTCGGTTACCACCCGGAGGAAGGGCAGGCGGTCGGGTGGACCGATGCCGACGGCCGCTACCAGGTGACCGGACTCGGCCCGTACGCCTGGCCGCTCTTCTTCCACCGGCAGGGCCGGCCGGGGCAGTGGTCCGGCGGGGTGCCGGACCGGCACGACGCCGATCGGATCCGGGTCACCGCCGGCGGGACCAGCACCTACCACCACTCGATGCGGCCCGGCGTCGAGGTACGTGGCGACATCCGTGACCAGGACGGTGAGCTGATCTACCTCGACCACCTGCTGGTGCACAACTACGACAGCGGCGACGTGTTGGGCTACGCCGAGGCGATCGACGGCCGCTACCGGCTGCCGGCGCTGGGCGGCCAGCGGATCTTCTTCAGCTACAGCCTCTACCGGGGCGGCGAGTACTACACCGGCCCACACGTCCAGTGTGCGTCGACCCGCCCGACCGGTACCGGGCAGCCGACGGCGTACCCGGTGCCGAGGTCCGGCACCCTCACCGCCAACCTCGTCGTCTGCACCGACTGACGACGCGGCACGGGACGGAGGGCAGGTGGCGATCCCGCCGCCGGCCCTCCGCCCGTCCGGGCCGACCCGGTACCGGCTGCCGGGGCGGTACGGACCGGCGACCCCGGACACCGGGTGCGGCCGTCCCTGAGAAAGTTCGGGGTCGAGCGACCACCTTCGACAGATGTGCCCGGGGCGGGCCCCGGACGAGGCTCGACGGTATGCAGAAGATCTCCCGTCGATGGCTGTTGGCCGTGTCGGCGGCGTCGCTGGCGCTGCCGGTGGTGGCCGCCGCGCCGCCCGCAGCCGCCCGGACGCGGCAGCCCGCACCCGCCGACAAACCGGCCGCCGCCTCGGTACCGTTCCGGCCGCGACTGCCCGAGCCGACCGGCCCGTACCCGGTCGGCACCACCGAACTGCACCTGGTCGACGCGGACCGCGCCGACCCCTGGGTGGCCGGCCGGCCCAGGGAGCTGATGGTCAGCCTCTGGTATCCGGCGGCGCGACACGGCGGCGGACCGGTCGCGCCGTACCTGCCGCCGCTGGCGGCGCGGCGGTTCGCCGAGCGTACCGATCCGCAACTCGGCCTCGCCGCCGGCCAGGTCGACTGGGTGGGGATGACCAGCCACGCCCGGACCGGCGTACCGGTCCGGGGACGGCCCGGTGGACGCCCGGTCGTGCTCTTCTCGCCCGGCGGCGGCGTGCCCCGGGCCAACTACACGACCTTCGCCGAGGAGCTGGCCAGTCGCGGCTACGTCGTGGTGACCGTGGACCACACGTACGAGACGCCCGAGCTGGAGTTCCCCGGCGGGCGGGTCGAGACACAGCGGCTGCCCGACCTGCCGTCGATCGACCTGAACCGGACGATGCTGCGGACCCGGGTGCTGGACACCCGGTTCCTCCTCGACCAGCTCACCGTCCTCGCCGCCGGCGGCAACCCGGACGCGGAACGGCGCGTCCTGCCCGGCGGTCTCGGCGCGGCGCTGGACCTCTCCCGGGTGGGCATGTTCGGCCACTCCGCGGGCGGATTCACCGCCGCCGAGACCATGCTCGTCGACCGCCGGGTCGACGCCGGGGCCGACCTGGACGGCAGCATGGCGTACAGCTTCGGCGCCAACGCCTTCGGGGACGTGGTGACGCAGGGGCTGGCCCGGCCGTTCCTGTTGATGGGCGCGGGACTGAGCCAGGGCCTTCCGCACCACCACCAGGCCGCCCGGGACTGGGCACAGTTCTGGGCCAACTCGACCGGCTGGAAGCGGGACCTGCACGTGGCCGACGGGGAGCACTTCACCTTCTCCGACCACGCGGCGCTGCTTCCCCCGCTCGACGCGGCGTTCGACCTGCCCGAAGGGTTCGTGGCCGGTGCGATCGGTACCGTCGACCCGGAGCGGATCGTCGGCTCGGTGCGGGCGTACCTGACCGCCTTCTTCGACCGGCACCTGCTGGGCCGGCCGCAACCACTGTTGCGGGATCCGTCGCCCCGGCACCCGGATGTCACCTTCGTCCGGCCGTAACGCCAGCTCACCGCGGGCCGGTGGCGGTTGCCGCCGGCCCGCTGCCCTAGGCTGCGGAGACAGGCCCGCAGGCCCGGATCGGAGGACACGATGGCCACGTCGAGGCAGCCGGAACGACGGCTCATCGCCTCGAACAAGAAGGCACGGCACGACTACACGATCCTCAAGACGTACGAGGCGGGGCTCGTGCTGCGCGGCACCGAGGTGAAGTCGCTACGGGCCGGGCAGGCCTCCCTGGTCGACGCCTTCGCCCAGGAGCGGGACGGCGAACTCTGGCTCTACGGGCTGCACATCGCGGAGTACGCGTACGGGACGTGGACGAACCACCAGCCGCGTCGGATGCGGAAGCTGCTGCTGCGGCGAGTGGAGATCAACAAGATCCTGGACCGGATCCGTGACCCCGGCCTGACCCTGGTGCCGTTGGCGCTGTACTTCGAGAACGGGTGGGCGAAGGTCGAGCTCGGTGTCGCCCGGGGCAAACGGTCCTACGACAAGCGGCAGGCGCTGGCCGAACGGGACGCGCAGCGGGAGATCGCCCGCGAGATGGGCCGCCACCTCAAGGGCATTCCCCGGAGCCAGGCGTGACAACCGACCCGTCCGGGTATGCGCGGGTGCATGAGCGAACAGAGCGCTGAGCGGGTCGAACACCGGGCCGAACACCTGCTGCCGGAGGAGCGCTCCGTCGGCAGCGACGACCCGGAGGCGCAGGCGGCGGCCATCCTGGCCGAGTCCGACCGGCGGGAGGCGGGCGCGGTCGAGCTGGCCGAGTCCGATCCGGGAACGGCCGACGCCGAGCGGCGGATCGCCGAGGCGGGGGCGGCGCCGGACTCGTTCCTGGAGCGGCGTACCTCGCAGCAGACGGTGACCCCGACGGAGCCGCCGGACTGAGGACCGGACCGCGGCCCTGGGTCGGGGCCCGGCCGCGGCTCGCCGCCGGTACCCGGCCTGACCCGGTACCCGGCCTGACCCGGCAACTGGTCAGGTCCGCCGGAACCCGGCCGGGTCCTCCGGCGTCGGCCGGGTCAGGCCAGCGGGAACTCGTCGAAGAGCAGCACCGGTGAGTCCGGCTCGCGGGTGTCGAACCGGTAGGACCGGACCACACCGGCGGTCGAGTCCAGTACCGAGAAGACCGTGATGTCGTCACTGGCCACGTACGGCAGCGGCGCACCGGTCGGACCGGTCAGCGGCGCGATCGTCGGCACCACCGGCCGCAGCCCGCCAGGATCGCCCTGCCGGACAAGGTCGGCATTCTCGGGGAGCGCGCGGGACAACCCGGACGTCACGTCGTACGCCCCGTAGCTGTTGCCGACGTTCGAGGTCTCCAACCAGTTGACCCCGGCCGGGTTGCGGAACCGGTTCCACAGGTGGGCGTGCCCGGTGTGCACCAGGTGTACCCCGGACGCGGAGAAGAGCGGCTCCAGGTCGCGCAGGATGTGGTCCTCGGCGAGCGGATACGCGTACCGCACCGAGGTGACCGCGCCGGTCTCCGGGTCCCGTTCGACAACCTGGACCGGGTCGGTGAACGCCGGTGTCGAATTGCCCCCGAGTCCGTGACTGGAGTGGTGGAACATCACCACCCGGAACCGGGCCGACCGGGCCGCCTCCGAGGCCAGTTCCTGTTCCAGCCAGCGGTACTGGGCCGAGCCCCGGTGCACCGGGGCGAAGATGAACCGGCCGTACCCCCAGCGTTCCGGAGCCGCCAGGTCGGCCGCACCCTCGCCGAAGGTGCCGGCACCGGTCGTCACGTGCGGTCGCCAGATCCCGGTGACGAAGAGCGTGATCAGGTGCACGTCGCCGATCGTCCGCGACCACCAGCGTCGGCCCCCCGCCGTGCTGCCCGGACACGGAAACAACTCCTCGTACGTCGTGACGTCCCAGTCCGCCGGTTGCGGGTCGTTGAACTGGCTGTCCAGGCTGGCCGTCTCCGACCACCGGCCCATCACCTCGTGGTTGCCGATCGCCGGGTACAGCGGGGTGTGCTGCAGCAGTGGGGCGCCCCGCCAGGTCCGGCCGGCGATCGTCGTCGCGGCCCGGCCGGTCATCGCGGCGAAGAAGGCGGGACCGTCCTCGCTGTCGAACCAGTCGCTCGCCCGGTCCGCCACGTTGACCATGTCGCCGGCCATCAGTACGCCGTCGAGGCGTACCCCGACCGTCTCGGCGACCTTCTCCAGGTTGGCCGCCGTCATCCGCTTCAGCTGGTGGTCGCTGGTCAGCAGCAGTCGTACGCCGTCCTCGCGGGTTACCGCCGGGGCGATCGAGTACTCCGCCGTGACCGTCGCCCGACCCTGGTCGTCGACCGACACCACCCGGTACGGCGTACGTCCGGCGGCCAGACCGGTGACCTGGGCCAACTGCCGGTACACCGGTCGGCTGACCAGTCCGGGCCAGACCCGCCCGGACACCCGGGAGTCCTTGTCCTCCCGGGTCCGGCTCAGCCGTCGGGTCTGCGCCGTGAACCGGCGCCAACCGGGGCCGGTGGCCGCACCACCGGTGGCCGCGTCGACCGCCTGCCGTTCGGTCATCCCGGTCACCCCGGCACCGACCAGCACGAACTGGCCGGTACCCGGGTCCTCGGTGTGCCAGACGACGTGCCCGCTGCCGGGACCCGGATCCAGCAGGTACGGCTCGCAGAGCAGCCGGCCCTGGCCGGTGGGCCCGGCTCCGGCGGCGCGCTGGTGGTCTCCCGTCATGGCATGAGAGTCAACCAGTGCGGATCTTCCCGCCGACACCCGCACCCACCCCCGGCCGGCTGCCGTGCCCGCCGGCCGATGCCCTCCTCCTGAGGATCGGTCACCCCGGGGCGGCGGCGTCGATCCTGACACCCGTCTCGTGCGGCTGTCGCTTCGACGACGCTCAGATCGCGGTGGCCCGGGCCACCTTCCACTCCGCACCGACCGGGCGCAACTCCAGCACGACCCGGTTCTGGTCCACCTTCTCCCCGTCGGTGTTGATGTTGCGCCGGTACTGGTTCAGGTAAACCAGCAGCTCGACCCGATCCGGCTCGGCCTGGACCACGCCGCTCACGGAGACCTCGGCGAGCACCACCGCCTGCTCGGAGACCGCGGTCGGCTTCAGCGCCGTGGTCGTCTCGGTGTACTCGTCGGCGAACGGACCGGTGACGAAGGCCCGCCCGTTCGTCACGCTCGCGTCGAAGTTGCGGTAGTCGTAGGAGAAGATCGCCTTGGCGGCCGGGGTCGCGGTGGCCAGCGCCTGCCGTACCGCCGCGTCACGTGCCTGCGCCCGGTGCTGGGTGTACCAGGCGGCACCGGCCGCGCCGACGGCCAACACGGTCGCCACCGTCAGCGCCAGGTGCAACCGCTCGGCGGCGGCGAGGCGCAGGCGACGGAAGCGTCGCCCGCCGTCCCCCCGGCCTTCGCGGGCCGTCGTCGCCGGCCCCTCGGCGGTCGGTGTGGTCGGTTCTTCGCCAGCCAGGGCGGCTCGGCCCTCGGCGGTTGGTGCGGTCGGGTCTTCGGCGGTGGGCGCCACGTCGGTCGGTTCGACCTGGTCTACTCCGACCGGCGCGGCGCGACCCTCGACGGCCGACCCGCCCTCGGTACGACGTCCGGGGCGCAGCCGCCGGGTGAGCGTACTGACAAACGATCCCATGACGGTCCCTCTCAGCCGACGAACTGCAACCGGGACACCAGCCAGGTGTCCGAGTCCCGGTCCCGGGTCAGCTCGACCTGGATGCGGTAGTGCGCGACGCGCCCGTCCGGTGCGTGCGTGTTCCTGACTGTCGCGTCCACCGCGACCAGCACAACGGCGGTACGCCGGTCGCCGGAGACGAGTCCGGCGCGCAGTACCGTGCCGGTGGACTCGACCCTGTTCTCGATGACGGCCGCGCGTACCTGCGCCTGCCCCCGGAGGAACTCCTCCTTGAACTCGCCGGTGGCGCCGGCCACGATCCGCTGCAGGTCACCGTCCACACGGGAGGCACTGACCGAGACGAAGTTGACCGTGGTCTGCCGTGCGGCGGCCACCGCCTGCCCGTGTGCCTCGACCAGCGCCCGGTCCTGGTACCACCGGTTGCCGAAGAAGCCGGCCAGGGCGAGTGCCGCGCAGAGCAGGACGATGAGCCCGGCGGTCAGCCCACGCCGACGCGGCGCCCCCGGTCCGACACCCTGCCGGCGGTTCCGCGCCGGCCTCCGCTCAGCCGCCCGCTCCGATCGTGGTTCACCGGTCACCTCGTCCGGTTGCCGGTCGTCGGCCACCTCGCCCGGTCGCGCCGCGTCGCCCGGCCCATCCGCCCGCACCGCGTCGGCCACCTTGTCCGGTCGCGCCGCGTCGGCGGGCGGCTCAACCGTTCCCGCCCGGTCGGCGGCGTCGGCCGGCTCCTGATCCCTTCGTGACCGGTCGACCAGGTCGACCGGCTCCTCGTCGAGCCGCTCCAGCACGGCCGAGACCGGGTCCCGGCCGGGCATCCGCCGGGTGACGGTACGCCGGGCCGCCGGTTTCCGACGTCGTACCGGCTGCCGGGCGGTGTCGTCCGGCTCGCTCGGCGGTGCCGCCTTGACCAGCTTTAACCGGCGCTCCTCGCCATTCGACATCTTCGCACTCCTCGGATCGGTCAGGGCGCCAGGCCGGCGAGCAGGAGTTGTTTCCAGGACTGGTCCCCGGCGAGCCGGTACTGCCCACCGGTGGTGCCGAAGGTCAGCGGCTGCCCGCCCGGCCCGAGCGCCAGCCCGGTCGCCGGGTCGTAGCCGGCCACGGCGGCACCGGAGACCGGGGCGACCGGCGGCGGCGCGGTGTCGTCGGCATCGCCCACCGGTCCCGGTGCCGGCGCGGGCGGATCGCCGCCGCCGGGCCGGGGCGCGTTACCGCTGCCCCGCACGCTGGAACCCCGGCCGGTCTCGCCGGCCGTGCAGCGGGTGGACTCGTCGGCGTAGACGCAGGACGGCGGGTCGCCGACGTTCACCACCAGGCCGAAATGCGCCGTACCGTCACCGGGGGCGACGGTGAACCCGCCGTCCACCACCAGCGGATAGACCACGAGCAGCTGTTCGATCCCGGCGAGCCGCCGGGCGGCCACACCGTTCACCGACACCAGGTTGCCGAGCAGGGTGCCGATCGACGGGTCCAGGTCACGCAGCAGCCCCACCAGTTCGGTGGCGGCGGGCGGCCCGTCGGCGAGGATCCGGCGCAGGTCCGGGTCGGCCGTCCGGAGCGTCGCGGCGAGCCGGGCCAGGCCGTCCGCCCACTGTCGCAACGCGGCGGCCGACTCCTCCTGGGTACGCAGCACCGTGCGCCCGTCCCGGATCAACGCCACCGTCTCCGGCAACCGGGCGGTCGCCTCCGCCAGCAGTGCGTCACCCGCGTCGAGGATCCGGCGCAGCGCCGCCTCGTTGCTCTGGAACGCGACGCCGAGCTCGTCGACGACCACCGCGAGATCGTCGGCGTCGACCGAGCGGACCAGGGAGTCCAGGTTGGCCAGCAGGGTCTCCGGGGCGAGCGGTACGCCGGTCCGGTCGACCGGGATCACCGCACCGTCGCGCAGGTACGGGCCGGTGTCGCTGTCCGGCCGCAGGTCGACGTACTGCTCGCCGACGGCGGAGCGCAGCGACACCACCGCGCGGGGGTTCGCCGGCACCCGTACGCCCCGGTCCAGCCGCAGGTCGACCCGGACCGCGTCGCCGTGCAGCGAGACCGCCTCGACCCGGCCGACCGGTACACCCCGGTAGCTCACCGCCGCGTTCGGGAAGATGCCCCCGGCGTCGGCGAAGTCGGCGTGCACCAGGTAGCCACCGCCGAAGAGCCGGTCGCCCAGCCCCACGTAACGCACTCCGACGTAACCGATGCCGAGCACACTGACCAGCAGGAACACCAGCACCTGCAGTCTCGCCGTACGTCCGGTCATCCGAGCAGCCCTCCGCCGAGTACGTCGAGCAGCCCGCCGCTGCGCCCGTCGGTCTCCCCGGTCGGGGCGGGCAGCAGGCAGCCGGGGGAGAGGATGGTGCCCAGCGGCAGCCGGGTGCCGGGCGGGAAGATCGTGCCCGGCGGCACCACCCCGTCCGGCGGCTTCAGCCCGCCCCTCGGCAGCAGCGAACCCGGGCGCAGCAGTTCGCAGTCGGGTGGCAGTTCACACTCGGGCAGCAGCGGCGGCAGCCAGTCGAGCGGGAGCAGCCCACCGACCGGCAGGCAGACCGGCGGCAGTACGCCGGGCAGCAGCGGCCCGACCCCGCCGGGTCGGTCGTCGTCCTTGCCGGGGTCGGGACGGGAGCCGCCGGGCCGCCCGGGACCGTCGTCGCCCTTCCCGTCGGCGGGTCGTCCGGTGCGGTCCGGCGCGCGCTCGGGCGCCCGGGCGGAGAAGAGGTTGGCCAGGATCGTCGCCGCGTCCAGGTCGGCGGTGACCGACAGGTTGACGAAGTCGCCGACGATCGCGCCGGTGACGTTCGGCGGGAACGGGTACGACAGCATGAAGTCCAACGACTTCGGCAGCGCGTCACCGGCCTGGACCAGTTGTTCGAGCACCGGCTGCAACGCCCGCAGACTGGCCACCGTGCTGTCGTGGCTCTCGGTGACCACCCTGGTGCCGACCCGGCCGAGTTCGCCGAGCGCGGTCAGCGCCCCGCTGAGCTGCTCCCGCTGTTCGGCCAGGACGCCGAGGCCGGGGTCGAGCGCCTCCAGCGCGTCACCGAGCACGGCCCGTTGCCGGGCCAGCCGGTCGGTCAGCCGGTCCAGTGCCTCCACCGCCCGGACCAGGTCGGCCTTCTGCCGGTCCAGCCCGCCGACGAAGGTGTCGAGCTGGTGCAGCGTGTCGCGGACGGCGGACTCGCGACCGGCGAGCGCCGCCGCCAGCTCCTCGTTGATCGTCTTGAGCTGGGCCAGTCCGCCACCGTTGAGCAGCAGGCCGAGCGCGGCGAGGACCTCCTCGACCTCGGCCGACCGTTTCGTCCGGGCCAGCGGGATGACCGCGCCGTCGGCGAGTTCCCCGGCCGGTGACTCGGTGACCGGGGCGGCGAGCGCGACGTACTTCTCGCCGAGCAGGCTGGTCTGGCGTACCGCGGCGGTGGCGTTGCCGGGCAGCCGTACGGTGGTGTCGACCCGCAGCCGCACCCGGGCGGTCCAGCCGGAGAGCGACACCTTCTCCACCGAACCGACCGTGACGTCGTTGACCTTGACGGCGGCCTGCGGCACCAGGTCGAGCACGTCGGTGAACTCGGCCGTCACCCGGTACCCCGGGCCGGACGGCGCGCCACCGGGCAGTGGCAGGTCGGCAAGCTCCGGAACCTCGCAGCCGGAGAGTACGAGCACCGCCGCGCCGAGCAGCGCCAGCGACGACCGACGCCGGCCCGTGCCGGGCCGACACCCCGTCGGGGATCCGTTGGGCAGGCGGCCGGTGAGACGCGCCGCGGGCACGCCGCTCATCGGGGGCCCCGCAGGATGCCGCCGAGGGTCCGGTCCAGCACCGCGCCCGGGCCGAGCAGCCCCGGCAGCGGTGCCGTCGGCTCCTCCGTCGACCCGTCCGACTCCTCCGACGGTGCGCCGTCCGGCGGGGACGGCTCGCGCCCCGGTTCACCCTTCGGCGGCAGGTTGAGCAGCTTGCGCAGTTCCTCCGGCAGCGGCAGCTTCTCCAGCCGCAGCGTCTGGGCCAGCTCGAAACAGCGGTGCGGCACCTCCTTCACCGGCAGTACGTCCACCAGCGCGGCGCAGACGTAGGCGGCCGGGTCGTACGGGCCGAGGACGTTGTCCCGGGTGTCCAGGGTGCCGGACCGGGCGTTGTAGGCCAGGTTCAGGTTGGACAGTGCCAGCGGCGCAACGTCCAGGATCCTGATGATCGCCTTCTGCTGCCGGACCAGCACGTTCGTCACGTCGGCCAGGGCGTCCACGTTGGACTTCAACACGGTCCGGTTGTCCCGGAGGAACCGGGTGACGTCGTCCAGGGCGGCGGCCAGGTTACGCAGCGCGGCGGCCAGGTCGTCCCGCTCGGCGGCGAGTTGCCCGGCCACCTCGGCGAGCTGCTGGTTGAACGCGCGCACCTGCTGGTCGCTGCGGGCCAGCGCGGTGGTGAACCGCTGCAGGTTCGCCACCGTGCCGAACAGGTCCTGTCGGCCGTCGGCCAGCGTCTCCAACGCCTGGGAGAGCCCGTCGAGCGTCTCGTGCAGCGCCGCGCCGTTGCCGTCCAGGTTGGCCCGGCCGGCGGCGAGCAGCGCCGACAGCGCGCCGTCGGCGTTCGCGCCCGCCGGGCCGAGGGCCCGGTTGAACTCGTCCAACGCCCGGTAGATGTCGTCGATCTCCATCGGCGCCACCGTCCGGTGCACCGGCAGCTCCGCCCCGTCCGGCAGCACGTCACCGCCGGCGTACGCGGGGGTGAGCTGGACGTACCGGTCGCTGACCAGGCTCGGCGGCACGACCACCGCGGTCACGTCGGCCGGTACCGGCTGCCGGGCGTCGTAGCGCAGCTCCAGCCGTACCGTTGCGCCGGCCGGGACGATGGCGACGACCTCACCGATCCGCACCCCGAGCACCCGTACGTCGGAACCGGGGTGGATGCCGACCACCCGGGTGAAGTGGGCGACCAGTCGGCGCTGCGGCGTACCCGGGCGCAGCACCACCACGGCGGCGGTGGCGGCGATCACCACCGCCACACCGGCCGCGAGCATCCGTCGCCCCCGGTGGGAACCCGGTGTCAGCGTCGGCCGGCGCATCAGCGTCCTCCCGTCGTCGGTACGTACGGCTGGAGCAGCCCGCGCAGGTAGGAGTCGAACCAGCGACCGTTGCCGAGCACGTTGGTGAAGGCGTCCAGGAACGGCCCCATCGTGCGCAGCGTCCGCTCCAGTTCGTCCCGGTTCCGTTGCAGGATGCCGACCACGTCGCGGAGCTGACGCAGGGTCGGCTCCAGGGTGGTCCGGTTGTCGGCGACCAGCCCGGAGAGCTGGGCGGCGAGGTCGCGGGTGCCGACCAGCAGGTCGTGGATCGCGTCCCGCCGCCGGCTCACCTCGGCCAGCAGCGCGGTGCCGTCCGCGACCAACGCGCGGAACTCCTCGTCCCGGGCGGCGAGCACACCGGTGACGCTCCGGGCCCGGGTCAGCAACTCCCGCAGCTGCGCGTCCCGTTCGGCGACCGTCCGGGACAGCCGGGAGAGTCCGTCCAGCGAGGAACGGACACTGCCCGGAGTGTCGGCGAAGGTCTCCGCCAGCGCGGTGAACGCGGTGGCCAGCTGCTTGTCGTCGATCTCGTCCAGCGTTCCGGCCAGCCCGGTCACCGCCGTCATCACGTCGAACGGCGACGCGGTCCGGTCCAGCGGGATCTCCGCCTCCTCGGCCAGCCGACCCGGCCCGGCCGGGGCCAGGGCCAGGTATTTCTGTCCGAGCACCGTCTTGATCCGGATCGTCGCCCCGGTCCGCTCGCCGAGCCGGATGCCGTCGTCGTCGACCTGGAACCGCACCCGGACGTACGGGCCGGCGGCGCCCCGGGCCAACTCGACCTCGGTCACCTCGCCGACCCGTACCCCGGCGACCCGGACCTCGTTGCCGACCGCGAGCCCGCTGGCGTCCCGGAAGGCGGCCCGGTAGGAACGGTCGCCGAGCGCGGTCAGGTCGTCCAGCCGGAACGCCGCGAGCAGCACCCCGACCAGCACGACCAGCCCGACCGCACCGATCACCACCGGATTGCGTTCCCGGAACGGTCTCACCGGTTCCCTCCCGCCCCGGCGCAGCGCGCCGCCCCCGAACTGAAGGTGGCCGGACTGACCGCGCCGTGTCCGGCGACCGCGAGCCGGCCGTCGAAGTCACACATGAAGAAGTTCAGCCAGGAACCGTGCGAGGCGGTCCGGGTCAGCGCCTCGTACCGGCCCGGGAGCCGGCCCAGCGTTCCGTCGATCACCGCCGCGTTGTCGTTCAGGGTGCCGGCCAGCTCGCCGAGTTCGGTGATGTCGGCGGCGAGCGCCGGTCGGGCGTCGGCCAGCAGCGCGGCGGTGGCGCCGGTGAGGGTGCCGAGGTGGGCCAGTGCCGCGCCGAGCGCCTCCCGGTCGTCGGCGAGTCCGGAGACGAACTGCTGCAGCGAGCCGATGGTCCGGTCCAACTCGGCGTCCCGGGAGTCGAGGGTCGCCAGCACCGAGTTCAGGTTGGTCACCACCCGGCCGATCACCGCGTCCCGGTCGGCGAGGGTGTTGGTCAGCGACGCGGTGTGCGCCAGCAGGCTCGACACCGTACCGCCCTCGCCCTGGAGCACCTGGATGATCTCGTACGCCAGCTTGTTGACGTCCTCCGGGCTCAGCGCGGTGAACAGCGGCCGGAACCCGTTGAACAGCGCTGTCAGGTCCAGGGCCGGGGTGGTCCGGTCGAGTGGGATCAGCCCGCCCGGACGCAGCGGCGACCCGGTCCCCGGGCCCTCGCCGAGCGCCACGTAACGCTGGCCGACCAGGTTCCGGTACCGGATCTTCGCCTGGACGGTGTCGGTCAGCGGTACGTCCTCGGTGAGGGTGAACGCGACCTCGGCGACGGTGTCGTCCACCACCCGGACCGTGTCCACCCGACCGACGCGTACCCCGGCGATCCGGACGTCGTCGCCGGGCAGCAGTCCGGTGACGTCGGTGAACCGGGCCCGGTAGTCGGTGCCGCCGAACGAGAAGGAGCCGAGCGCCTGGCCGAGCAGCGCGGTCAACAGCACCGTCACGGTGCCGAAGACGACCAGCTTGACCAGCGGTCCCACCGGGATTCGCCTCATTTGACGTTCACCACCGCTCCGCGCAGCAGGGGGCCCCAGAGCAGCACCGCGATGTCCGGAACCTCGACCGGCAGGCCGCCGGTGGCGGCTCCGATGATCGGCTTCAGCAGGTCCTTCTCCTCCTCGGTGCCGGCGTAGCCCATCGCCGGACCGCCGGTCGACGAGCCGCCGCCGGTGGGCGGGGTGCCGGTGCTGGCCGGCGGGATCCCGACCGGCAGTCTGACCGGTCCGGGCCGGGTGCCGCCGTGGTCGTAACCGTCGTCGACCTGGACCTCGGGGGCCGGCGGCGACGGGTCCGGCAGTTCCCGGCAGTGCGGGCCGGTCCGGGCGCCGTACACCGGATCGTCCCGGCCGGGCTGGTAGGCGCCGTTGTCCCGGGTGACCTCCAGGGTGATGTGCATCCGCCCGTCGCGGAACACCTCCTCGACCCGGGGTTGCAGCTCCACCAGCCCGCGCATCAGGCACGGATACTCCGGGGCGTACGCGGCCAGCAGCTTCAGCACCGGACGGCTCACCTGGCCGACCCGGACGAGCTGGTCGCCGTGTCGGTCCAGGAAGAACCGGGTGACGTCGGCGGCCTCGGTCCCCTCGGCGAGGAAGGCGGCGAGCTGCGTGCGCTGGTCGGCGACGGTCGTCGCGGTCGGCGTCACGTCCCGCAGGATGTCCAGCAGGTCCGGCAGCGCCGCGTCGTAACTCTCCAGCACGGTGGCGAGCCGGCGGACGTCCTCGGTGATGGTCGGCAGTTCCCGGTTCAGTTCCCGCAGGTAGCCGCCGAGGGCGGTGAGGTTCTGGCCGAGCCGTTCGCCGCGGCCGTCGAGCGCGGCGGCCAGCGCCGCCAGCGTGGCGGCGAGCTTGTCCGGGCGGATCGACTGGAGCAGCGGCAGCGCCTCGTCGAGCACCTTCTCCAGCTCGACACCGTTGCGGCTGCGGTCCTGCTCGATCACCGCGCCGTCGCGCAGCGGGGCGCCCGCCGGACCGGCCGGCGGAACCAGTGCCACGTACCGCTCGCCGAACAGGGTCTTCGGCAGCAGCCGGGCGGTCACGTCAGCCGGCACCCGGCCGATCAGCGCCGGGTCGAGGGCCAGCCGCAGCCGGGCCCGGGAGCCGTCGCTGCCGATCTCCCGGACCTCACCGACCGGTACACCCCGCAGTTTCACCTCGGCACCCGGGTTGAGCTGCATCCCGGTCTGTCCGGTGTAGAGGGTCACCCGGGCGACCGGGGTGAACGCCTTCCGGTACTGCAGCACGGCGAGGGTCAACGCCGTGGCGAGCACCACCACGAAGACGACACCGAGAATCCGGCGGCCGGCGCCCGCGCCACGATCGTCCATGGTCACCCCGCGATCCGTACCGTTGTGGTCGCGCCCCAGATGGCCAGCGACAGGAAGAAGTCGACGACGTTGACCGCGACGATCGCCAGCCGGACGGCCCGGCCGACCGCGATCCCGACCCCGGCCGGCCCGCCGGTCGCGGTGTAGCCGTACCAGCAGTGCACCAGCACCACGATCACGCTGAACACCAGCACCTTGCCGAACGACCAGAGCACGTCCACCGGGGGCAGGAACAGGTGGAAGTAGTAGTCGTAGGTGCCCGCCGACTGACCGAAGTAGTACACCGCGATGGTGCGGGTGGCGAGGTAGCTGGAGAGCAGGCCGACCACGTACAGCGGGATCACGGCGACGAAGCCGGCGACCATCCGGGTGGTGACCAGGAACGGCAGCGAGGGAACCCCCATCACCTCCAGGGCGTCCACCTCCTCGGAGATCCGCATCGCGCCGAGCTGGGCGGTGAAGCCGGCACCGACGGTCGCCGACAGGGCCAACGCGGCGACCAGCGGCGCGATCTCCCGGGTGTTGAAGTACGCCGAGACGAAGCCGGTGAACGCGCTGCTGCCGAGCTGGTTGAGCGCCTGGTAACCCTGCAGCCCGACCTCGGTGCCGGTGAAGAAGGTGAGGAAGCAGATCACCCCGACGGTGCCGCCGGCCACCGCCAGCGCCCCCCGACCGAAACTGATCTCGGCGAGCAGGCGTACCACCTCACGCCGGTAGCGCCCGACCGCGCGCGGGGTCCAGGCGAACGCGCGCAGGTAGAAGGCGAGCTGGTCGCCGAGTCGGTCCAGGGTACGCAGCACCGGCATGGTCACATCCCCCGCTGCGGTACGAGCTGGAAGTAGACCGCGGTGATCACGAAGTTCAGTGCGAAGAGCAGCATGAAGGTGAGCACGACACTCTGGTTGACCGCGTCGCCGACCCCCTTCGGCCCGCCCTTCGCGGTCATCCCGTGGTACGCCGCCACCAGCGCCGCGACCACCCCGAACAGCAGCGCCTTCAACTCACCGACGACCAGGTCCGGCAGCTGGCCGAGGGCCTGGAAACTGGCCAGGTAGGCGCCCGGCGTACCGCCCTGCATGATCACGTTGAAGAAGTAGCCACCGGTCACCCCGACCACGCTGACCAGCCCGTTGAGCAGGACCGCGACCACCGCCGCGGCGACGATCCGGGGCGCGACGAGCCGGTGCAGCGGGTCGATGCCGAGCACCTCCATCGCGTCCAGCTCCTCGCGGATCTTCCGCGCGCCGAGGTCCGCGCAGATCGCCGAACCACCCGCTCCGGCGATGATCAGGGCGGTGACGATGGGGCTCGCCTCGCGTACCACGGCCAGCACCGAGGCGGCTCCGGTGAACGACTGGGCGCCGAGCTGACGTACCAGGGAACCGAGCTGCAGCGCGATCACCGCGCCGAACGGGATCGCCACCAGGGCGGCGGGCAGGATGGAGACGGAGCTGATGAACCAGGCCTGCTGCACGAACTCCCGGACCTGGAACGGGCGGCGCCCCAGGCAGCGGAGCGCGTCGAGGCAGAAGGCGAAGAAGTGCCCGGGGCCGCGCAGCCCGGCCGCGAACCGGCCGGCGACGGCCGGCCCGCCCGGGCCGCTCACGACACCACCTCGGACGGCTGCCACGCGCTGCCGTGCGCGCCCCGGAACGACCCCGCCGGCGGCACGACGCCGTGTTCGGCGCACCACCGGCCCGGCGGATGCTCCGCCCGTCGCGGCTCGCCGTTCGTCGGGGTGAGCTGCAACGGGATTGGCGGCAACGGCGGCAGTTCCATCCCGGACGCCGCCTCGGCGGCGAGTTCGTCGGAGTCCTTCTCCTCGGCCATCCCGATCGGGCCGACCCGCTGGGCGTTCAGGAACTGTCGGACGACCGGTTCGGTACTGGAGAGCAGCATCTCCCGTGGCCCGAACATCGCCAGGCGACCGTGGTAGATCAGCCCGATGTTGTCCGGCACGGTACGCGCGGTGTTGATGTCGTGCGTGACGATCAGGAACGTCGCGTCGGTCTGCTGGTTGAGGTCGATGATGAGCTGGTTCAGGTACGCGGTGCGGACCGGGTCGAGACCGGAGTCCGGCTCGTCGAAGAGGATGATCCGCGGGTCGAGCACCAGTGCCCTCGCCAGCCCGGCCCGCTTGCGCATCCCGCCGGAGATCTGGCCCGGCAGCTTCCGTTCCGCGCCGAGCAGCCCGACCATCTCCAGCTTCTCGTGCACCACCGCCCGGATCTGCGACTCGGTCTTGCGGGTGTGTTCCCGCAGTGGGAACGCCACGTTGTCGTAGATGCTCATCGAGCCGAAGAGCGCGCCGTCCTGGAACAGCACACCGAACAGCTTGCGAACCTCGTAGAGCCGGCGTTCGGAGAGCGCCGGCAGGTTCCGGCCCTCGATCCAGATCGCGCCCCGGTCCGGCCGGAGCAGCCCGACCAGCGTCTTGAGGAAGACCGACTTGCCGGTGCCGGAGGGGCCGAGCAGCACCGAGATCTCGCCCGCCGGCAGGGTCAGCGACAGGTCCGACCAGACCGGCTGACCACCGAAGGACTTGGTCAGCCCCTCGACGCGTACCTCGACGCCCATCCGCGCTCCCGCCCACGTGCCGGACCGACGTCCGCCGCCCGCGCGCGCCGTCCGCCTGTCGCCGTCTGTGGTGGACATCGCGCCCGGCCCGGTCCGCGTAACAGGTGACGGTGGTAATTCTTCGATCACTTTCCGTCGGTACGTCCACAGGGGCGCCCGCTGCGGCCGGGCGAGCCGACCCTGACGGTGGTGCGATCACCCGACGGCGGATACGGTGCGGTTAACCTGCCGGTAACGAAGGTCCCGCCGGGGCGGAAGCCCGCCGTCACGGCCGGCCCGACGTGACAGCCGGCTCGACGTGACAACCTGCCTGCCGTGACAGCCCGCCTGCCGGGACGGAGACACGCTCCTCGACAGGTGACGCCCCGAGAAGGTGCAGCCCGTACATGACCGCAGCACCCGAGACAGAACTCGTCGCCCGGGCGGCCCGGGGTGACCCCGAGGCGACGGCCGCGCTGCTCGCCGAGGTCCGCCCCGGCCTGGTCCGGTACTGCCGGGCCCGGCTCGGCCGGATCGGCGGCGCGTACGCCACCGCCGACGACGTGGCCCAGGAGGTCTGCCTCGCGGTGTTGCGGGCGTTGCCCCGCTACCGGGACCAGGGGCGGCCGTTCTCCGCCTTCGTCTACGGCGTCGCCGCGCACAAGGTCGCCGACGCGCAGCGGATCGCCGTCCGGGATTCCGCCGTCACCTCCTCCGGCGGACTGCCCGACGAGCCGGACCGTGACCCCGGCCCCGAGCAGCGGGCCGTCGCCACCGACCTGGCCCGTCGGCTCTCCGCGCTGCTGGCCCGGCTCCCCGAGGCGCAACGCGAGATCGTCCTGCTCCGGGTGGCGGTCGGCCTCACCGCCGACGAGGTCGGTGTCATCGTCGGGATGTCGGCCGCCGCCGTACGGGTGGCCCAGTCCCGGGCTCTCGCCCGGCTCCGCGTCCTCGCCGGTACCGCGTTGAACGAGGTGGCCGCGTGAGTACCGTCGAGTCCGGCGCGGAGCGGGATGGTGGCGTACGTGGACGGGACGATGACGTGAGCGAGCGGCAGCCGGGGTCGGCGGGCGCGGGATCGGCGCCGGGCGACCGAACCGCGGCTCCGGTCGCCCCGCGCGGTGCCGAGCCGCCGGACATGTCCGGGTCGGCGGTTGGCCCGTCCGGTCTGCTGGCTGGCCCGTCCGACGTGTTGGTCGATCCGTCCGTGGTGTCGGCTGACCGGCGGGATACCGAGCCGCTCGATCCACGGGTGATCGACGCCGACGACCTGCTGCTCGACGCGCTGGGGCGCGGGGAGCCGGGCCCGGACGACGATCCGGTCGCCGGGCTGCTCGCGGCCTGGCACGCCGAACTGGACACCGACCGGCCGGCGGAGACGGCGGAGATTCGTCCCGCGCCGGACCGGACCCGCCGGCCGGAACGCCGGCCCGGCGTGACCGCGCCCGGTCGACGGCGGTCCGGCCGGCTCCGGGAGCGGGCCGGCGGCCCACTCCCGCGCCGGTTGGCGTTTTCCACGGCGGCCGCCGTGGTTGTCGTGGCCCTGTTGGGGCTCGGCGTCAACCGGGCCGGGCCGACCAGTCCGCTGTGGCCGATCACCAGCGCGGTGTATCCGGACCGCTCCGCGGTACGAGCCGTCGAACACACCCTCGGGTTGGCCGAGGACGCGGTGGCGACGCGCCGGTACGACGACGCCCGCCGCCACCTGGAGCAGGCCCTCGGCCAGGTGGCGGCGGTCCGCGATCCGGTCGAGGAACGGCGGCTGCGCGCCGACATCGACCGGATCCGGGGCGGGTTGCCGGTGAACGCCGAGCCGGACCCGACTCCGGCGACTCCGGCGGTGCCGAGCCCGGGCCCGGTGCCGACGGACCCGTCAACCGGCCGGCCCGGGAAACCGACGGGTACCCCGGGCGGTGGCTCGCCGGCACCACGTCCATCGAGGTCGGCACCGGTACCGACCGCGCCGGCGCCACCCCGGGTGCTGCCGCTGCCGGTACCGGTACTGCCCACGCTCCTGCCCTCCGGGCTGCCGTTGCTGCCGAGCGGCGGTTGTGTGCTGCTGTGCCCGCCCGGCTGACCGTGGTCCGGCGGCCGTGCCGGGGTCGCTGCCGACACCGTCCCGGAACGCCCGGACCCGGCAACCGGCCGGCCCGGGTCGCCGCCCGCCAACCCGGTCCCGGGATGCTGTCGGATGGCGGCCGGGAGTGCCGCTAACCCGGTCGGGCCCGCTGCCGGGTGGCGGCCGGTGGTGCCGGGTAACCCGGTCCGGGGATTCCCGCCGGGTGGTGCCGCTCACCCGGTCCCAGCCCGCCGGATGGCGGCCGGTGGTGCGGCCCGGAACCGGCGCGGCGGTAACATCTCCGGGGTGGTCGGGCACCGGTCGGGCGCGCGACGCCACCGTCGGAGATGGTGAGGGCAGGACAGGGGCATGACCGACGCGGATGCCAGCGGCCGGGCCGAGCTGAGCCCGCACCTTGGATGGTTGCTGGCGGCACTGCTGCTGGCCGCCCTCGTCAGTCTCGGGCTCCTGGCCGCGTTCCTGGGCCGGGAGGGGCCGGGCGTCGTGGTCGTGCTGCTCGTACCGGTCCTGCTCCTCGCCGCCCCACTGCTCACGCAGACACCGGCCCGGCGGATGGTCGCGGTCACCGCCGTACTGCTGCTGACCGCCGGGGTGGTGGTGGGTGCCGCGTCGATCGGGCTGTACTACCTGCCCAGCCTGGTACTGCTGGTCGTCGGGATACTCCGACCGTCCCGGCGGAGCCCGCGGGCGTAGCCGACCCGGTCAGTCCGGCACTGTCGACTGTCGTTCCACCACGCAGAAGATGTTGTCCTCCGGATCGGCCAGTACGACGTACCGGGGTCGTACCCCGGGCGGCTCCGGATCGTCGTCGCTCGGGTAGTGCGGCCAGTCGACCCGCTGGGCGCCCAACCCGACGAGCCGGTCGACCTCCTCGTCCAGTTTCCCGGCATCGGCCTCCAGGTCCAGGTGGATGCGGGGGTACTTCCGGGCTGGGCTCTCACTCATGTCGAGGGCGAGGGCGATGCCGGCGATGCCGGCGGGAGGATCGAGGACGATCCACTCGTCCCCCTCGTAGCGGGGCGGCCGGCGGACGTAGCCCAGCGCCTGGCGCCAGAACTCGGCGGCCCGCCGGTCGTCCCGCACCCCGAGCGAAATCTGCTGAATCGTGGCCATGCCGGCAGACTATCGCCGGTCCCGCCGGTCCCGCCGGTCCCGCCGGGCGAGTGGTGCTCGGCACCGCTTCACCCGCCATCCCGGTCCGCGTCTCCGGAGCCTGCTCCGCCACACCGGGCAGGCGGGGGTGCGACGGACCCGACCGGAGCGGGCACGGATTGTCGGGTCTGACCGGTCCGCCCCTCCGTAACGTCGGTGCCTGAACAGGAAGGAGTCCGGGTGCTGGAGCGGCTGAACCAGGCCATGGAACACATCGAGCGTCACCTCGACCAGACGATCGACGTGGCGGAACTGGCCCGGATCGCGGTGACGTCGGAGTACCACTTCCGGCGGCTCTTCTCCGCGCTGGCCGGGATGCCGCTCTCCGAGTACCTCCGGCGTCGGCGGCTCACCGTCGCCGCCGCCGACGTGATGGCGGGGGAGCGGTCGCTGCTCGACGTCGCCGTCCGGTACGGCTACACCTCGACCGAGGCTTTCACCCGGGCGTTCCGCGCGGTGCACGGCGTGGGACCCGGCGAGGCGAGGCGGACCGGCGCGACACTGCGCGCCCAGCCCCGGATGTCCTTCCGACTCATCATCGAGGGGAGCAGCAGCATGCGATACCGGTTGGTGGAGAAGGACGCGTTCACGGTGGCCGGCCGGAAGGCCCGGGTGCCGATGGTGCACGAGGGGGTGAACCCGGCGATCGCGGCGTTCATCCGGAGCATCGACCCGGAGACAGTACGACGGATCGAGGAACTCTCCGACCAGGAGCCGCACGGCCTGGTCAGCGTCACCGACGACATCGACCCCAGTCGTGCGCAGGGAACGGAACTCGACTACTACCAGGCCGCGGTGACCAGCGCCGCCGTACCGGAGGACATGCAGAGCCTCTCGGTGCCGGCAGGCACCTGGGCGGTCTTCGAGAGCGTGGGCGAGTTCCCGAAGACGCTGCAGTACATGTGGCGGGACGTCTACACGCAGTGGTTCCCGTCCAATCCGTACCAGAGTCGCCCGGGACCGGAGATCCTGCGTACGGAGCTGTCCGCGGACGGTACGACGGCGGAGGCCGAGATCTGGATCCCGGTGGAGCGGATCCCGGGCTGATCTTCGGCTGCAGGCCGTCCGGCCCGGGGCGACGTACCGGGCCGGACGGCCGACCGGTCACGACCGCTGCGCCCCCGACGAGGTCGACATTGGTGGGGTCGACAGCGGCGGGCGGGTCGGACCCCGCAGCACCCGGGCGGCGACGCCGGGCCGGAAGAGGGCCGTCGGCGGTGCGACCAGGTGCAGCACGTCGGTGAAGGCCCTCGCCACGTACGGGTCCCGGTCGGCCACCCGGGACGTCCGGTCCAGGTACCAGCGGGACAGTCGGCTGCTCCGACTGGGTTCGAGGTTTCCGACGGTGGTCGGATACCGCCGGTCGGCGCCGGTGGCGATGTCCCACGCGGTGGTGCTGCACCGGGCGATCGCGGCCTGGGCCGACCGTCCGGGGACACCCGGATGGGTACGGAGGTGTTCGTCGAGGACGACCCCGGTCTGCGCGGCGACGCTCATGCCGTGCCCGTAGACCGGATTGAACGCGCAGGCGGCGTCTCCCACCACCAGGAATCCGTCGGGCCAGCGCGCCATCTGCTCGTAGCGTCGGCGGTGGTTGGCGGTACGCCGGAACCCGTGGACCGGCCCGTCCGGCTTCGCCTCCCTGATCACCTCGTACAGCAGCGGGCTGCGCAGGCCCCGGACGAACTCCAGGAAACCGTTCTCGTCGGTGGGCGGTACGTCGTCGCCCATGCCGCCGAGGGTGAGCATCCACCGGTCGTTCTCGATCGGGTAGAGCACCGCCCCGCGGGGGTTCTCCGGTGGCTTCGGCATGATCAGAATGTTCTTCCAGCCGTCGGTGACCTCCGACGGCAGTGTGTAGCGCCGGCTGGCGTAGCCGAGCTTGGAGTCGACCTGGATCTCGTCGGGGCGTCCGTAGCCCAGTGCCGCCAGCCAGTCCGGTGTGTGGGAGCCGCGCCCGCTGGCGTCGACCACCAGATCGGCGTCGAGCCGTTCGACGCCGTCGACGTTGCCGCGCGGCCGCAGTGTCACCCCGGCGATCGCCGTACGGTGCTCGTCCGGCAGCAACCCGACCGCCTCGTGTCCGGGCAGGAACCGGACCCGGGGGTCGGTGAGGAGTCGGCCCCGGACCACCCAGTCGATCAGCTCACGGCTCGCCCCGACCAGTTCGTGGGTGGCCGGGAACCGGTCCCGCCAGCCCGTGGTGCTCAGGTAGAGGACGTCCGTGGGCGTGGACGCCCGTACCGCGCCGTGCCCGTGCAACTCGGCGATCAACCCGGGAAACAGCTGGTCGAGCGCCCGTTGGCCGGCGGTGACCAGCACGTGCAGGTGATGCGCCTGGGGTACGCCCGCGCGGACCCGCGGCGCGTCCGGGAAACGGTCCCGCTCGACCACCGTCACCTGCTCGTAGTGGTCGACGAGGGCGCGTGCCGCGCAGAGACCGGCGAGGCTGCCACCGATGACGACGGCTGAACGGGTGTGGGGCACAGTCGAGGACATCTCTGCATTCTTCCCGATCCGCCGGGGCGGCTCGGACTCCCGTACCGGCGCTGCCGCCAGCTTCCGCTGACGACGGAAGTCCAGGTCAACGGCTTGGCCGCGTATCCGGATCGCGGCCACGACCCCGTCGGCGGGAGCCGGGTCCGATATCCGGGGAGTCGGGTTGCCGACTGTGCCGTGGGTGACGGCCCGACCTGTCCGGTCCTCGTCGTGACCCACCCCCGGGCGGATGTCCGACAAGTCTGCCGAACCTGGACCTCCGCGTCGCCGGGCCGGCCGGGGCCGGCACCCCGCTACCGGTGCTCGGGCCGCCGGCCCGGCTGGCGTGATAGAACTTCCCGCACCAGCTTGACCCGGTCCGGCGTTGCCGAGCCGGGGGTTCGTACCGGAACGGCGACGCGGGAACGCGGCCGGAACGGCAGGGAGCGAGGAGTCGGAGCGTGCGCAGATTTGTCGACCGGGTCGCCGTGGTCACCGGAGCCGCCCAGGGAATCGGCGCGGCCACCGCCCGTCGGCTCGCCGCCGAGGGTGCCACCGTGGCCGTGGTCGACCTGAACGCCGACCGGGCCGGGGTGGCCGCCGACGAGATCAGCGCCGCCGCCGAGGTGGCCGCCGCCGGAGGTGGGGCACGGGGCTTCGGTTGCGACGTCACCGACGGTCCGGCCGTCGCGGCGCTGATGGACCAGGTGGTCGAGGCGTACGGACGGCTGGACATCCTGGTCAACAACGCCGGTATCACCCGGGACAACCTGCTGTTCAAGATGCCGGCCGAGGAGTGGGACGCGGTCCTGACCACCAACCTGACCAGCATGTTCCACTGCTGCCAGGCGGTGCAGCGACACATGGTGGCGGCCCGGTACGGCAAGATCGTCAACCTCAGCAGCCGTTCCGCGCTCGGCAACCGGGGGCAGGTCAACTACGCGGCGGCGAAGGCCGGCGTGCAGGGACTGACCGCCACCCTCGCCATCGAGCTCGGCCCGTTCAACATCAACGTCAACGCGGTCGCGCCCGGCTACATCGCCACCGCGATGACGGCGGCCACCGCCGAGCGGGTGGGTGCCAGCCCGGAGGAGCACCAGCAGCAGGTCGCCGCGCAGACCCCGCTGCGCCGGGTCGGCCAGCCCGGGGAGATCGCCTCGGTGGTCGCCTTCCTGGCCAGCGACGACGCGTCGTACGTCAGTGGGCAGACGCTGTACGTCAACGGCGGTGCGCGGTAGCGCCCGTGGACGGCGGTTCGGGACGCGGACAGGAACGCGGACCTTCGGCTCCATTGTGGAACTGATCGGGGCGGTCGGCCGGTAGCACCTCGCTGGGACGCCCGGCCCGGATCTCCGTCGCACCTGCTTCGGTCGACCGCTGCCGAAGCCCCTCGGCGGAGGGCGCCACGTCGACATTGCCGTGCGCCACCCCGGCCGGTCCGTCAGGCGCAGCCGCAGTCGGCGTGCTCGTCCACCTGGGACCCGGGTTCCGGGGGCCGCCGCCGAACCGGCGCGCGTGGCAGCCCGAGTGTCCTGGCGAGCCGTGGGTCGGCCCGCCAGATCGCGCCCGCGCCGAAGAGTGCCACCGTGAGCGCGGCACCGTTCGGTCCGTACAGGCGCCACGACGGGTCGAGCTGCGGCGCGAGGTGCTCGTGTGCGCCACGCAGTCGGGCGAGTAGTCGTCGGGTCGCGGCCCGATTGTCCCACCAGCCATCGGCGGCGAGTTGCTGGCGGAGCCGGGCGACGGCCGCCGCGACCACCGGCGCCGTCTCCAGCGCGTCGGGCCGTACCGTCCCGTCCCGCAGCGCGGTGAATACGGCGAAGGCCACGGTGTCCTGGTCCGGTGCCGGCCCGGGACAGCTGAGCCGGCCGTCCGGTGAGACCGAGATCGCCCCCGTACTGTGCAAAGAGGCGAGGCAGGCCCAGACGGCAACCCGCGGGCCACCGGCGAGCAGGGCGACCCCGATCCCGTCCGGCTCGCCACGTGGAGGCCGTCGGCGGGCGAACAACGCTGCCACTCCGCCAGCCTAACGGCGCTGCGCCAGCGTGGCGGCGTCCCGGACGGACGGTCCACGACGAGCAGGCGGACCGTCCACGAGCCGGGCCGGGCGTCAGAAGAGGGTCAGGGGCTCGACCGGTGCCGGTTCGGGCAGCGCGTCGAGTTCGGGCAGCCGCGCCCGTACCTCGTCGTGGAAGCGCCGGGCGAGCGTCGGGGTGTCGGCGTTGTCCGGGGTGTGGATGAACACGGTCGGCGACCGGCCCTCGCGAAGCCACCCGACAACGATCTCGACCCAGTGCCGCCAGCCCTCGATCGTCCGCGCCGAGTCGTCGCGACCGAGGTACCGGACGATCGGCCGGTCCGTCAGGGCGATCGACCGCAGCGGCATGCGCGGCTTCTTGGTCCACGCGTCCCGTTCGGCGTCGCTCGTCGGAGGACTCTGGAAGAAGCTGGTGGTGTCGAATGGAATCCATTCCGTGGCGGTGGCGGTGAGCACTCCCTCGAGCAGTCGCGTCGCCGCCGGGTCGTCGAAGAACGCGGGGTGACGGACCTCCACGGCGTACCGGTGGGCGTCGGGCAGCCGGCGGAGAAACCGGGCGAGTACCGGGACGTCCGCGGGCGTGAACGACCCGGGCAACTGGATCCAGAGGGCGTGGGCGCGCGGGCCGAGTGGCGCGATCGCGTCCAGGAAGACCCGGAGCTCCTCGTCGGCGTCCGCGAGCCGACGTTCGTGGGTGATCAGCTTTGGCAGCTTGACGACGAACCGGAAGTCGGGGTCGGTCTGCCGGGCCCAGGAGGCCACGGTGTCCCGGGCCGGGGTCGCGTAGAACGTGGTGTTCCCCTCGACCGCGTTGCACCAGCCGGCGTAGGCCCGCAGGCGCTCGTGCGGTGGGAGTGGATGCGCCACCAGACGCCCCTGCCACGACTTGTGCGTCCACATCGCGCATCCCACGTGAAGACGCATGGCTCCGTTCCCTTCCCGCCACGAACCGCCCGCCCGGCGGGGGACGTCGAGGTCATCCCGTCGGTCGTCGACCGCACGTACGGTATACCCCTCCCAGTGGGGCCGGGCCGCGCCACCGGAACGGCCGGGGTGGGTGCCGGCCCGCGACTGTCGCTGGGACGGGGGCGGTGCCGGCCCGGGACTGTCGCCGGGTCGGGGGTCAGTGGGGCCGGACGGCCGAGGCGCCGGCCGACCCGGTACGCAGGCCGTCGAGGGCGATCCGGAGGACCCGGTCCCGCTGCTCCGGGTCGGTGTACTGGACCGCGGTGAGCCCACTGATCATTCGCAACGTGTCGTCGAAGCTCGCGTCGGCCCGGACCGCCCCGGCCTCCTGGGCCCGCTCCAGCAGCGGTGCGCCGGCCGCGTAGATCATGCCCCGGCAGTTACGGAAGAACTCCGACTCGTGTACCAGTTCCTCAACCAGTGCCCGTTTTGTCGCCAGGTACCGGACAAACCGCTGGAGCCAGGCTGACAGCGCGTCCCACGGCGGCAGGTCGGCGAGGTCGGCGGCGGTCCGGGCGAGCGCTTCGACCTCGTCGATGTAGAGACTCTCGAACAGGTCCCGGCGGGTGGGGAAGTGCCGGTAGAGGGTGCCGATGCCGACCCCCGCCCGGCGGGCCACCTCCTCGAGCGAGCCGGCCGCGCCCTGCTCGGCGAAGACGTCCTGGGCGGCGGCGAGCAGCGCCTGGTAGTTCCGGCGCGCATCGGCCCGTTTCGGGCGGCGGGCGAGGTTCTCCGACACCGGATCGGCACTGGTCATGGCGTACGTCACCTCGATGCGGTTGCAGGCGGAGGGACCCCTCCGGTAAGTTTGCGGAGGCACCCCTCCGGAAGGTACCGGAGCACTGCCTCCGTCTACGTTACCCCGTCCCGGCAACGCGGAATCCGCCGCACCCGGCGTCGAAGACGCCCCGGCACGGAGCGGAACCACCCAGAAAGATCAGAGGTAACAGCCATGTCCAAGGTCTGGCTCATCACCGGAAGCTCGCGGGGTTTCGGTCGCGAGATCGCCCGCGCGGCACTCGCCGACGGCGATCGGGTGGTGGCGACCGCCCGCCGCCCGGACCAGCTCGACGACCTTGTCCAGCAGTACGGCGACCAGGTCCGGACCTTCCGCCTGGACGTCACCGACACCGAGGCCGCCCGGGCCGCGGTCCAACTGGCGGTCGACGAGTTCGGCGCGCTCGACGTCGTGGTGAACAACGCCGGATACGCCATTTCCCGGCCCATCGAGGAGATGACCGACGAGGAGTTCCGCGGTCAGATCGAGGCGAACCTCTACGGCGTCGTCAACGTCACCCGGGCTGCCCTGCCGGTGCTGCGCAAGCAGCGGTCCGGACACTTCGTCCAGTTCTCCTCGATCGGCGGACGGGTCGGCGGATCACCCGGACTGAGCGCCTACCAGACCGCCAAGTGGGCGGTCGAGGGCTTCTCGGAGGTCCTCAACAACGAGGTCAAGCCGTTCGGGATCAAGGTCACCATCGTCGAGCCGGGCGGCTTCCGTACCGACTGGGGCGGCGCCTCCATGCCGTCCGTCGAGGTCGGCGCGGAGTACGACGAGACCGTCGGCGCGATGAACCGGTACCGGGAATCCACCGTGCACACCTGGCCCGGCGACCCGGTCCGGGGAGCCCGGATCATCGCCGACGTCGTACGCCTGCCCGAGCCGCCGCTGCGACTGCTGCTCGGCGCCGCCGCCGTCACCTCCGCCCTGGCCTCGGCGGAGAACCGCTCGGCGGAGGCCCGCCAGTGGGCCGAGGTCAGCGCCGCCGCCGACTTCCCCGGTGCCGCCCAGGCGCCGATGGCCGACGCCGACGAACCGGCCGTCGAGTAGGCGGCCGTGGCCGCCGATCAACCCCTACACGTACCCGAGATGGAGTCACCATCGTGGTCCGGACCCTCCGATCCACCTCACCGAGGCTGACCTTCGCCGTCCTCGCGGCCGGCGCGGGCTTCTTCGCCATGCTGCAGTCGTTGATCAGCCCCGTGCTGCCGACGATCCAACACAACCTGCACACCTCGCAGAACACCGTCACCTGGGTGCTGACCGCCTACCTGCTCTCCGCGTCGGTCTTCACGCCGATCCTCGGCCGGGTCGGGGACATGCTCGGCAAGAAGCGGATGCTGGTCGTCGCCATGGCGGCACTCGCGATCGGCTGCCTACTGGCGGCACTGGCGCCGAACATCGGCGTACTGATCATCGCCCGGGTCGTCCAGGGCATCGGCGGCGCCGTCTTCCCGCTCTCCTACGGCATCATCCGGGACGAGTTCCCGGCCGCGCGGATGTCCTCGGCCATCGGCGCGATGTCGGCGATCATCGCCGCCGGCGGGGGAGTCGGCGTGGTCATGGCCGGTCCGATCGTCGCCGCCCTCGACTACCACTGGCTCTTCTGGATCCCGATGATCGTCGTCGCGGCCACCGCGCTCACCGCCGCGCTCGTCGTACCCGAGTCGCGGGTCCGCGCCGCCGGACGGATCAACTGGGGCGGCAGCGTACTGCTCTCCGGCTGGCTGGTCGCGCTGCTGCTCGGGGTCAGCAAGGCCCCGGCCTGGGGCTGGTCGTCGGGTCGGGTCCTCGGCCTGCTGCTGCTGGCCGTCGTCCTGGCGGTGGCCTGGCTGGTCGCCGAGAACCGGGCCGCCAACCCGCTGATCGACCTGCGGATGATGCGGCTGCCCGCGGTCTGGACGACCAACCTCGTCGCGCTGCTCTTCGGCGCCGCGATGTTCGCCATCTACGCCTTCCTGCCGCAGTTCGTGCAGACGCCGAGCGGTGCCGGGTACGGCTTCGGGGCGAGCATCACCGAGGCCGGTCTGCTGATGCTGCCGATGCTGGTCGCGATGTTCGTCGCCGGCATCGTCGGCGGCCGACTGGAGCCCCGGTTCAACGCCCGGGCCCAGCTGATCAGCGGCGCCGCGCTCGGCACCGTCTCCGGCGCGGTGCTCGTGTTCGCCCACGACACCCGGTGGCAGATCGGGGTGGCCGCCGCCATCTTCGGTCTCGGTATCGGTCTGGCCTTCGCGTCGATGACGAACCTGATCGTCCGCAGCGTCCCGGCCGGGCAGACCGGCGTCGCCACCGGGATGAACGCCAACATCCGTACCATCGGTGGCGCGATCGGCGCGGCGGTGATGAGCGGTGTGATCACCGCCCATCCGCTACCGAGCGGGCTGCCCCGGGAGGCTGGATTCACCCATGGGTTCGCGGCGCTCACCGTGCTGTCCCTCGCCGCGGTCCTGGCGGCGTTGGCGGTGCCCACCGCCCGCCGGACGGCCCGCCACACGGCCCGGCCCACCGTCGAGGAGCTCGTCCCGGTGACCGCGATCCGCTGACCGGTACCGGGCACGGGCCGGGGGACGACGACGTCCCCCGGCCCGGACGTCGGCGGGATCAGACCTCCGGTCGGTCCCGCTTCGGCAACTTCCGGACCACCGCGTCGTAGGAGGAGTCCACCGCCTCCCGCAGTTCGTCGGCCGGAATGCCCGCCCCGATCCGCAGGGTGTTCCACCCCGACCGCCCGATGTAGGCCATCACCGAGGCGTCCTCCGGGTGACGCAGCAGCCATTCGTCGGCCACCTCCCGGTTCGGGCCGCACTTGACCCCGACACTGGACCGCGCCTCCTGCCCCAGGAACGCGAAGATCTTCGGGCCGACCTTGACCACGATGTCGCCCTCCCACGGCTCGTCCTGCCACGCGCCGGGCTTGGCCAGGCAGTACCCGAGCATGTCGGTCCAGTCCATCAGTCGCCTCCTCGCCGCGACGGACCCGTCCGGTCCATGTTGACAGACGACCTATCCTCGGCCGGGTGTCCCGTGTATTCGGCACGGCCCGGCGGGTGGCGCGCTGGTCGTACCTGGTGGTCGCCGTGGTGGTCACCGCCGGGGCGGCGATCGGGGCGGTCCGGCTGGTCACGCCCGCCACCGCAGGTCTCACCGCCGACCCTCCCGGAGTACGTCGGCAACTCAGCTTCCTCAGGGCGGAACTGGACGCGGGCGCGGCCGAGGACGCCCAGCGGCTGTTCCCGGAGGGCCACCTCTTCCTGCACGTCCTCTATGGACTCGCCTGGGTCGAGCTCGGGATGCGTGCACCGGCCGCGGAACGGGACACCGCCCTCCGGGAGGCCCGTCGGGCGCTGGAACACCTCGACTCACCGGCCGGCCGGGCGCCGTTCAGCCCCGACCTGGTCCCGGCCTACGGCGTCTTCTACCAGGGCTGGACGAACTGGCTACGCGGGGGAGTGCTGGCCCTGCAACCGGCGGACCGGCGTGACCAGGGCGAGGTACGCCGGTTCGCGGAGGACTCCGCCGCGCTCGGGGCCGCCTTCGACACCGGGTCCTCGCCGTTCCTCACCGCGTACCCGGGACAGGCGTGGCCGGTCGACTCGACCGTGGCGATCGCCTCCCTGCGACTGCACGACACCCTGCTGCCACCCCGGTACGCCCCGACGGTGGCCCGCTGGCTCGACGGTGT
Source organism: Plantactinospora sonchi (assembly GCF_036422035.1). NCBI lineage: Bacteria > Bacillati > Actinomycetota > Actinomycetes > Micromonosporales > Micromonosporaceae > Plantactinospora > Plantactinospora sonchi. The sequence goes on from NZ_JAZGQK010000028.1 coordinate 40,153, forward strand.
CCGGCACCGGCTCGACCCGGTCACCGGGTTGATGCCGCACCGGGTCGAGCCGGTGACCGGTGCCCCGCTCGAGGTGGCCCGCGGCACCTCGCAGAGCGTCATCCACCGTTTCCTGCCGGAGATCGATCCGGCCTTCGCCCGGGAGCAGTACCTACGGTTCCGTAACCGGTTCGTGGCGTCCCCGCTCGGTCTCGGGCCGACCGTCCGGGAGTACCCGGTCGGCATGGACGGGCCCGGCGACGTCGACTCCGGTCCGCTGCTGCTCGGGGTGAGTCTCTCCGCGACCGTGGTGACCCTCGGCGCCGCCCAGGTGCAGGGCGACGGGGCGCTGGCCGGTGCGCTCGCCAACTACGGCGAGCTGGCCGGGATCCCGGTGGACACCCCGTGGACCAAGCGGTACGCCCTCGGCCTCATGCCGATCGGCGACGCGTTCCTCGCCTGGTCGAAGACCGCCCGGCCGTGGGTGGCCCCGCCGCCGTTCGGACTGCCGGCGCAGACGTCCTGGTGGTGGCGTCTGCCGCTGCTGTCCCTGCTGCTCCTGGTCGGCGCGGCGCCCTGGCTGCCGGTACTGGCGCGCCGCCGCGTGGCCGTCCGCCGGCAACCCCGGGCGTCGTCGGGGTGACGGGTCGACGGCGACCCGGTGCCCCCCCCGGTACGCCGGCGGAGAACTACAGCAGCTTGTCCAGGGTGATCGGCAGGTCGCGGACCCGTCGGCCGGTGGCGTGGTGGATGGCGTTGCCGATCGCGGCGGCGACCCCGACCGTGCCGATCTCGCCGATCCCGCGCGCGCCCAGCGGGTTGAACAGGATGTCCGGGTGGTCGAGGAAGTGGACGTCGATCGGCGGTACGTCGGCGTTGACCGGCAGCAGGTAGTCGGCGAGGTTGGCGTTGGCGATCCGGCCGGTGGCCGGCTCCAGCTGGGCGCCCTCCAGGAGTGCCTGGCCGATACCGAAGATCACCCCGCCGACGATCTGGCTGCGCGCGGTCTTGCTGTTGATGATGGCGCCGGCGTCGACCACGGTGGTGATCCGGCTCAGCCGGGGTTCGCCGGTCCAGCGGTTGACCCGTACCTCGCAGAAGTGCGCGCCGAACGAGGTGAAGGCGTGCTGGCCGTGTTCCGGGCCGGGTCCGGCGTTGCCGGTCGCCTCCACCTGGTCGAGGTGGAGGGCGCCGAGCAGGGCCCTGAAGCCGATCCGGGTGCCGTCGGCGACGAGCTGGCCGTGGTCGTACCGGACCTCCTCGACGGGTACGCCGTACAACGGGGAGTCCTGGTGGGTGACGGCGACCCGGGTCAGCTCGGCGATGGCGGCCTCGGCGGCGGCGGCGACCGCCGGCCCGGTGCTCGCGGTCGCCCCGGAGCCGAACGCCCCGATGTTCGAGGCCAGGGTGGAGTCGCCGAGATCGGGCCGGATCCGGTCGAGCGGCAGGCCGAGGGACTCCGAGCCGAGCACGGCGAGCACCGTCCACATGCCGGTGCCCAGGTCGGCGGTGGCGCTGTCGACGGTCACCGTGCCGTCGGCCCGGAACCGTATCCGGACCGAGGCCGGAAAGCGTTCGCCGGGATAGTTGGCGGTGGCCGTACCGGTGCCGACCAGCCAGTCGCCGTCCAACTTCGACCGGGGGGCGGGGTTGCGCCGGTCCCAGCCGAACCGCTGCGCACCGACCCGGTAGCACTCGTCCAGGTGCTTGCTGGACCAGGGTACGTTCCGACCCGGATAGATCGTCGCGTTGTTCCGCAACCGCAGCGTGACCGGGTCGACGCCGAGCCGGATGGCCAGCTCGTCGAGCGCCGTCTCCAGCGCGAACGACCCGGACTCCTGGCCGGGGGCCCGCATCCAGGTCGGCGGCGGGATGTCCAGGGTCACGATCCGCTGGTCGAGGTGGATGTTCTCGGACCGGTAGAGGTACCGCGAGGTGGTGTGCGCGGGTGCCTCGAAGGTGCCGCCGGAGGCGGACTGGGTGGCGTACGCCTGGTGCTTGACCGCCACCAGGGTGCCGTCCCGGCGGGCGCCGAGGGTCACCACCTGTTCGAGTCCGGAGCGGTTCCCGGTGATCGTGAACGTCTGCTCCCGGGTCAGCACGATCTTCACCGGTCGGTTCAGGACCCGGGCGGCGGCCGCGGCGAGCAGCGGGTGTGCCCAGGTGGCGATCTTGTTGCCGAAGCCGCCGCCGACGTGCGGACTGACCACCCTGACCTGGGCCGGCGTCACGCCGAGCGCCGCGGCCATCGCGCCGACGGTCAACGTCGTGCTCTGCGTGCCGGACCAGAGGGTGAGTTGGCCGTCCTGCCAGGCCGCGATCGACGCGTGTGGCTCCATCGCCGAGTGGTGCTTGATCGGCTGCGTGTACCGCCCGGAGACGGTCACCTCGCTGGCCGCCAGCGCCGCGTCGATCGAGTCGACGCCCTCGGCGAGGAACTCCAGCCGTGCCGGCTCGCCCATGATCGGACCGGGGTCGGTCGCGCCCGGGACGCCACCGGGCAGGGACGCCGCCGGAGGCCGGGCGTCGTACCCGGTACGGATCAGCGCGGCGGCGTCCCGGGCCTGCTCGAAGGTCTCCGCGATCACCACCCCGATCGCCTGGCCGTGGTAGCGCACCTCGGCGTCCTGCAACGGCAGCCAGCTGTGGCCGACGCTGAACGGGTTGCCGCTGCCGCGCAGCTCCACCGGGCGGAACGGGGTGAAGACGGCCAGCACCCCGGGGGCCCGTTCGGCGGCCGAGACGTCCATCGTGCGGATCGTGCCCCGGGCCACCGTACTGAGTACCAGGTGGCCGTGGGCCACCCCGGCGACCGGCTGGTCGGCGGCGTACCGGGCCCCGCCGGTGACCTTGAGTCGACCGTCGACCCGGTTGACCGAGACGGTCCGCGTTGCGGGGTCGCGCATCTTCACTCCGCCAGGCTCATCAGGGCCCGCACGATGGTGCGCCGGACCAGGGTCGTCTTGTAGCCGTTCTGCGCCAGGGGCCGGGCCCCGACGACCGCCCGTTCGGCGGCCGCCTCGGCGATGTCCGGCCGCAACGGGCGGCCGCGCAGCGCGTCCTCCACCGCCGGCAGCCGCCACGGCCGGGTGCCCACGCCGCCGACCGCCAGGCGTACGTCCCGGATCAGCCCGCCACGCAGATCCAGCGCCACCGCGGCGGAGGCGAGCGCGAACTCGTACGACTGCCGGTTCCGGATCTTCAGGTACGTCGACCGGCGGGCCCAGCCCAACGACGGCACCGTGATCCCGGTGATCAGTTCGCCGGGGCGCAGGTCGTGCTCCAGGTGCGGGGTGTTGCCGGGAAGCCGGTAGAAGTCGGCGATCCGGACCTGTCGCGTCCCGACCCGGCTGGCGAGGTGCAGCCGGGCGTCGAGCGCGACCAGCGGCACCGCGAAGTCGCTGGGATGGGTGGCGACGCAGGAGTCGCTGGTGCCGAGGATCGCGTGTCCCCGGTTCTCGCCCTGGATCGCCGAGCAGCCGGAACCGGGCTCCCGTTTGTTGCAGCCGGTGGCGGTGTCCCGGTAGTAGCCGCAGCGCACCCGCTGCATCAGGTTGCCGCCGAGGCTGGCCATGTTGCGCAGCTGTGGGGAGGCGCCGAGCAGTGCCCGGCCGAGCAGGGGGTAGTGCTCGGTGACCAGCGGGTGTTCGGCGACGTCGCTCATCCGCTCCAGCGCGCCGAGGTGCAGCCCGTCCCGGTCGATCGAGACGCCGCGCAGCGGCAGCCGGTTGATGTCCACCACCCGCCGGGGGGTGAGCACCTCGAGCTTCATCAGGTCGACCAGGGTGGTGCCGCCGGCCAGGTAGGCGGTGTCGGCGCCACCCTGCTCCAGAGCCTGCGGCAGGCTCTGCGCGGTCGCGTACTCGAACGCCTTCATCGGCCGGCCCCGTCCCCGGCGACCGTTTTCACCGCGGCCACGATGTGCTCGTACGCCCCGCAGCGGCAGATGTTGCCGGACATGTGTTCCCGGATCTCGTCGTCGGAGCCGGTGTGGCCCTCCGCGGCCAGCGCCACCGCCGACATGATCTGGCCGGAGGTGCAGAATCCGCACTGGAAGGCGTCGCAGTCGATGAACGCCTGCTGCATCGGGTGCAGTCGGTCCCCGGCGGCGAGTCCCTCCACGGTGGTGACCTGGCGGCCGACCGTGGTCACCGCCAGGGTCAGGCAGGAGAGGACCCGACGGCCGTCGACGTGCACCGTGCAGGCGCCGCACTGGCCCCGGTCACAGCCCTTCTTCGAGCCGGTGAGCCCGAGGCGTTCCCGGAGCGCGTCCAGCAGCGTCACCCGGGGGTCGAGGCGGAGCCGTTCGGCGCGGCCGTTGACCGTCAACCGGACGTCGACGACCTGGTCTCCGACCAGCTCCGGCGCGGGGGCCGCCGCCGCGGGACCGGTGTGCGCCGTGGCGAGGCCGGGGGCGGCGACGGTGCCGACGGCGACCCCGGCGGAGGCGGCGGCGGTGCCGCGCAGCACCCCGCGCCGGGACACGGTCGGCTCGGACGGGGGCGGATCCGGTTCGGACCCACGGGTCATGGCACACACCTCCGCAGACAGCGCCACCGGTCGCCGGCGTCCCGGATGTCACTCCGCGCGGCGGAGCGGACACTGACCGGGATGCCAGTAAATCAGAGAGGATCATCGATGTCGACAGGATGGACGGACCCTGGTGTCACCCATCGATATCTGTCATGCTCTTGCGCCATGGCAGGGCTGACGAGACGTGTGCTTCCCATCCTCGTGACCATGGGCGTGGTGCTGGCCGGCAGCACCGTGGCGCTGGCCGGCAACGGTCCGGTCGCCGCCGGGCCCGACCGGGGAGGGGTCGGAAACGGTGGCAGTTGCGGCAAACGCGCGCTGCTGTTCTGTGAGGACTTCGAGCGGCTGCCCACCGGCGGCGCCGCGACGCTGGCCTGGGGAATCGACACCAAGGACGGCACCCTCACCGTCGAGCGGCACCGGGGCGACAAGGTCCTGCGGGTGCACACCGAGGGCAACGGGCGGGCCTTTCTCCGGGTCGACGACTTCGCCGCCCCGGGCAACAGCTTCTACGGTCGGATGCGGTTGCGGGTGGACGCCTTCCCGACCGCCCCCGACTGGGCGCACTTCACCCTGGTCGAGGCGACCGGGTCGGGCAGCGCCGAGATCGTCCGGCCGATCGGCGGTCAGTGGGCGCCGCCGCTGGGTGGGTCGTACTGGGGGGTCGGCGCCGACGGCGGCCCGACCGGTGACTGGACCAACTGGCGGGAGTCCGCGCCGACCAGCGAGGACCGCTGGCAGTGCTTCGAGTGGCAGTGGGACGCCACCGACAACCGGATCGGTGTCTGGATCGACGGCGTACCGCAACCGGACCTGACCGTGACGACCACCGACCACGGCGGCAACCCGGTCGACTTCGTACTGCCGCAGGCCGACACGGTCAAGATCGGCTGGCAGCTCTACCAGGGCGGACCCACACCGGACCACTTCGACCTCTGGCTCGACGACCTGGCGTTGGGGCAGCAGCGGGTCGGCTGCGCACGCTGAGGCCCGGGCCGTCCCGGCGTCGGGCCGGGTACCGGTCGGGAACCGACCGGGGTGTCCACTCCGGACGCTCCGGTCGGACCGGCGGTTGGGTACGATCCCCGGAGCAGCGCGGCTACCCCGGATGTCCGTTCCCTCGAAACCACGGAGCTGATCTGTGACCGCCCCCAACGACGGAGGCTTCCCCGCCTTCCCGATCGACGTGCCGACCTCGGCCCGGATGTACGACTACAGCCTGGGCGGCAAGGACAACTTCCCGGTGGACCGGGCGGCGGTGCTGCACGTCTGCCGGCAGTATCCGGCGAGCCTCGACGTGACCCGGGAGAACCGGCGCTTCCTCTACCGGGTGGTCCGGTTCCTCGCCCGTGACCTGGGCATCCGGCAGTTCCTCGACCTGGGCAGTGGCCTGCCGACCCAGGCGAACGTGCACCACGTGGCGCAGCAGTTCCAGCCCGGTGCCCGGGTGGTCTACGTCGACAGCGACCCGATCGTGCTGGCGCACGGGCGGGCCCTGCTGGCCGCCGACGAGACGACGACGGTGATCGCCGCCGACGTCACCGTGCCGGAGAAGATCCTCGCCGACGGGACCGTCCGCGAGATGATCGACTTTTCCGAGCCGGTGGGCGTACTGCTGCTCTCGGTGACCCACTCCGTCGTCGACGACGCGGCCGTGCGGCACCTGCTCGACACGGTCCGGGAGGCGGTCGTGCCCGGCAGCTACCTGGCGTACTCGCAGCTGGCCGGCCCGGATCCGGCGGGTGTGGCCGAGGGCAACGCGATGGTGGCGAAGATGGGCATCCCGTGGCGCAACCGCACCACGGCGGAGGTGACCGGGTTCCTCCACGGCTGGGACGCGGTGGAGCCTGGGCTGGTCGACGTGAAGACCTGGCGGCCGGACCCCGACCAGCCGCCACTGGCACCGGTCGACGAGGCACTGCGGCCGTACCTCGGCAAGGGCGGCGACGAGACCCGGTTCTTCGAGTACGGCGGTCTGCTGCGCCGCCCCTGACCGGCGGTCCGCTCCCCGCTCAGCCTCTCCCGGCGACCTCGGCCAGCCGGGCCTGGACCCGCTCCACGCCCCTGGTCACGCCCTGCTGCTGATACAGCACCGCCGCCCGGCGCCAGGCGTCGACCGCGAGCCGGGAGTCACCGGCGGCGGCGTGGGTCTCGGCGATCCGTTCGGTGATCTCCGCCTCGATGTAGTTCATCCCCAGCTCACGGATCAGACCCAGCGCCTCCGAGTAGTGCTCGAGCGCGACGGTGTGTTCACCGAGCCGCTGGGCGATGAAACCGAGGCTGTCCAGGGTGACCGCCACCCCGCGTGGGTCGCCGTCCTCCCCGCGGTCCGCCGCCAGGGCCTGCTCGCAGAGCGTCCGTGCCTCGGCGTACCGGCCGAGCCTGGCCAACAGCCAGCCGACCGAGTTCAGCATCCGCTGCGCCCGTACCGTGTCACCGGCGGCCTCGAACAACCGTTGCGCCTCCGTGGCGTGGCCCAGCGCCCGCTGGTCGTCCCCCCACCGCTCGGCGGCGAGGGCGAGGACCCGGTGGGTGTACGCGGTCTCCACGAGGTCGCCCAGCTGTTCGACCCGGTCCAGTGCCTGCTCGAGCTGGGCGGCGGCCAGGGTGTGCTGGCCGAGCCGGTCGTGCGCGTGTCCGAGCTGACGATGCGCGATGACGACGCCGCGTGGGTCGCCGAGCCGCCGGACGGCGTCGAGCCCGAGAAGGGAACTGCTCAGACTGTCGTGGCGGTGGCCCCGCTGCAGATGGAAACTGTTCATCGCCCAGGCGAGCTGCCAGGTGCGGTCGTCCCAGCCGTTGTCCCGGGCGGTCTCACAGGCGGCGAGCAGACCGACCCGTTCCGCGTCGAACCAGGCCAACGCCGCCGCCTCGTCGGCCGGGGCGAGCGGTACACAGCCCGGGGCGGGCGGGTCGAGCGGGATCCGGGGCCGGACCGGGGCCAGGATCCGGTCGGCCGTGTCGGCGGTGTGCAGGTGGAAGTCGACCAGTCGGCGCAGCGCCGCGTGCCGCTGTTCGGCGGGCAACTCGGCCCGGCCCCGCTCGGCGGCGTAGAGCCGTACGAGGTCGTGCAGCCGGTACCGGTTCGGCTGGTACTCGACCACGATGTGCGCCGAGACCAGCTCCCGCATCACCTGGCGGACCGGTCCGACCGGCAGCCCGGCGAGGCTCGCCACCGCCTCCAGCCCGATGTCGGGACAACCTGCCAGGCCGACCAGCCGGAACACCTCGGCGGCGCGCCGGGAGAGCGCGCGGTCCGAGGTGGTCAGCACCGCCCGTACGCTGCCGCCCAGCTCGCCGGTCTCCAACGCGTCGAGCCGTCCCGTCACGTCCCGCAGCTCGGCGGCGAAACCGGCCAGCGGCAGCAGCGGGCTGACCACGATCCGGGCGGCGAGTACGCCGAGCGCCAGCGGCTGCCCGGCGCAGTACCGCACCAGCTCGGCCACCGCCTCCGGCTCCGCGTCGGTACGTTCCCGGCCGAGGTGACGGATGAGCAGCTCGGTCGCCTCGGCGTCACTCAACGTGCCCAACGGCACCGAGGCGGCGCCGTGCCCGGCGACCAGTCCGACAAGCTGGCTGCGGCTGGTGACGATCACGGTGCACCGGGCGCCGCCGGGGAGCAGCGGCTCCACCTGCGCCAGGTCGGCCGCGTTGTCCAGTACGACCAGCATCCGTTTCTCCGCGACGAGGCTGCGGTACAGCTTGACCTGGCTCTCCGGCTCGTGCGGCAGGGACTCGGGCGCGACGCCGAGCGCCTCCAGGAAACCGCGGACGGCGACGGCCGGCGGAGTCGGCGGATTCACCGGATCGAAACCACGCAGGTTCACGAACAGCTGCCCGTCCGGGAACCGGTCGAGGTGGCGGTGTGCCCAGTGCAGCGCGAGCCAGGTCTTGCCGACGCCGCCCATGCCGCCGATCGCACTGATCACCAGCGTCCGGTGGGTGTCGGCGGCGTCGAGTTCGGCGGTCAACCGGGCCAGTTCGGCCGCCCGTCCGACGAACGTGCGCGGGAGCGCGGGCAGTTGCCGGGGGATCGGGCCGGCGCCGACGCCCCGGCTCGATCCGGCGGCCCAGACGGTCAGCGTCTGGTCGCCGCTGAGGATTCGTCGACGCAGTTTGCGCAGGTCCGGGCCGGGCTCGGCACCGGCTTCCGCCAGCAGTGTCGCGCTGATCCGGTCGTAGTGCGCCAGCGACTCCGTGGTTCGCCCGCCGAGGTGCAGGGCGAGCATGTACTGCCCGGCCAACCGCTCGTCGAGCGGACGGGCCGCCACCTGTTCGGCCAACCCGGGCAGCAGCGCCGCGTGCTCACCGCACCGCAACAGCAGGTCGGTACGGTCCAGCGTCGCGGCGTCCCGTTCCGCCAGCAGGGTGGCGCGCAGGTTGTCGAACCACGGCGTCTCGACGCCCGCGAACGGTTCGCCCCGCCACAACCCGAGTGCCCGGTCGAGCAGTGCCGGCGCCTGCCCGTCCGCCGCGGTCCTCGCCTGACTGACCAGGCGGCGGAACAGGTGCAGGTCCACCCGGGCCGGATCGACGGTCAGCAGGTACCCGCCGGGTCGTCGTATGATCTCCACCCCGTCGACCTCGGACAGGGCCTGGCGCAGCCGGGACAGGTAGCTGTACAGGGTGCTCCTGCTGGGGGGCGGGAGCGTTTCCCCCCACACCCGCTCCGTCAGCCCGTCGAGCGGGACGACCCGGTTGGCGTCCACCAGCAGTGCCGCCAGCACGTGCCGCTGCCGGACGTGGCCGACGTCGACCCGTCCGGATTCCACGGTGATCTCACCGAGCAGACCGAACTCCACAGCTACCCCCCCAGGTTCGACACCAGTCAATCGCTCTTTCCGGATCCGGTCCAAGAACTGTCCAAGATTCCTCCAATGTCGGACCGGCATCGTCGGTATCGCGGTGGGGGGCGACCAGTCACCCGCGGGGATTCACAGGAGTAGGGGGAAGCAGATGCGGAAGAAGGTGATCACCCTTCTGGCGACGGTGTTGGTGGCCGTCAGCGCAGGGGTGTCCCTGGCGGCACCGGCGCAGGCGACGGACGGGTCCCGACCGGCGGCGACGGATGCGGCGGAAGGCTCGCGGCAACTGCCGAAGGGACTGCCCGACGAGGCGGTCGCCTCCCGGCCGTCGCCGAAGGAACTGTCGGACGGGGCGGGGGACGCCTCCAGCGTCGCCGACGAATACTGGGACGACCGGTTCCGGAACCAGGAGACCGGCCGGATGCTCGACGACAGCTTCGAGTACGGGCTGCGTGCGATCCAGGACTACGGCAACCCGCACCAGCTGTGGCGGGTGTACCGCTGGGACGACGGGTGGTCGGCGATCTGGAACCACGCCACCGGCCGTTGCCTCGACGACAGCTGGGAGTACGGGCTGCGGACCATCGGCTGCCACTACGGAGCCCACCAGCTCTGGTACGCCCACTACGGGCCGAACACCGTCGGCGTCACCCTGCAGAACGCGGTGACCGGTCGGGTGGTCGACGACAGCTTCGAGTACGGACTGCGCTCGTTCGGCCTCAACTACGGGCCGTGGCAGCAGTGGTGACCGGAGCCTGACCTCGGGGGAGGGGCGTCGGGGCCAGGGGAGTCACCCGTAAGGGGGCGTCCCGGTCCCGCCGCCGCCGCCGGTTCACCGTCCCCCGGTGGCGGTTCGGGCGTCCTCTACGATCTACCCGACCAACCAGGAATTGTGCAGGGGACATGGGCAGATACGCGCTGTTGATTCTTCCGTCGTCGAACCGGGTCTACGCGGACGCCTCGGTGGCGCTGACCCGCGCCGAATTGGCGGTGTTCAACCGGACCGTCCTCGGCGGTCGGTTGTCGGAACTGGCGGAGACGACCATCGGTGGGGTTCGTTACGTGACCTTCGCCGCCGACGAACTGACCGGGCGGGACGTGGCGTTCCTGGCCAACCTCTCGTCGATCTACACCCTGTTCGAGGTGGTCGAGGATTTGTTCCGGCCGGTCGAGCTGCGTCGCCTCGACCGGTTCGACGACGATCTGGTCACCATTCCGAAGTACCCCGGAAAGACCAACGAGCAGTTCACCAAACTGTTGTTGAACGTGACGCTGCTGTCATCGGATCTCGCCACGGAAATGCTGGAACGCAGATTCCGGGTGATCGATCCGCTGTGCGGCCGGGGCACCACCCTCAACCAGGCGCTCATGTACGGTTTCGACGCCGCCGGGGTCGACCGTGACCAGCAGGATTTCGAGGCGTACGCGACGTACATCCAGACCTGGCTGAAGCGGAAGCGGATCAAGCACCGGGCCGAGTCCGGGCCGGTACGTCGGGAGCGGAAGGTCGTCGGCCGTCGGTTGCAGGTGTCGCTCGCGGCCGACAAGGAGGCGTACCGCGCCGGTGACACCCAGCGGCTGGACGTGGTGAACGCGGACACCACCCGGAGTCTGGAGTTCTTCCGGCCGGGCAGCCAGGACCTGGTGGTCGCGGACGCGCCGTACGGCGTACAGCACGGCAGTCGCAGCGGGGACCGGCTGGTACGCAGCCCGCTCGAACTGCTGGCCGGGGCGGCACCGGTCTGGGCCGAACTGCTCCGCCCCGGCGGGGCGCTCGGTGTCGCCTGGAACACCAACGTGGCCCGCCGGGAGGAGGCGGTGGCCGTACTCGCCGACGCCGGGCTGGAGGTCATGACCGCCGAGCCGTACCTGGACTTCGCGCACCGGGTCGACCAGGCGATCGTCCGGGACATCGTGGTGGCCCGCAAACCGTGACGCGGCGGGGTTAGGAAGGGCCCCTTCCTGTACAAGAAGCGATAGGAAGGGGCCCTTCCTTGCGCGTCAGTAGCTGCAGCCGCTGGTCGGCAGGCTGCTCGCGGCCGGCGGGGTGACGCCGTCGTAGAGGGCCAGCAGGAACGCCTGGGGACAACGTCGGGTGCTGCCGGTCCGGATGCCGAAGTGCAGGTGCGGTCCGGTCGAGTTGCCGGTGTTGCCGGTCGAGCCGATCCGTTGCCCGGCGGTGACGGTCGCGCCGCTCGCCACCGACCACGCGGAGAAGTGACAGTACGTGTAGATCGCCCCGTCGGTGCCGGTCAGGTTGATCCCCTGGCCGCAGCTGGTGTCGTCGACCCGGACCACGGTGCCGGCCCGCACGGCGTACGCGGCGGTGCCGGTCGGTACCGGCAGGTCGATCGCCGGATAGTCGTGGTGCGGGTCGTCGTACTCGCTGCGGGGCAGTGCGGTCCGGGGCAGCGGCATGGAGAAGGCGGTGCCACCGGTGGCCGAGGTGATCCGCACCGCGTCGGCGACGACGTACCCGGTGCCGCTGGTCCACCGGCTGACCCCGACCGCGTTGTAGTCGCCGGCGGCCAGCGGGAACGTCCCGAGGCTCACCCAACGCCCGCCGTTGCTGCGCTGGTTCACCGGGATCGTCTGGTTGCCGCCGGTCGTGACGACGATGAACGGTGTGGAGTCGTTGTAGCCGGAGTCGGCGGGGTACCAGACCTCGACCAGGTAGCTGCCGGCGGTCGGTACGGCGACCGTGAACCAGGCCGCGTCGCTGGCGGTGGTGTCCGGGGTGGCGAACCGGTAGTCGGGGCCCTGGCGCTGGCTGGACCAGGCGGACGTACCCCAGTTGGCGCTGGCGGTGAAGCGGCCGGCGGTGGCGTTGTCGACCGTCACCGTCGCCGCCGCGGCGGGGCTGGCCGGGACCAGGACGGCGGCGGCGAGTGCGGTGGCGACGAGGACGGTGAGACCGCGAAGGTATCCGTTCGGCATGGCGACCCTTCCCGACTCGGGAGGCTGATGTGAAGGTATCTAACCAACTACGCGAGATAATGGAAAGAGTTCTACATAGATCACCGCCGCTGTGTCGACCACCGCGAGCGGCCCGAACTCCCCGATTCCGGTCATAGCGCAGGTCCGACTGGCTTAGGGTTGGCGCGTCGGCCGGGGCCGGCCCGGGCTCCTCTGCGGGCCCGCCACCATCCGGCCGTGACGTCCGAGGAGAGGTCCGGATGAGCGACCAGTTGACCGGCGCCGAACAGGTCGGGGAACTCGAGGTGGTGCACACCTTCACCGGCGCCATGCCGACCGGCGTCACCGTCTCCCGACAGGGGCGGATCTTCGTCAACTTCCCGAAGTGGGGCGACGACGTCGAGGCGACCGTCGCCGAACTGCGCGACGGAACCTGCCGACCCTACCCGGACCAGGCCTGGAACAGTCCCTCCGGGGACGACGACGCCGGGGCGTTCGTCTCGGTGCAGAACGTGGTGGTCGACCCGGCCGACCGACTCTGGGTACTGGACACCGGCAGCCCGCTGCTCCAGCCGGTCCGGACCGGCGGCGCCAAGCTGGTCCGGATCGACCTCGACACCGACACCGTCGCGCAGACCATCGTCTTCCCGCCCGACGTCGCGCTCCCCACCTCGTACGTCAACGACGTCCGGTTCGACCTGCGCCTGGGACCGGCCGGCACCGCCTTCGTCACCGACTCGTCCATGAACGGGCCGAACGGGATCATCGTGGTCGACCTGGCCACCGGCGAGTGCTGGCGGCGACTGCACGACGACCCGTCCACCAAGGCCGAACCGTTGACCGCGTTCCGGCCGATCGTCGAGGGCCGGCCCCTCCTGCAACGGCCGCCCGACGGCCCGGCCAGCCCGGTCACCTTCGGCGCGGACGGGATCGCGCTCTCGGTCGACGGCAGCCGGCTCTTCTACTGCCCGCTGATCTCCCGGCGGCTCTACAGCGTCGCGGTACGCGCTCTGGTGGACCGGACCATGGACAACGAACAGGTGGCGGCTACCGTCCGGGAGGAGGGGGACAAGGGCAGCGGCTCGGACGGGTTGGAGAGCGACGACGCCGGCCGGCTCTACCTGACCGCCTACGAGCAGAACGCCATCCTGCGTCGCGACCCGGACGGGGGCTTCGAGACCCTCGTACACGATCCCCGGCTGCTCTGGCCGGACACCATGTACGTCGCCGCCGACGGCTACCTCTACGTCAACGCCAACCAGTTGCACCGGCAGCCGACCTACTGCGGCGGCGTGGACCGTCGCCGGAAGCCCTACGTGCTGTTCCGGGTCCGGATCGACGCCGGACCGGTCGCGCTGCTGCCCTGACCTGCGACGTCGGACCGACCCGCGGTTCCCGGGTACAAAGATCGACCGGCGTGCGCCTCCGCTGCCGCGGCGCCGTGTCGACCTGATCGGATCGCGGTAACGACCTATTCGGCCGAATCGATCGAACGTTCCGGTCGCATCCGAAGTGAATCCCGGTCGTTTGGTTCCTGGGAAAACCCAGAGCGCAAGTTCCACGGGACGTGGCACCTGCGGTGATCGGGAGAGGAACCGGACTTGGCACACAGGGAGGCGGTCTCGGCCGCCGTACTACGGGATCTGGCGGCCGAGATCTTCGAGGTCAGCCCGGACGAGATCACCGAGGGCGCCGCGTTCTACGAGGATCTCGGCATCGACTCGGTGCAGAAGGTGGAATTCGTGGTGCGCGTCGAGCGGCAGTTCGGCGTACGGCTGACCGACGAGGAGGCGGCCGGGCTGCAGGACTTCGGCGACGCGCTCGCCGTACTCCGGAATCGGGGCATCTCCGTTGGACCCTGACCGGACGAACGCCGAGGGACGCCCCGCCGTGGTGGTCTCCGGGGTCGGCGCGGTCTCCGCCGCCGGTCTGGGCAGCGAGGCGCTGTGGGGGGCGGTGACCGAGCGCCGGGTGTTGACCGGCCCGGTGACCCGGTTCGACCTCTCCGGCTACCCGGCGCGGTGCGCCGCCCAGGTGCCACCGGCCGCGCTGGCCGCGCTCGACGCCCTGGTGCCGGCGCACGGATCGTTGGCGGCCCGGTACCTCGCCGCCGCCGCGCTGGAGGGACTCCGGGACGCCGGTCTGCCCGCCCGGACCCGTCGGCACCGCCTCGGTGTCTTCGCCGGCACGGTGATGGCCACCCGGCCGATCCTCGACCAGGGCATCGGTCCGGGGCGGCTCGTCGTGCCGTCCGACGGCGGCTGGGCCCGTCCGGAGGATCTGCTGGCGCCGCTGCGCGAGGTGGTCACCGTCACCGGCCCCGCCGTGCTGCTCGCCCCCGGCTGCGCCGCCGGGAACAGCGCGATCGCCGCCGGCTGCCGGGCGATCGCCGCGGGTGAGGTGGACGTGGCGGTCTGCGCCGGTGTCTCCGAACTCTCCCTGGAGATCCTCGCGATGTTCACCTCGCTGCGCGCGCTCGAGACCGGCACGGTCCGTCCGTTCGACCGGAACCGGCGGGGCACCATCCCCGGGGAGGGGGCCGCCGTGCTGGTCCTGGAACCGGCCGCCCGGGTCGCCGCCCGGGGCCACCGCCCGGCCGCCCAGGTGCTGGCCTGCGCCGCCGCGGCCGACGCACACAACCCCACCCAGCCGCATCCGGAGGGAAACGGTCTGGTGACGACGCTGCGCGGCTGCCTCGACCGGGCCCGGCTGACCGCCGACCAGGTGGACTGGGTCTGCGCGCACGGCACCGGCACGCCGGCCAGCGACGGGATCGAGGCGCGGGCGGTGGCCCGGGCCCTGCCCGGCCCCCGACGCCCGGTGGTCTCCTCGCTGAAGGGCCAGTTCGGCCACGCGGAGGGCGCGGCCGCCGCCCTGGAGGCGGTGATCGCGGTACGCGCCCTGGCCGAGAACCTCGTGCCGGGCAACGTGACCCTGGTCGAGCCCGACCCGGACTGTGCCGGCATCGACCTCGTGGAGCCGGCCGGCCGACGTACCCCGGTGCGGGTGGTACTCAGCCAGGCGTTCGGATTCGGCGGCGGCGTCTCGACCATCCTGTTGGGAAGGGCGAACGGTGCGACGACCCGCTGACGACCAGCACGCCGGAGGCGACTGGCTGGCCGTCACCGGCCTGGGACTCCGCCTCGCCGGCGTGACCGGACCCGACGACCTCGCCCGCCGGTTCGACGCGACCGTCCTGACACCACCTCCCGTCCTCCGGCGCTACGACGCCCCGCACACCGACCTCGTGCCGGTCGACCGGCGGGCGGCCGCGCCGGTCGAACCCGGGCTGCCCGCGAGCGTCCCGACCCGGGGACTCCGGGCACTGCCGCACGAGTCCCGGCTCGCGCTCGCGGTGGCGGTCACGGCCGAGGAACAGGCGGCCGGAGCGCCGCCACCCCGGACCGGCCCGGAGACCACCGCACCTCGGCCGGTCCCGACCGCACCCGAACCGGCCGTGGCCGCACCCGACCCGGCCGGATCTGCCACCGGCCCGACGGCGGTCGTCTGGGCCAGCTCGACCTCGGGGCTCGCCGAGTACGGCACCGTCTGCGTCGAGGCGGCCACCCTGGACCCGGGACTGTGCAACCCGACCCTCGGCCCGGCGTCGTCCTTCAACGGTCCGGCCGCGACCGTCTCCATCCGACTCGGCCTCGACGGTCCGAACGAGACGGTCACCGGTGGTCCGGCCGCCGGACTGTCCGCCCTGGTCGAAGCGGCACGCCTGGTCGCCGAAGGTGACGCGGTACGGGCCCTGGTCGGCGGCTCGGCGACGGTGAGCCGGTGGAGCCTGGCCGCCCACGCCGAGCCCCTGGTCGCGGCCGAGGGCGCCGGCTGCCTCGCCCTGCGGCCCTGGCGCGGCGCCGACCCGGGCGTCCGGCTCGGCCGGTTCCACCGGGTGGGCCTGGACGCCGGCGACCTCGTCACCCACACACGCGACCTGGTCCGTGGTGTTGTCGTCCCGGACGGGCCCGCGCCCGGACCGCTGGTCGTCTCGACACGGGACATCGACCTGGTCGAGGCCCTTGCCAAGGATCATCCCCAACCGGTCTGGCACCTGGAGCGGGTGCTGGGCGACTTCGGTGCGGCCGGCGGTCTGTTCGCCGTGACCTGCGCCGTTGCCCACTGTCTCAACTCACCCTCGCCGACGACTCTGCTCGTACTGGCGGTCGAGCCGTGCGGAAACGCGGCCATCATGGAGGTTTCATCGTGGGGAGCGTCAACCTTGTCGAACGGCTGCTAGGCCGGCAACTCGCGCTCGGACGCGGCGAGCGGCCCGCGTACGTCGACCCGGGCGGTGAGCTGAGCTACGCACAGCTGTACCGCGCGGTCCGGTGGTACGCGGCACGGCTGGCCACGGCCGGAGTGCAACCCGGTACGCGGGGACTCGTGCTCGCCGACGACTCCGTCGCGACAGTGGTGTCGATCCTGGCCCTGTGGTGGCGGGGGGCGGTCGCGGTGCCGGTCAGCCCGATGCTGACCGAGGCGGAGGTCGGGTTCATCGCCCGGGACTGCCGGGCCGGCTTCCTGCACGCCGACGAGCGCGGTGCCGAACTGGCGATCCGGGCCGGACTGGCCGGCCTGCCCCGGGGCGGCCCGGACTGGACGGAGCCGGGCTCCGATCCGGCACCGCCACCGGTCAGCCAGCCGCCGGCCGAGGTGCTGCTGATCCAGTACACCTCGGGCAGCACCGGCACACCGAAGGGCGTACTGCACGCCGCTGCCGGGGTGGACGGTGTGCTGGACGGCTTCGGCCGGCTGCTCGACCTGCGGCCCGAGGACACCGTGCTCTCCACCGCGAAGCTCTCCTTCGGCTACGGGTTCGGCAACTCCCTGCTCTTCCCGCTCGCCGCCGGCGCCCGGGTCGTCCTCCATCAGGGACCACCGGACGTGTTCCGGCTGGCCGCGACGATCGCCCGACACCAGCCGACGGTGCTCTGCGCGGTGCCACGGATCTACGCCGCGCTGCTGGACCGGGCCCACCGGCCCGCGACCACCGACGCCGGGCAGGTGTCGGTGGTCGCCGGCTCCGGCGCCGCCCCGACGATCGACCCTGACGGCGCCGCGGCACTCGACCTCGGCTCGGTACGGCTCGCCGTCTCGGCCGGGGAGCACCTGCCGGCGTCGCTCTGCGTCGACTTCGGCCGGACCTTCGGAGTCCCGCTGCTCAACGGACTGGGCGCGACCGAGGTGCTGCACATCGTGGCGTCGACCCGGGGCAGCCGACCCGGCTCGACCGGTCGGGCCGTCCCGGGAATGACCCTGACGGTACGCGACGACGCCGGTCGGGTCCTGCCGCCGGGATCGGAGGGACGGCTGCACGTCGCCGGTCCGTCGGTCGCGGCCGGCTACCTCGACCGGCCCGAGGCGAGCGCCGCGACCTTCGCCGACGGTGGTGCCTACACCGGCGACATCGTCAGTCAGGAGCCGGACGGTGAAATCCGGTACGTCTGCCGGCGCGACGACCTGATCAACGTCGGCGGCTACAAGATCTCCCCGCTCGAGGTCGAGGCGGCGGTCCGGGACCTGCCCGGACTGGCCCAGTGCGCGGTGGTCGGCGCCCGGGACGACACGGGACTGGAACAGGCGGTCGCCTACCTCGTGCCGGCCCCGGAGACCGACCGGGACGACCTGCGCCGGGCGGCTCGGGCGGCGTTCCGGACCAACCTTCCACCGTTCAAGCGGCCCTCCGTCGTCGAGGTGGTCGACCGGCTGCCGGTAACCTCCACCGGAAAGCTGGCCCGGTTCAAGCTCCGGGTCCTGCCGGGCTCCGCCGCCGACCGCCCTTCCGGCACCGTCGTGCCCGCCGCCCGTCACACCGATGCCACGGCGCCCGCCGCCCATCCCACGGTGCCCGCCGCCCGGACCGGCGGAGCCGGCAACCGGGAGGCGGTCGCCGGGCGGCGGAGTGCCGGGGCCGAGCCGGCCGTGGTCCGGATGCGGGTGCTGCGGGACGGACCGGGCAGGACCCTGGTCTGCATCCCGTACGCCGGCGGCTCCTCCGGGGCCTTCACCCGGCTGGCCCGCCACCTGCCCGGATCGTGGCGGGTGGTGGCCGGCGAGGCGGTGTACGGCGAGGGCGCCACCATCGCCGACGCGGCCGACGCCTGGTGGCGGGCGGGTGCGCCGTACCTCTCCGACCGGTCCGTGCTCTTCGGCCACAGCCTCGGCGCGGTGCTCGCCGCGGCGGTGGCCGACGCCGCCGGGGACGGACTCGGCCGCACCGAGATCGTGCTCTCCGCGCCGCCGGTACTGGCCGCCGGAGCGGACCGGCCGGCGTTGCTCTCCGACGACGACACCACCCTGCTGGCCGGGCTGCGCGGGGCCGGGCTGCTGCCGGCCACCTCGTTGACCCCGGACGAGATCGGGCGGTTGCTGCTGCCCCGGTTCCGACGGGACATCGCGCTGGCCCCGGACGGCTTCCAGGGCGTACGGGGCCGCCCGGTGCACGTGCTGCTCGGCACCGACGACCGGCTCTGCACCCGGGAGTCCATCGCCGCGCTGCTTCCCGATGACCGGCTGGCCAGCCTCCACCTGGTCACCGGCGACCACTACTTCGTCGCCACCAATCCGGCGCAGACCGCCGAGGTGCTCGCCGGGATGTTCCGCGACTGAGCGGGCGGCGGTGTGCCGGCCCGGCCGCGACCCCGGTCGGACGGGACGACGACCGACGATCGGTCCCGGCCGTCGTCCCGTCCGGATCACCGGTGCGGCTGTCCGGCGGTGCTCAGTCGACCTCTCCCTTGACCCGGGCCACCAGCTGGGTCGGGTTCACGAACCGCAGCGCGATCACCAGCAGCACCAGCATCATCGAGGTGTACATCACCGCCATCGCGTCGATCGACTGTTGGGCCCGGATCCCGGCCGCCGACATCGAGTGGTACAGCGCCACCACCAGGGTCTGCGAGTCCGGGCCGGCGGTGAGGAAGGTCAGCTCGAACATCCCGACCGTGCGGACCAGGACCAGGATCGAGGCGGCGAGGATCCCCGGGGTCAGCAGCGGGGCGAGGATCCGGAGGAAGATCTGCCCGGTACCCGCCCCGCACATCCGGGCCGCCCGTTCCACCGCCGGATCGATCTGCTCGATGAACGGTGTCATGGTGAGAATGACAAACGGCACCGAGGGCACCAGGTTCGCCAGCACCACCCCGGACAGGTGCCCGGCGAAGCCGTACTTGTAGAGCAGGGTCGCCAGCGGAATGCCGTAGGTGATCGGCGGCATCAGGATCGGCAGCAGGAACAGCAGGTAGAGCAGCCGCCGGCCGGGAAACGACCGGCGGGCCAGCACGTACGCCGCCGGCACCCCGATCAGCACCGAGATGCCGACGACCAGCAGCGACACCTCCAGGGTCACCACCAGGACCTGGAACAGGCCGAACTCCTGCCAGGCCTGGCCGTACCAGCGGGTGGTGTAGTCCTGCGGCAGCCAGGTGTCGAACCATCGGCTGCCGAAGGAGCTGACCAGGACCGAGCCGATCACACCGGCGAGGTTGACGAAGAAGAACGCCACCACGCCCCAGATCAGCCAGCCGGCCGGACTCGCCACCAGGCGTCGGCGGCGCCGCGTGGGCGCCGGTACGGTAACCATCAGCCCTTTCCTCCCGCCGTCGAACCGGTGTAGAGCAGCGACCGCCAACCGAGCACCGCCGCGATGACCGCCAACTCGATCAGGCCCATCAGCACCGCGATGGTCGCGGCCATCGAGTAGTCGTACCGGATGTACGCGGCCTCGTAGGCGGCGATCGAGATGACCCGGGTCGTCCCGGCCGGGTCCCCGACCAGCACCGCCGACGGGAAGACGCTGAACGCCAGCACGAAGGTCAGGCAGAACGTGGTGGCCAACCCGGGTGCCAGCAGCGGCAGGGTGATCCGGCGGAACCGCTGCCACCAGCCGGCGCCGAGAGTGGCGGCGGCCCGTTCCAGTGACGGGTCGATCCCCGACAGGTACGACAGCACCAGCAGGAAGGCGAACGGGAATCCGGTGATGACGAGGGAGAAGAAGACCCCCCAGTAGTTGTTGGTCAGCCGTACCGGATCGTCGGTCAGGCCGACGGCCAGCAGGGTCCGGTTGAACCACCCGGTGGGGCCGAGGAAGTTGAGCAGCCCCTGTGCGGTCAGCACCGTACCCAGCGTGATCGGTACGACCAGCACCGTGGTGAGCAGCCGCTTCCCCCGGAACCGGCCCCGCATCCGGTACGCGATCGGCACCGACGCGGCGACGTTGAGCAGAGCCGCCGGCAGCGACAGCCGCAGCGTCGTCCAGATGGTGTCCCGCTGGTACGGATCGGAGAAGAACTCCTGGTAGGAGGCGAACGGGCCACCCTCGGTCGGCTGGAACGACAACCCGACGCCGTACCCGAAGGGGTAGATGAACAGCGCCAGAATGAAGACGGCGGCCGGGACGAGCAGCAGGAGTTGCCGGTCGATGCCACGCTCGGCGAGCCGGTGCCGCAGGGCGACCCGGGACCCGCGCCGACGGCTCCGCTGGCGGTCGTCCGTCGGACCGCCGGTCCGCCCCGGCGTCATCGTCGCGCTCACCGGGTGTCCCCGGCGGTGGTGCCGCCCGCAGGCTCGTCGGCCCTGGTCCCGCCTGCCGGCTCGTCGACTTCCACTGCCGCCAGGTCGGGGCTGACCTCCGGGGGAGTGGGTTCGACCGGGACCGGCGCGTGGGACTCCCCGACCGACACCCCACCAGCCTCGTCAACCGGAAAGACCAGCAGCCGGGCGGGGACGACGGTGATGCCGATCCGGTCGCCGACCGCCGGCCGCTGCTCGGTACGCAGGTTGAACTGCACCCCGTCGGCGGTCCGTGCCTCGACCGCCACCTCGCGGCCCTGGTACTCGACCACCTCCACGGTGGCCGGCACACCCGTCTCCGGGTCGGTGATCCGCAGGTCCTCCGGGCGCACCCCGGCGATGACCTCGGCCCCGGCGGCGACCGTCCCCACCGCGGTACCGACCAGCCGCAGGCCCTGGCCGGTCACCACCACGTGGTCGCCGGTACGTTCCTCGGCCCGCAACCGGAACAGGTTGCGGTAACCCATGAAGTCGGCGACGTGCCAGTTCGCCGGCCGGGTGTGCAACTCCTCCGGCGTACCGATCTGCTGCACCCGGCCCGACCGGAGCACCACCAGCCGGTCCGCCAGGGAGAGCGCCTCCTCCTGGTCGTGGGTGACGTAGACCGTGGTCAGCCCCAACGACTGGTGCAGCCGCCGGATCTCCGTCCGCATTTCCAACCGCAGCTTCGCGTCCAGATTGGACAACGGCTCGTCCATCAGTACCAACGACGGTTCCAGCACCACCGCCCGGGCGATGGCGACCCGCTGTTGCTGGCCGCCCGAGAGTTGGCCGGGGAGCTTGTTCGCGTGCTCCTCCAGCCGGACCAGCCGGATCGCCTCCTCGGTGCGGCGCCGGACCTCGGCCCTCGGCAGCCGGCGCATCTGAAGACCGAACGCCACGTTGCGACGTACCGACATGTGGGGGAAGAGGGCGTAGTTCTGGAAGACCATGCCGAAGCCGCGTCGCTCCGCCGGTACGGTGTCCAGCCTGGTGCCGTCCGACCAGATGCTGCCCCTGGTCAGGGGGAGCAGCCCGGCGAGGCAGTTCAGCGCCGTCGACTTACCGCAGCCGGACGGCCCGAGCAGGGCGATGAACTCCCCGCGCCGGACCGTCAGGTTCAGGTCGACCAGCGCCTCGTGGCCGGCGAAACTGCGGGTGACGTCCTCCAGCCGCAGCTCCGTGAACGTCACTGGGCCCCGCCCCTGGTTCGCGACTGCGGGGCTCGCACACCCCGCTCACTCCTCGCGCTCACTTTGCCACCTTCGCGCCGCCGATCTCGCGGTCCCACCGGGAGAACGCCTCGACCAGTGCCTTGGCGTCCAGGGGGACCTCCAGCGGGTTGTCGGCGATCAGCCGCTCGTACTCGGGGCGGCCGTACCGCTCGATCGCCTTGCGGCTCTCCTCCGGCGCCATCGACAGCGGCACGTCCCTGATCGCCGGCCCGGGGTAGAAGTAGCCCTGGTCGTACGCCTTCGCCTGCTGCTCCGGGGTGAGCATCCAGTTCAGCAGGGCGAGGACAGCGGCCTGCTTGTCCGTCGAGACGCCCTTCGGCACCACCGCGTAGTGCGCGTCGGTGACCCAGTGGAAGCCGGCCAGGGTGCCGACCTTCGCCTCCTCGGGCACGGTGCCGAGCACCCGTGGGTTGATGTCCCAGCCGGTCGTGCTGACAATGATCTTCGCGGAGCCGTTGGCCAGGTTCTTCATCGTCTCGCCGGTGCCGGACGGGTACAGCTCGACGTACTTGTTCAGCTCGGCCAGGTACGCCCAGGTCTTGGCCCAACCGTTCACCGGGTCCTTCGGGTTCGAGTCACCCAGCAGGTACGGCAGACCCATCAGGAACGTGCGTCCCGGTCCCGAGTTGGACGGGCGGGCGTACTGCACCGCGCCGGGGTTCGCCCTGGCGTACTCGAGCAGTTCCTCGGCGGTCTTCGGCGGGTTCGGCACCTTCGACGGCAGGTACTCGATCAGCGGTCCCGACGGGTAGTAGGTCACCGTCACCCCGAAGTCGCCGGCCAGCTTCTGCATGTTCGCCGCGCCGGGCAGGTAGTTCGCCATTCCCGGCAGCCGGCTGGCGTGGGTCGGCAGCAGCGGCGTCCAGAGTGCCTGGTCGATGCCGGCGGCGAGACCGTCCACCCCGGTCAGCACCAGGTCGATCTCCACCCGGTTGGCGTCCTGTTGCGCCTTCACCTTGCCGACCAGTTCCGGAGCGGGCGACTTCGAGTACGTCACCCGGGAGACCACGTCCGGGTTCTTCGCCGCGAACTCGTCGATCATGCCCTGGGTGAGCTGCAGGTTCCCGGCCACGTCGAGGATGTTCAACACCACCGGCGAGCCGGGCTTGTCGGGCACCGGACCACCGGTCGACGCCGGACCGTTGCCCTCGGGCGCGCCACATCCGGCGACCAGCCCCAGGGTGGTGATCAGGGCCGTGGCGGCGACCAGCCGCCGCAGACTTCGACTCATGCCGATCTTTCCTCTCTAAGCGGTGGCGGTCCGCCCCCACCCTCTCGGGTCGGGACGGACCGCGCCGTTGGTCTTCCTGTGATGTATCGGGATGGACCGCTCAGGTGTTTCAGCCGCCGATCCGCAGGCTCTCCGGTGGGCCCAGGTAGCTGGGTCGGAGTCCACCGGTGTCGACCACCAGTTGCTGCAGCACCACGGTCGGGTCGACCATCCAGAACTTCAGGGTGTGCCGCCCCGGCCCGTCGATCACGTGCGTGGTGCTGGTGACGTTGACGTTGTCGGAGGTGTTCCGCTCCCACTGCCGGTTCATCGAGGTGTCGTTCGCGCCGGTCGCCGTGGTTACGTTGACCACCTGCGGTACGCCGTCGTCGATCGACACCGCGTACCTGAGCCCCTCGGTGGGCAGTACGTTGTTGCGCGGTGACAGGTACGCCAGCACCTTCACCGGGCCGGTGGTGGTGAGGGTCAGCTCGTACTCCAGCCGGGGACCGTTCCCGCCCGGGGTCCGGCTGGGCGCGGTCACCGGGAACGGGGTCAGCCCGTCACCGGTCCGCCCGAGGTCGGGGATCCGCTGCCAGTGCACGCCGCCGCTGTTCACCGCCCGGCTGTGCTGGGCCGCCGGGATCGAGACGTAGCCGTTCGCCTCCACGTGTCCCTTCGGACGCAGGCCCGCCGGGTTGTCCACGTTGGCCCGCACCTCGACCGTCGCCCCGTCCGGGCCGGTGACGGTGACCGGCACCGTGGTCGTGCCCTTCGGTGTGTGTCGCCAGTCGACCCGTACCTCGATCCGGACCTGGTCGTCGACGCGGCCCCCGGTACTGCTGAGCTTCAGCCACGGCGCGCCGGACCGGACCGTGTAGTCGAACGGCACCGATCCCCGGTTGAACACCTCCAGGTACTGCCCCGGCTGGCTCTGGTACGGGCTGAACGTCGGCAGCACCGCCGGGCCCGGCTCGGCCGGCCACCACTTCTCCGACCCGTCGATCGCCACGCCCAGCTCGGCGGTGGCCGGCACCTCGATCCGTCGCAGGTGTGGGTAGAACGCGTCCGGCAGGGCCTGGTTGTTCAGCTCCGGCTGCTGCCAGGGCGCGTTCGGGCCGTAGCGGGCGACGTCGCCGTACCCGATCTTGGGTTGGGTCTGGAAGCCCTGCCACTTCCCGCCGGCCAGGGTGTTGTTGTAGTAGTCGGACATCGCCTGGTCCTCGGCGAAGCGCTGCTCGGCGAGGTCCGCGACGGCGTTGGTGGCGGCCCGGCCCTGCGCCGCGTAGAGCAGGTTGGTGAACTGCGCCTCGCGCAGCGCGTACAGGT
This sequence comes from Plantactinospora sonchi, assembly GCF_036422035.1. Taxonomy (NCBI): domain Bacteria; kingdom Bacillati; phylum Actinomycetota; class Actinomycetes; order Micromonosporales; family Micromonosporaceae; genus Plantactinospora; species Plantactinospora sonchi. Next base: position 64,716 of record NZ_JAZGQK010000028.1, read on the forward strand.
TCGCGGTCGCCTTCACCTGGTAGTACACCAACTGGTAGTAGGCGTCGTCGTAACCGTCCGGCAGCTTCGCCCGGACCCGCTCGGCCCGCTCGGCGAGCCGCTGCCACTCCTGTACGACCCGGCGCGTCTCCTGGTAGTCGGTCAGGCTGTACGGGCTGGCGTCGGTGTAGACCACCGCCGAGGCGTCGGTCGCCGGGTCCTTGGCCGGGTCGAGGCTGATCCGCCGGTTCGTCAGCTCCGGCTTGCGACGGGCCTGGAGCTGGCCGTACTCGTGCAGGATCGCACCGATCTCGGCGGCGTGGCGACCGGGGAAGTTCTGCGCGGCGTACGCCTCCTGCCACTCGTCGAGCCTCTCGATAGGCAGGCTGTCCGGGTCCCAGGCGTAGTCGAGGAAGAGCTGCAACGGCAGTTCCTCGTTCTTCAGGTCGCCGACGTTGACCACCCAGAGCCGGTCCACCCCGTACGAGTACGTCAGGTGCAGCTGCTCCCAGGTACTGGCCAGGTTGATCGTGTCGACCCACTTGTAGTTGCGACCGCCGCCGACGTAGTCGAAGTGGTAGTACATGCCGTAGCCGCCGGGCCGGGCCGGCAGGCTCTGGTCCGGCAGCTTGCGCATGTTGCCCCAGTTGTCGTCGCAGAACACGACGGTGACGTCGTCCGGCGGGCGCATGCCCCGGTCCCAGTAGCGCTGGACCTCCTTGTAGAGGGTGAAGACCTGCGGGATGTCGGGCAGTTCGCGGTCGCTCTCCTCGGCCAGGATCTGGCGCTGGGCGGCGATGATGCTCTCCATCAGGTCGATGCCGTCGCCGTCGGGCAGGCTCACGTCACCGTTGCCGCGCATACCGAGGGTGACCACCCCCTCGAAGTCCTCGGTCTCCATCCGCCGGATGCCGTCGCGCCAGTACCCCTTCAGCGCCTCGGCGTTGCGGCGGAAGCTCCACTCGCCGGTGCCGCCGTACGGGTCGGTGCCGTTGTTGTCGTGCCGGTTCCACTCCTCGATGCCCCGCATCATCGGTGCCTCGTGCGAGGTGCCCATCACCACGCCGTACTCCTTGGCGGTGGCGTGGTTGGCCGGGTCGTCCTCGGCGAAGGCGCGACCCCAGACGGCGGGCCAGAGGTAGTTGGCCTTCAGCCGGAGCATCGTTTCGAAGACCCTGGCGTAGAAGTGCCGGTTGAAGCCGCCCGGGTAGCCGGGGGCCAGGCCGGGGCCGAAGAAGTTCGGGGCCCAGGTGCCGAGCGCCGGGTTCTCGTCGTTGATGAAGAAGCCGCGGTACTTCACCGCCGGGGTGCCCTGGCTGTGCCGGCCGGGCAGCACGTGCAGCGCGTCGGCCCGCCGGGCCGGTACGTCGTCCCACCAGTACCAGGGCGAGACGCCGATCTGCCGGGAGACCTCGTACGTCCCGAAGATGGTGCCGCGTTGGTCGCTGCCGGCGATGACGAACGCGCGACGGACGCCGGGTAGCGGGTTCCGCACGATCTGCTGCAGCGAGGTCTCCCACCGGCCGGCGATGCCGGAGACGTCCAGCCTGCGTTCGGCGATCATCCGGTCGATCAGCGGGCTGTGCCCGATGGTGCCGACGATGACCACCTCGCCGTGTCGGGGTACGTCGTCGAGCGAGAGTGCGGGTCGGACGTCGGTGACCCGTTCGATGTCGGCCTGCAGGTCGCCGGCCACCCGGACCACGCCGGGATGGTCACTCGCGCTCACCACGAGCGTCGCGGCCCGGCCGTGCGCGACCAGCGGCAGGCTGCCCGGCTCCGGGCCGGTGCTGACGAGGCTGTCCGGGTCGCGGCCGCCGGCCGGTTCGTGCCGGTCGACGAGCGACGCCTGTGCCGGAGACGCGGCGAGGGCGGGGGCGGCGGTCGCGGCGAGCGCCAGCGACAGCAGCACGCGGCACAGTGTCGGGCCGACGGTGGATTGGAGGGCGACCGGCGGCGGGCCGGCGGGTGCGGACGTTTTCACGATGCGCTCCGGGCCAGAAAAGTGTGGGGGCGGTACGGTGTGCGAAACTTTTCGGAAGTGTTCCGGAAAGAATCTAAACACTCCGTCTTGTGAGGTCAAGGCCGTCATCGATGCCTTGTCCGTCGGGCCCGTCACCACCTGCGACAACCGTCTTCCGTCCACAACGGAATACGTCGCCCGGTCGCCGTCGACCCCGAGTGGAACGATTTCGGGATTGGCATGGAAATTTTCAGAACGGCGGTCGGAAGTCGCCGACCGAGAAGAACCGGAGTCGTCCGCGAGCGACATCCGGAGCCCACCGGCCGAGGCCGACGTGGCCGGCCGGTTTCCCGGCAGGGGTCACCGGACAGGACCGCGCGCCGGTCACCGCCGCTCCCGGGGCACCACCAGACCGGACTCGTAGGCGGTCACCACCGCCTGGGTACGGTCGCGCAGCCCGAGCTTGCCGAGCACCCGGCTGACGTGGGTCTTCACCGTCTCCTCGCTGATCACCAGACGTGCGGCGACCTCCGGGTTGGACAGCCCCTCGGCGAGCAGCCGGAGCACCGCGGTCTCCCGGGGCGTCAAGGTGTCCAGCGCGGTGGTCCGCTGCGGCGGCCGGGGGCGCAACCGGGCGAACTCCCCGATGAGCCGGCGGGTCACCGCCGGTGCGAGCAGGGCGTCCCCGGCCGCCACCACCCGTACCGCGTCGAAGAGGCGCTCGGCGGTCACCTCCTTGAGCAGGAAACCACTGGCTCCGGCGCAGAGCGCGTCGTAGACGTGCTCGTCCAGGTCGAACGTGGTCAGCATGATGACCCGGGGACCGCCCACACCCGCGGACCCGCCCGGGCCACCCGTGATCAGCCGGGTCGCCTCGATGCCGTCCATCACCGGCATGCGTACGTCCATCAGCACCACGTCGGGACGGTGGTCCCGGCAGAGCCGGACCGCCTCGGCCCCGTCCGGGGCACTGCCCACGACGGTGAAGTCCGGCTGGGTGTCGAGCAGCGCGCCGAAACCGGCCCGGACCACCTCCTGGTCGTCGGCGACCACGACGCGTACCCGGGTGTGTCCCGCCCGGTCCGGGGCGTCCGGTGGGGCCGCCACCCCCGGGCCGCTCACGTCGACACCGCCGGCAACGGCAGCGTGGCCCGGACCAGGAAACCGCTGACCGGAGCCGGCCCGGCGGTCAACTCGCCGCCGACCATCAACACCCGTTCCCGCATGCCGACCAGCCCGTGTCCGGTCCGACCCCCGGCCACCGGCCCCGGGCCGTTGTCCCGGACGGTGAGCCGGAGCGCCTCCTCGGCGTAGTGCAGGGCGACGTCGACGGCCGCACCCGGCGCGTGTCGACGTACGTTCGTCAGCGCCTCCTGCACGATCCGGTACGCGGTCAACTCGATTCCGGGGTCCAGTGGCCGTACCCGGCCCCGGACGATCAGCCGGGCGGTCACCCCCGACGAGTCCCGAGTCTCGTCGAGCAGTTCGTTCAGCTGCTGCAAGCCCGGCTGGGGGCGACGGGTCGGGACACCCTCGGCGTCGGACCGGAGCACCCCGAGCAGCCGGCGCATCTCGGTCAGCGCCGCCCGTGCGGTCTCCGCGATGGCGACCAGCCGACGGGCACCCTCCACCGGCATCCCGGGCGTGGTGAGCCGGGCGGTCTCGGCCTGCACCGCGATCATCGAGATGTGGTGGGCGACCACGTCGTGCAACTCCCGGGCGATCCGGGCCCGCTCGCCGCGCGCCACGTGCTCCAGCATGGTGTCCGCGATCATCCGGCGGTCGGCGGCCCGTTCGGCGGCCCGGCGGCGCAGTCGCCGGGCGACACCGGTGCCGAGGGCCACCGTCACCAGGGCGAGCAGCAGCACCGCCCCGAGCCGCTCACCGGCCGCCCCGGTCTCGTCGGCCCGCCACAGCGGACCCGCGACCGCGTATCCGACGAAGGGCAGCAACAGCGGGCCGGCGATCCACCGGGTGTGCCGGGCGCCGACCAGGTACAGGACCACGACCTGGGCGACCAGGCCGGCGACGGTCAGCCGCCCGGACATCGCCAGGGCCAGGGCGTTCGCCACCGCAAGGGTTGCCGCCGCGACCACCAGATGGGTCCGGACCACCGCCAACGGGACCGTCGCGGCGAGCGCCAGCAGCAGCGCGAAGGGGACGGTCGAGTCGGACCGGTGCGCCCCCAGGGTCACCTCGACCATGGCGAGCAGGCCGAGCAGCAGGGCGGCCGACGCCGGCCACTCCGGCGCGGCGGCCACCCGTCGACCCGCCGCGAGCAGTCGTCGACCCGCCGCGGCGGCCGTTGCGATCGTCACGTCAGGCTGGCTCACGTACGTCATTGTCGCCGCCTCCGGTCGGCCCGGCGTCATCCCCGGTCCGGGTCCGGCCATCCCTCCCACGAGGGATGGTTCGCACCCCGGTCACCCGTGTCGGGGTGCGACAAGACTGCTCGTCGGCGTGACGACCGGAGACCGGGCGGCTCCGTAGCCTCGCCGCATGGAAGCAACCATCGAGGCCCGGGGGCTGCGCAAGCGCTACGGGTCGACAACCGCCGTGCACGATCTGTCGTTCACGGTTCGGGCCGGACAGGTCACCGGGTTCGTCGGACCCAACGGTGCCGGCAAGTCCACCACCATGCGGATGATCCTCGGACTGGACAGTCCGGACGCCGGCACCGCACTGGTCGGTGGACGCCCCTACCGTGCACTGGGTACACCGCTGCGCCAGGTCGGGGCACTGCTCGACGCCGCCGCGGTGCACCCCGGCCGACGGGCCCGCGACCATCTCCTCTGGATGGCCCACTCGAACGGCCTGCCGGTGCGGCGGGTCGACGAGGTGATCGAGCAGGTCGGCCTCGGCTCGGCGGCGCGGCGCCGGGCCGGCGGCTTCTCGCTCGGCATGCGGCAGCGGCTGGGCATCGCCGGCGCGTTGCTCGGTGACCCGCCGATCCTGCTCTTCGACGAACCGGTCAACGGGCTCGACCCGGAGGGCATCCGGTGGATCCGGGGTCTGCTGCGGTCGCTGGCCGCGCAGGGCAGGGCGGTACTCGTCTCCAGCCACCTGATGGGCGAGCTGGAGGGGACCGCCGACCACCTGCTGGTGATCGGTCGGGGACGGCTGATCGCCGACACCAGCGTCGCGGAACTGCTCGCCGTCGCCTCCGGCGACCGGGTGGCGCTGCGTACCGGACGCCGGGCGGAGGCGATGACGCTGCTCGCCAACGCGGGGGCCACGGTCGCGGCGATCGACGCCGAACGGGTCACCGTCTCCGGGCTGCCGGCCGAACAGGTGGTCGCGGTCCTGACCGAGCGCGGAGTGGCCTTCTCCGAGGTGGTCGCGCACCGCGCGTCGCTGGAGGAGGCGTACATGGAACTGACCCGGGACGCGGGCGAGTTCGCCGCCAGCGCCGGACGGGAGGCGTGAGATGACCACTCTGACAGCCGCCGCGACCGGCTTCGGTCGACTTCTCCGGGCCGAGTGGAGCAAGCTGTGGTCGGTGCGCCGCTGGGGGCTGGTCATGCTGGCCGCCGTCGGGGTGACCGTGCTGGTCTCACTGCTCGGCGCGTCGAGCAGCAGCTTCCAGACGAAGGGGGCGGACCTGCCGCCGGTCGGTCCGCAGGGCGCGCAGGTCGAGGACGCCTTCCGGTTCGTCCACCAGCCGATGACCGGGGACGGCGAGGTGGTCGCCCGGGTTCTGGACCAGTCCGCCGCGCAGGGACCCGGTCGGCCGTGGGCCAAGGCCGGGATCATGGTCAAGGACGGCACCCGCCCCGGCTCCGGGTACGCCGCGATGCTGCGTACCCCCGGCCACGGCGTCCGGTGGCAGACCAACTTCGTCGTCGACCGGCCCGGCAGCGACGCGGCGACCTCGCCCTGGTTACGGCTGACCCGGACCGGCGACACCGTCACCGGGTACGAGTCGACCGACGGAGTCACCTGGCGTCAGGTGGGCACGGCCGTGCTGACCGGCCTGCCGGACACCGCCGAGGTCGGCCTCTTCGTCGCCTCCCCGCGCGTCGACCGGATCGAGCGCCAGTTCAGCAGCAGCTCGATCACGTCGCTCCCCACCTGGAGCACCGCCCGGTTCGACAACATCCGGGTACGGCCGGCCGGCGCGCCCCCGTCGGCCGGATGGGCCGACGAACTGGTCGGTACGACCGCACCGGGCGACCCCGGCGGCACCGGCGGCCCGGTCCCGCCACCCACCCCCGACCGTCCCGACGGTCCTCCGGTCCCCGAAGCGGCCCTGCTCAGCGGTTTGCCCGACCCGGCCACCGGGATCAGCACGGTGACCGGATCCGGTGACGTCGCACCCCGGGCCATGGACGAGGACCTGACCCGGATGAGCCTGAGCGGTGCGTTGATCGGACTGCTGCCGCTGATCGGGTTGGCGGTGCTCTTCATCGCCGCCGAGTACCGCCGGGGAATGATCCGGACCACCTTCGCGGCGAGTCCCGGCCGGGGGCGCGTCGTGCTGGCCAAGTCCGTGGTGATCGGGGCCGCGACGTTCGGTGTCGGGCTGGTCGCCTGTGTCGTCGCGTTCCTGGCCAGCCGACCGTTCCAACGGGAGAACGGCTACGTGCCGCCGCTGTTCCCCAGCCCCTCGCTGACCGACTGGCCGGTGTCACGGGCGATCCTCGGCACCGCGGCGGTGCTGGCCCTGGTCGCGGTGCTCAGCCTGGGACTCGGCACGATCCTGCGCCGGGCCGCCGCGGCGATCACCGTGGTCATCGCGGTGATGGTGCTGCCCCAGATGCTCGCCGGTGCGTTGCCGCTGACCGCCGCCCGCTGGCTGATGCGGCTGACTCCGGCCGCCGGCTTCTCGGTCCAGCAGACCAACCCCCGGTACGACCACGTCGACGTCGTCTGCCTACCCGAGGCCGGCTGCTCGCCCGACGGCCCGTGGCTCGGCGTGGCGGTGCTCTGCGGGTACGTCCTCCTCGTGGTCGCCGTCGCCTGCTGGCTGGTACGGCGGCGGGACGCATGACCGGGCGGAGCGCGCGGGCGGGTACCACCGCCCGGGCGGAGTGGACCAAACTCCGTACCGTGCCGAGCACCGGATGGCTGCTGTTGGCGGTCACCGTGGTCACCGTGGCGGCCGGTGCGCTCGCCATGGCGGGGGTCGACACGAGCCGGTGTCCGGCACCGACCGAGTGTTTCGAGGACACCACCCGGGTCAGCCTCTGGGGGATCCGGATGGCCCAGATCGCGGTCGTGGTGCTGGCCGTGTTGGCGGTGACCAACGAGTACGGCACCGGGTTGATCCAGATCACCCTGGCCGCCCGCCCGCGCCGGGAGGTGGTGCTGGCCGCGAAGGCGGCCGTGCTGACCGTGGTCGTGCTGGTCGCCGCCGTGCCCGGGGTGCTCGGCTCGCTGCTCGTCGGCCGGATCGTCCTGCCCGGTCACGGTTTCACCCCGGCGAACGGGTACCCGCCGCTGTCCCTGGCCGACGAGCCGACGCTGCGGGCCGCCACCGGCAGTGTGTTGTACCTGGGACTGGTCGCCCTGCTCGCGCTCGGCATCGGCACCGCCGTACGGGACACCGCCGCCGCGATGGTCATGGTGTTCGCCCTGCTGTACAGCTTTCCGGTGATCACCCAGCTGGTGACCGACCCGAGGTGGCAGGAGCGGCTCGGCAAGGTGGCTCCGATGACGTCCGGGCTCGCCGTCCAGGCCACCACCGCGCTGGAACGGCAACCGATCGGGCCGTGGGCCGGGCTCGGCGTACTGGCGATCTGGGCCGCCGGCGCGCTGCTGGTCGGCGGGCTGCTGTTCCGGTTCCGGGACGCCTGAGCGGTGTCGGTACCGGGTCACGTCGTGGCCGGCAGGGCTGTCCCGGCCCCCGGTCACGTCGTGACCCGCCGGGGACGTGTCAGCGCTGGAGCGCGCGGGTGATCACGGTGATGTCCTCGTCGCCGAGACCCCGGTCCACCGCCCGCTGCCACTGCCCGGCCAGGCTCCCGGCCACCCCGAACCGGTCGACGTCCACCTCGCGCAGGGCCAGTTTGACGTCCTTGAGCCCGAGCGCCAGCGAGTACTGCGGCCCGTACTCGTCCCGGCCGATCCGGTCCAGCTTCTCGGCCGCCCACGGCGAGACCAGCGGACTGCCCTGCAGCGCGCCGAGCACCGCCGACCGGTCCAGGCCCAGCGCGGCACCGAGCGCGACCGCTTCGGCGATCCCCTCGGCGAGGAAGGCGAGCAACAGGTTGTTGACCAGCTTGATCCGGGATCCGGCGCCGACCGGCCCGGCCCAGACGGTCCGTTGGCCGAGCGCGTCGAAGACCGGTGCGACCCGGTCCCGGACCTGCTCCGGGCCGGAGGCGAGGATGACCAGTTGACGCTGTGCGGCGGGGCCCCGGCTGCCGGCCACCGGCGCGTCGAGCAGGACGACGTCGGGGCGCCGCTCGCCGACCAGCTGGGCGATCCGTTCGGTGCCTGCGACCCCGATCGTGCTCATCTGGGCCCAGACCGCGCCCTCCGCCATCGCGGCCAACATGCCCTGGTCAGCGGCGATGGCGTACACCGCGTCCGCGTCGGTCACCATGGTGATCACCACGTCGGCGCGCCGGACCGCGTCCGCCGGGCTGTTTGCGACCTCCGCGCCCTCCGCGCCGAGCTGCTGCGCCGGCCCGGGTCGGCGGTTCCAGACGACGGTGGGCAGGCCGGCCCGGATCAGGTTGGCGGCCATCGGTTGGCCCATGCCGCCGAGCCCGAGTACCGCCACCCGCAGTCCGTCCGTCATCGGTTGCCGCCCCCTGGTACGCAGTTGTCCTCTCCGGCAGCGTAGGACAAGGCCCGACGTCGCCGACGCCGAATCACACCCATGGCGGGCGGGTGCCCCGGGGCGGCGGCACGGGTCAGCGCTCGACCTGGTCGTGCCGCGGTACCGCGCGAGGCACGGCACTCCTAGCCTGCTCGGCCGGACAGCACCGAGATCGCGGCGACCAGGTAGAGGCAGCCGCCGACGCTGACCGCGACTCCGGCGACCGCCGGCAGCCAGGCGGTCGCGGTCACCGCCGCCGGCCAGCCCCGGAGGCCCCCGGAAAGCAGCGCGACGCCGCGGATCGTCAGCACGCCGACGCCGGTCAGGGTGCCGGCCATGCCGACACCGAAGGCGAGGACCAGCAGCAACGCGTCGGCGGCACGGCCGGTGAGCAGGCCGCTGACCAGGATCAGGAACGCGGACGGCGAGGGCAGCAGGCCGCCGGAGAGGGCGAGTACCACCAACCCGCGCCGCGACCAGGGATCGGTCAGCAGCGTCACGTCATGGTGCTCACCGTGGCCGTGCGGATGGTCGTGGCCGTGCCGGTGACCGTGGTGGTGGCCTCGGCCGCGTAGGTGCCGCCAGCTGAGGTGGGCGCCGACGCCGATCACGAGCAACCCGGCGACGACCTGCATCCAGGCGGTCACCGCCTTCGTGCCCAGACTCGCGGCACCGCTGAGCCCCACCCAGACGAGCGCCAGCACCAGGACGGAGAAGGTGTGCATCACCGCCACGATCACGCCGAGCCGGACGGCGTCGCGGTAGCGGCCCCGGGTGCCCAGCAGGTACGCCGCCGTGATGCTCTTGCCGTGGCCCGGGGCGACCGCGTGCGCGGCCCCGACGCCCAGCGCCGTCACCAGAGCCAGCCAGAACACCACACGACCGTCGAAGAGGACCACCAGCCGCTGGTCGAGTCCGCTCACGACCGGCTCCGGGCGCGGCGGAGCAGCCGTACCACAGCCAGGGTGGCCAGGGCGGTGACCAGGGCGACGCCACCGCCGACCAGGGCGCCGCGTCGGCCGTCGCTCAGCGCACCGGTCCCGTCCGAGGTGAACCGCAGTCGCTGGGTCGGTTCGGTCGAGGTGAACAGGGCACGGCCCGGGCTCGCGGGCGTCTGGCTGGTGAGCATCGTCCGGTACGCCTCGTTCAGATCGGTCAACGCGCCGAGTGTGACGTCGACGTCGACCACCTCGGCGGGGCAGTCGAAGTGGAGCCGGGCGCCCTGATCGAGCAGCCGGTCCAGGGCGGCGAGCCGGCCGGGACAGGCGGTGCCGTCCTGCCGGACGGTGATCCGGTCCAGCAGGTAGTCGTGGAGCCGGGTGGAGCGTTGCAGCTTCTGCTCGCCGGTCAGTTCGGTCGCCACCGGGCCCAGCGCCGGGTCCTCGAAGGCGCCGAGCGACTGGCCGAGTGCGACCCAGTCGTCCTCGGCGGCGAGCCAGGCGATCGCCACCCGGGAGCCGTCGACGCTGATCCGCGCCGTGGACGGCGGACCGAACGGATGGGCGGCGGCCGGGGCGGTCGGCCCGATCAGGGAGACCAGGACGGTGGCGCCCAGCACCGCGAGGGCGGCACCGGCGACGTGGACGGAGCGGCAGGTGGCACCAGCGCGACGAGCGGCACAGCGGGTGGCGCCGGTGCGGCGGGTGGTCGGGCGGGACCGGGGACGGGCAGTCACGGGGCAGGCTCTCCTGGAAGCGACGGACCGGGCTGGTGATCTGCTGGTTCTCGCTCTCCAGGTAGACCACGTGCCTGCTGTTCCGCTTCGCCGACGGCGGCAGCGCGAAGCTGTACTCCAACCGGCCCAGTTCATCGGCCTTCCGGTAGCCGATGAAAACACCGTCCTTCCTGGCGTCACCCTTGGTGTCGCGCAGGTAGACGGTCACCTGCTCGCCCGGGTCGTAGCCGTACGCGGAGACCTTGACCCGGCCCTTCGCCTCGACGATCGTCCGGTTGACGCCGACCTGCTCACCGGTGGTGTTCTCCGGGGTACGGAGCTCGTTGACGGTCCGCTCGCCGGCCGCGTTCTTCCGGATCGTGACGCCGTCGTGGAGCTGGCCGTTGGCGTACCGCGCCTCGTAGCGGATGCTGTCACCGGTGACGTCGATCAGCTGGTAGAGCTGCTTGTCCTGGGCCTTGCTCATGATGTCGGCACCGTTGCCGGTCCAGACCGAGCCGTCGACCTCGTACATCTTGCCGCCGGAGACCGAGACCGCGTACACCGTGCTGTCGTGCACGGTCAGCGACCGGCGGGACGAGCTGGCACTGCCCCGGCCGTACGTGTGGTCGTGCCCCTGCAGGACCAGGTCGACGCCGTACTTCTCGAACAGTGGGCCCCACTGCTCCCGGACGACCGGGTTGTTCCGACCCTCCGCCGTGGAGTAGACCGGGTGGTGGAAGGTCACCACGGTCCACCGGTTGGGGTTGTTCTTCAGCTGCTGTTCCAGCCACGCGGTCTGCGCGGCCATGATGTCCGGGATGCCCTGCACGTTCGTGTTCAGCCCGATGAACCGTACGCCCTGGTAGTCCACGGTGTACGCGGTCCGGTCCAACTCCGCCGGCCAGTCCGCCGGCCCGTTGTCCGGGTACGGGAACTGCGGCGCCCAGAACGAGGAGAGCGCACCGCCGCTGTACTCGTGGTTGCCCGGGATCGAGAGGTTGTTGATCTGGCCGTCGATGAAGCCGCCGGCCTGGTACCACTGCCCCCACTGCTCCTCGCTGTTCGCGGAGTCGATGAGGTCACCGGCGTTGACGATCAGCTTCGCCTCGGGCCGGTCGGCGAACGCCTGCCGGAACACCCGGGGCAGTGCGCTGTCCAGGTAGTTCTGCGCGTCGCCGTAGTAGATGAACGAGAACGGCTCGAGGTCCGCGGCGGCGGTGGTGAAGTCCGTCCACGGGCTCCAGTTGGTACCGTCCCCGACCCGGTAGGTGTACCGGGTCCCCGGCTTGAGGCCGGTGAACTCCACAGTGTGGTACGTCGAGGCGTACCCCAGCGAGGTGTTGACCGGGGTGGTGGCACTCGCCCTGACCACGGTGACCGCCCCGGCGGCCGGCGTCACCTCGCCGAGCGCGGCCGGCGCCTCCAGGATCTCGGCCTGCGCCCAGGCGGCGTCGGCCTCGGCCCGCCAGGTCACCCGCTGGGTGGTCGACGGTGTGGTGGTGGGGGTGAGAATGATCCGGTCGGGGACCGGTGACGGCCGGTGGATCTCCGCCGCCGGGTGCTTGCCCGGGGCGGCATCGCCGAACGCCACCGGGGTCAGCGCGAAGCCGCCGACGAGCAGGGCCGCGGCGCCGACCGCGGTCAGCCGCGCCCGCCGCGAGCCCACGATCCAGGGTCGCTTGACGTCACTCAACGAGAGTCACCTTCCAGGTGAATAGGGCACTCGCCACCGGCGGTCGGCCGGTGACCAACGCGCATTCACCCAGAGGCGATCAAAAGGCGGTCGACCGCAGTCTGACCGGAAGGTGAACTGCCGTCTCCGTCGCCGGGCCATCGGAGAGCTTCATGGTCCGGGCGATCCGTCGTCACCCGTGGCTCGCCCACGGTTCACCCACGCCCACCTACGATCTCCGCCGTCCCCGGTCGAGAGTCCGGAGCCGTCGAGAGTTCGGAGCCCGATGCCCCTGCCGTCCCGCCGTTGGGCGGTGGCCGCCACCGTCGGCGCCCTCGCCACGCTCTTCGCGATCGAACCGTCGGTGTCGGCGCCGCTGACCAAGACGGACACGTTTGTCACGGCGGAGACCAGTGGCATCCTCACCATCGAGGGCGGCGAGTGTTTCACCGACCCGGCCTACTCGGCGCGCGAGGCCGAGGTGATGGTGCGGTACGAGCCCTGCGAGGAAGGCGCCGACAACCAGTCGTACGCCTTCCTGCGAGCCGCCGACGGGCCGTGGGACCGGCCGGGGTTGGCGGCGTACGCCTGGCAGGGCTGCGGCGGCTTCTTCGACCGGCGCTGGCCTGACCGGGGCCGTGGCACCCTCGACTACTACCCGATCCTGCCCACCGCCCAGACCTGGGCCGACGGCGACCGTACGGTGATGTGCGTGGTCTACCGGCCGGGCGGGCGCCTCACCGACTCGGTGCTGCCGCTGCGCCGCTGAACCGCCCCGGGCGTCTCCGACCGGTCCGGCCCGCCGCTGTGGAGCGGTCGACGACCCTTCTCAGCACACCCGCCTGCCCAGGCTAGGCGCGCAGGCCGCCGTCGACCGGCAGGCAGACGCCGGTGACGAAGGAGGCACGGTCGCTCAGCAGCCACGCGGCGGCTTGGGCGATCTCGTCCGGTTCGGCGGCCCGGCGCAGCGGGGTCAGCGAGTTGAGTCGGTCGACCGCGGCCGGGTCCTCCTCGGCCCACCGGCGGATGACCCCGGTCATGGTGGTGCCGGGCGCGATCGCGTTCACCCGGATGCCCTCCGGACCGTACTCGGCCGCGGCGGTCTCGGTGAGGCTGTTGACGGCCCGCTTCGTCGCCGCGTACGGACCGAGTCCCGGAGCACCCCGGAAGCTGCCGACGCTGCTGTTGTTGACGATCGCCCCGGCTCCCGCGGTGGCCCGGATGGCCCGGATCTCCGCCGTCATGGACAGGAAGACACCCTTGTAGTTGACCGTGGTGACGAGGTCGAAGTTCTCCGTCGTCGCGTTCACCATCGGGGTGTGCGGGATGGAGATCCCCGCGTTGTTGAACGCGACGTCGAGCCGGTTGTGCAGCCGGATGACGGTGTCTATGGCGGCCTGCACACTGCCCGGGTCCGTCAGGTCGGTGAGTACGTAGTCCGCCGTCCCGCCGTCGGCCCGGATCATGTCGACCACGTCGGCGAGCTGGTGTTCGGTACGCGCGGCGAGCACGACCGAGGCACCTTCCCGGGCGAACAGTCGGGCCGCGGTCGCGCCGATGCCCCGACCCGCGCCGGTGACGAACGCGACCTTGCCGGCGAGCAGTCCGCCGGCGCCGCCGAACGGGGTTGTTCCTGTCATGACCCCACTCTCTCGTCGTGCGATGGTTCGCCGGTGCCCGTAGGACCGAGAGCTGCGGATGCTGTTGTCCGTCAGCCTAGGCAGCATCCGCCGGGCGACGACGGGGAAACCCGAAGCTGCGGCCGCCCCGCGCCCGGTCCCGCCGATCTCGCGACGATCGGCGGTCTTCGTCCCGTACCAACCGGTTTCCGGTTGCCTGGTCGTACACCCCTTTCCGCCGTCGTCGGGGCGGGCTCCGCCGCTCCGGCAGGCATGCGACGGGAAAAGCCGGGCAGAAGGGGAGTGGGCCCGTGTCGACGGTGGCGGTCGTGCCGGTAGGCGGCGGAGGAGGACGGCATGCGGGACGTGGAACTCTCCGGCGAGGGTCGGCGGGTCGTGGTGGTGGTCCTCGACCAGGGCGACGAGGCGGTCGCCGCGGTCAACGAGGTGGCCCGGCGTCGGGGGATCCTCGCCGCCCAGGTCACCGCGGTCGGCGGCTTCAGTACCGCCGAGGTCGGCTACTTCGACTGGCGGATCCGCGACTACCAGCGGATCCCGGTGCCGGAACAGGTCGAGGTCCTCGCGCTGACCGGGGACATCGCCGAGTTCCGGGGCGAACCCGCGCTGCACGTGCACGCGGTGCTCGGCAGGCGGGACGGCAGTACCGTCGGCGGCCACCTGCTCCGCGCGGAGGTGTGGCCGACCCTCGAGGTGATCGTCACCGAGGTCGCCGCGAGCCTGGCCAAGCGGGTCGACCCCGAGACCGGCCTGGCCCTGCTGTCCGGCGCGGCCCGGAGCCGAACCGGCCGGTGAACCCGGGTGGCGTGCCTGACGGGATGTTCCGCGAACCCGGGTGGCGTGCCTGACGGGACGTTCGGGCGAACCCGGGTGGCGTGCCGAACCGGGCGGTGGTGGGCCGGACGGCCCGGCGCAGCCCCCGGGGACGACCGGGCGCGGTGCGGGCGGCTGCTCGGCGACGGCGGGGTTCCCCACGGTCGCCGTGGTCATCGGGAACCTGATACACCGGCCCTGGATCCACAGCCATTGTCGTTGCACGATGGATTGCCGGCAGAGAGCGACGCCGGCTCGGCGACGACGAGGGGGCGCCAGGTGCGCGACGGTCAGACGAACGACCACGGCCCGCGGCAGGTCCGGGACGACCGCGGTTCCGGTGTGGAGATTGGAGCCGGCGCGGGTGCCGTCTCCCGGCGGCGGATGCTCGGGGTGGGAGCCGCGGCCGCCGGAGGATCGCTGCTGCTCGGCGCGGCATCGGCGGTGCCGGCCCAGGCGGCGCCGAAGGGCAGCCCACGGGTGGTGCGGGCCCGGGCACTGGCACCCGGGGACCGGATCCGGGTGGTGTCGCCGGGGGGTACCCCGAACCCGACGACGATGGCCCGGGGAATCGAGATCCTGCGCGGCTGGGGTCTGGAGGTGGAGCTCGGCGCGCACGTCTACGCCCGGTACGGCTACCTGGCCGGCACCGACGACGAGCGGCTGGCCGACCTCGACGCGGCGCTGAACGATCCGGGGATCCGGGGTGTCTTCGCCGCCCGCGGCGGGTACGGCACGCAGCGCGTCGTCGACCGGATCGACCTTTCCGGCCTGCGCCGCGACCCTCGGGTGGTGGTCGGGTTCAGCGACATCACCAGCCTGCAGGGCCGGCTGTGGCGGGAGGTCGGGCTGGTCACCTTCTACGGCCCGATGGTGAACTGGAGCGACAGCCGTACCGGTCCGGAGTCGGTGGAGTCGTTGCGGCGGGCGGTGATGACCACCGAGCCGGTGGTGATCACCCGGGACCCGGCCGAGACCGCCGCTCCCGTGCTGGTGCCGGGCCGGGCGACCGGGCGACTGCTCGGCGGTTGCCTGACGATGCTCTCCACCTCGCTGGGCGCGGCTGACGTGCCGAGGTTCGACGGCGCGCTGCTGTTCTTCGAGGACGTGGACGAGCCGCCGTACAGCCTCGACCGGATGCTCACCGAACTGCGCCGGACGGGTGCGCTGCACCGGATCGCCGGGGTGGTGATCGGCCAGATCACCAACAGCGTCGGCGCACCCGACCAGTGGGACGCGGTCGCGGTGCTGCGGGACCGTCTCGGCGACCTCGGGGTACCGGTGCTGGGCGGGCTTCGCCTCGGCCACGGTCCCGGGCAGCTCACCGTGCCGCTCGGGGCGCGGGCCACCATCGACGCCGAGGCCGGGACGCTGACCGTGGAGCCGGGGGTGCGCTGACGGCCGTCGTCCCGCCTGTCGCTCCGGGCCACCGTGCGGCCGACGGTCGGTCGGGGTGGCCGCGCCCGGTGGGGTGCGGCCACCCGGGGGAGTCGACCTACCGGCGGTCCGGGTGGGCGGTCAGATATCCGCCCATGCTGCGGAAGTAGTCGGTCGCGGCGTGGTCCCGGCCGTCGTCGGTGCGTACCCGGGTGATCGCCAGGCCGTGGTTGCGCCCGCGCTGCGCGTCGGGCCCGGCGACGATGACCACGCCGTCGCCCTCCCGGTAGAAGATCCGGCCGGGCGTGCCGCCGTAGCGGCCCTCGGAGACCCGGGCGCCCAGGATCCGCAGGCGTTCGCCGTCGTGGTGGGTGAAGGCGTTCGGGTACGGGTCGGACTGTGCCCGGACCAGCCGTTCGATCTCGTCGGCGGGGCGGGTCCAGTCGATCCGGCTGTCCTCGACCGACCGCTTGTGGAAGAAGCTCGCCTTCGACCGGTCCTGCCTGACCCAGTCGGTACGACCGCTGGCGATCAGGGCCAGCGCGTCGACGGTGATCGGGCCGAAGAGCTCCAGGGTCCGGTGGAACAGGTCGGTGGCGGTGTCGGTCGGCCCGACCGGGACGGCCCGCTGCAGCACGATGTCACCCGCGTCGAGGGTCTCGTCCATCATGTGGGCGGTCACCCCGACCTCCGACTCGCCGTTGATCAGTGCCCAGATCAGCGGGGCGAAGCCGGCGTACGCCGGCAGCAGCGAGTCGTGCACGTTGAGGGTGCCGCGCGGCGGAAGGTTGAAGATCTCCGGCGGGATCCAGGTCCGCCAGTTGGTGGCGACGATGATCTCGGGTTGCGCCGCGCGGAGCCGGTCCAGCAGCTCGGCGTCACCGGGACGTTGCCGGACCAGCACCGGTACGTCGTGTTTCTCGGCCAGTTCGGCGACGGAGTCGTCCCAGATCTTCTCGTAGGCGTGCTCGCTCTTCGGATGGGTGACGACCAGGCTGACCTCGTGCTCGGAGTCGAGCAGCGCCTGCAGCGTCCGGTGCCCCCAGGTCTGGTAACCGAACATGACAACCCGCATCGGCGGTCTCCTCCTTGAACGTTCCCGAGCTCGGCCGACCCGGAGTGAATGCCGGATGGTCCATATTGTTCTCGGCCAGGGCGTAGGTTAGCCTAACCTAAATCTTGCGGACGGTCGACCGCCTGGCCGGCCGCACCGGTTCCCGACGGCCCGGCGCGACCACGCCGTCCGGAACGCCCGGCAGAGGAGATGGGACAGGCATGTCACAAACCGATCGCAGCACCGACAACCCGGTGCACGACCTGCTCGGCATCGGCTTCGGTCCGTCGAACCTCGCCCTGGCCATCGCTGTCCGGGAGGCGCACGCCGCCCCGACCGCCGTCGCCGGTGCGGCCCCCGCCCGGGTCGACCGCGCGATCTTCCTGGAACGTCAACCCCGGTTCGGCTGGCACCGGGGGATGCTGCTGGACGACGCCACCATGCAGGTGTCGTTCCTCAAGGACCTGGTGACCCTGCGGAACCCGGCCAGCGGGTTCAGCTTCCTCTGCTACCTGCAGAGCCGGGGGCGCCTGATCGACTTCATCAACCACAAGAACCTCTTCCCGTCCCGGGTCGAGTTCCACGACTACCTGGAGTGGGCGGCGGGGCAGGTCGACGACATGGTCCGGTACGGGCACGAGGTGACCGACGTCCGCCCGGTCCGGGTCGACGGCACCGTGGACCACTTCGAGGTGCTGGCCCGAACCGGCCCCTGCGCGGCCGACCCGGTCCTTTTCCGGGCCCGGAACCTGGTGCTCGGCACCGGCCTGCGGCCGTACCTGCCGGAGGGCATCACCCTGGACACCCGGATCTGGCACAACCGCGACCTGCTGCCGAACCTGAGGAGACTGGTGCCGACGGCACCGACCCGGTTCGTCGTGGTCGGCGCCGGGCAGAGCGCCGCCGAGACCGTCGAGCACCTGCACTCGACCTACCCCCAGGCCGAGATCTGCGCGGTCTTCGCCCGGTACGGCTACAGCCCGGCCGACGACAGCTCGTTCGCCAACCGGATCTTCGACCCGGCGGCGGTGGGGGAGTTCTTCACCGCGCCGCCGCCGGTCAAGGAGATGATGCTCGGCTACCACGCCAACACCAACTACTCCGTGGTCGACCAGGAACTCATCAACGAGCTGTACCGGCGGGCCTACCAGGAGAAGGTACGCGGCATCGAACGGCTGCGGATCCTCAACCTCTCCCGGGTCACCGAGACCGTACGCACCCCGGACGGGGTACGGACCGTGGTGGAGTCACTGGTGACCAACGAGAAGACCGTGCTCGACGCCGACGTGGTGGTCTTCGCCACCGGATACCGGCCGGCCGACCCGTTCGCGCTGCTCGGCGAGGCGGCGTCGCTCTGCCTCCGGGACGAGGCCGGGCGCGCCCAGGTCGACCGGGACTACCGGGTACGCACCCGGCCGGAGGTGCGGGGCGGCATCTACCTGCAGGGCGGCACCGAGCACAGCCACGGCATCTCCTCCTCGCTGCTCTCCAACACCGCCATCCGGGCCGCCGAGATCCTCGCCTCGATCGCCGGACACCCCGCCGCCGACCCGCACCGTCCGCTCGACGACCGCCAGCCCGAGTACGCCGGCGTCGGCTGCGCCACCTGAGCCCGGTACCGGTCGACGTCCGGCGGTCGGATGCTGTTCGTCGGCCGGTAGCCTGCCCCGCCCGGGGTTTTCACCCGCCCCGGACACGATGCCCGCATGCAGGGCTCTGTTCCGCGGGCCAGGCTGCGGTGGCTGGGTCTGGTCGGCGCCGCCGCGATGGCCGCCAGCGCCTACCTCGCCGGTACGCCGTCACCGCACGGGCCGGCATGGGTCGTCGGTGTGGCACTCTGGGTGGCCGGCGCCGGCGGGCTGCTGGCCGTCTGGTGGCGGCTCCGGACAGTCGCCGACCTCCGCTGGCTGTTGCTCACCGGGGCACTCTGGGCCCTTCCGCTGCTGCTGGCGCCGCCGCTCGGCAGCCACGACAGCTACGCGTACGCCTGCCAGGGGGAACTCGTCACGGCCGGGCTCGATCCGTACCGGAACGGGGCGGCCGCGCTGCCCTGCAGGTGGCTGGAACACGTGGCGCCGAGCTGGCGGGACACTCCCACCCCGTACGGTCCGCTCTGGCTGTTCGTCGAACGGATCGCCACCTCCGCCGGTCTCCTCGGCTCCGCCGGGCTGCCGGTCACCGTGACGGTCCTGCGGCTGGTCGCGATCGGCGGCACCCTGCTCGCCGTCGTCGCCGGCATCCGGCTGGCCCGCCGGTGCGGGGGAGACCCGGCCCGGGTGGCCTGGCTCGCCGCGACCAGTCCGTTGACCCTGGTACACGTCGTCTCCGGCGCGCACAACGACGCGCTGCTGGCCGGTCTCGTCGTCGCCGGGCTGGCGGTGGCCGCCACCGACCGGGTTGACGTGCCGACCCGGTTGGCACTCGCCGGCGCCGCCTTCGGCGCGGCCGCCTCGGTCAAGGCGACCGCGCTCGTGGTCGTACCGTTCGCGGTCGCCGTCGTACCGTGGGCCCGGACCGGCCGGCGTCAGGTCACCGCCGTCCTGATCCTGCTCGCCGCGACCGGCGGGACCTTCGGGCTGCTCGCCGTGCTGACCGGGCACGGGCTCGGGTTCCTGCACGGCTGGTCGGCGACCGCCGGCAGCGTCCAGTGGTCGTCCGTGCCGACCGGGGTCGGCATGGCGGTCGGCTACGGCCTCAGGGCGGTCGGTCGACCCGAGCTCTTCGCCGGCGCTGTCACCGTCACCCGGGCGGCCGGGTTGGTCGCCCTCGCAGTCATCCTGGTGCTGCTGCTCCGCCGGGCGGTACGCGGCGGAACGGGCGCGGCGGTCCCCGCCGCCGGGCTGGCGCTGCTGGCCACCGCCGTGCTCGGCCCGGTCTTCTACGCCTGGTACGCGCTCGCCGGAGTCGCCGTCCTGGCGACGGCACCGAAGCGGCCAGGCCGGCTCGGCGACCTGCTGGACGCCGGCTCCGCCGGACTGGTCCTGCTCACCCTGCCGAACAGTCTCGGGCTGGTGACGAAGACGAAGGTCGCCGGTGCGCTACTGGACGTGTGCCTGGTGCTCTGGGCGCTGGCGTCGCGGCTGCGCCCGACCCGCCCACCGGCCTGGCGGCGGACCGCCGGACGACCCCGGCTGCCGCTGCTGCGGCTGCGGGACTCGGGTGCGGCGGGCCGCCCCGGTTGAGCCGGTACGACACGGTGGACCGATGCTGGTTGACGGGGTGGGCCGGGGCGTCCGACTGGTGGGCGCGATGCTGGCCGCTGGTCGGTGTGCTCGCCGGCTGTCCGGGGACGGGCCACAGCGCAGCGCGCCGAACCGCCGTGTAACGACCCCGGTCCACGCCGACGCGGTGGAGCCGCCCGAGCGTGGAGCCGGCGCAGGGGTCTCTCGGGGCTACCGGGCCAGGTGACTCCGTAACGTCTCGGCCAGCGGCTCGCGGCGTACGCAGGCGTCGAAGGCGAACGATCCGGCCAGCGTCTCCGCCTCCTCCGGGGTGACGCCCTCGAAGGCACGGCCGAAGTCCTTCACCAGCGGCTCGGCCAGCAGGATGTTGCGGACCAGCAGGTTCACCCAGGCCTTCCGGCCCCACGGGTACGGGTTGAAGTCCGGGAACTCCTCGTCGAACAGCGCCTCGATCGGGTCCAGGATGTGCCGCACCTCCCGGTCGACCCCGCCCCAGGAGTCCGCGCCGAGTCGCTGCTTCTTCGCCAGCACCGGGGCGATCCGCCGCAGGTACGGGCTGTCCGGGTCGGCGTACACCAGGCCCTGCAGTCCGACGTCCTTGTACGTCCAGAGCGCCCAGCTCGCCCCGTGCTCGGCGTAGATCTCCAACTGGTCGCGGAGCAGTCGGTACCGCTGGGCGTCCCGTTCCGGCTCCCCGGTGTAGACCGGACCGAACTCGCCGATCCAGATCGGGGTGCCGGTACGCCGCATGAACTCGGTACGTCGCAGGAACGACCGCTCCACCACCGAGCGGTCGAAGTACTCGCCCCGGGTCGTCCCCGGGTACTCGCTGCCGGCGGCGATGCCGGGCAGCGCGTAGTCGTGTGCGGTGTAGACGGTGTTCTCGTACGGTTCGGTGAACATCGAGAAGTCGGTGGAGTAGCGGTTGCCGTCCAGGAAGAGCACGTGTCGGGGGTCAACCGCCCGGATGGCCCGCTCCAACCGGTCGTAGAACGGCCCGATGACCTCGCCGGACGCGTCGGCCGGTTCGTTGACCGGGTTGTATCCGGCGACCGCCGGATTGTCCCGGTAGCGGTCGGCGAGCGCCTCCCACAGGTGCACGACGCGGTCCTGGAAGTGCCGGTGGGTCCAGAAGTGCGCCCAGTGTGTCGGGTTGTCACTGTGCCAGTTCTGGTTCTGGTGTCCGGGCACCGCGTGCAGGTCGAGGATGGTGTGCAGGCCGGCGGCGGCGCACAGTTCGACGACCCGGTCGAGCCACCGGAACCCCTCCTCCTTCAATTCGAACGGCCGGTCGTCGTCCTCGAAGTGCCGGTAGTTGAACGGCACGCGGACCGAGTTCAGGCCGAGGGAGGCGAGGTAGCCGGCGTCCGACCCGCTGAAGAAGTCGGTCAGGAACCGTGTGAAGAACCGCTGGTAGCCCTCGTCACCGAGGGCCGTGCGCAGCGCCTGCCGCTGCTGCGATTCGGTGCCCGGGTAGCCGGTGATGAAGTTTTCCATGTTCAGCCAGCCGCCGAGTCCGACGCCGGCGAGCGTCACGGTCCGGCCGGTGTCGTCGACGAGCCGGTCGCCCTCGACCCTGATCCAGTCCACCGGTTCTCCTAGTTTCTCGTCGGGGCGGGTCCGGTGCTCTCGCGTACCAGCAGCCGGGGTTGGAAGCGCACGTTGTGTCCGGCGGGACCGCCGTTGAGCAGCGCCCACAGCCGTTCCCAGGCCTGGCGGCCCAGTTCGTTGCGGGGGATCGAGGCGGTGGTCAGCGGCGGGTTGGTGTAGCGGGCGAACGGGATGTCGTCGAAGCCGGTGACGGAGATGTCCCGGGGTACGGCGAGTCCCAGCTCGTGCAACCCGCTCAACGCCCCGAAGGCCACCATGTCGTTGAACGCCACCACGGCGGTGGCGCCGGTGTCGACCACCGCCCGGGCGGCCGCGTGCCCGTCGTCGAAGGTGGAGCCACAGTCCAGTTCGGACAGGACGCAGTCGGTGTCGGTGGCGCATGATGCCCGCAGTGCCGCGCGCCGGTCCCGGTCCGAGGTGCTGGCCACCGGTCCGGCCAGGTACGTCAGGTGCCGGTGGCCGAGTCCGCGCAGGTGTCCGACGATCGCGTTGATCCCGGCGGCGTAGTCGACCGACAGGGACGGCACGCTGGTGCCCGGCAGTTCCCGGTTGAGCAGCACCAGCGGGGCGAGGCGTTCGCTGAGCGCGTGGAGTTCCGCCTCGGGGACCCGGGACGAGGCGAGGACCAGGCCGTCCGAGCGGCGTCGGGCCTCGACCGCCAGGATCGCCTCCTCGGCGACGTTCTCGTTGGACTCGGCGACCAGCAGGCGGTGACCGTACGTCCCGGCCGCCTGACTGAGGCCGCGGAGCACGTCCTGGAACATCGGGTTGGCCAGATCCGGCACGATCAGCGACACGGTGCTGGTCCGGCCGAGGGCGAGGCTGCGGGCGACCGGGCTGGGCTGGTAGTTCATCGCCTCCGCGGCCGCCCTGACCCGGGCGGCGAGTTCGGGGGCGACGGTGGGGCTTCCGTTCATCACCCGGGACACGGTCGCCCGGGACACCCCGGCCGCCTCGGCGACCCGGCCGATCGTCGCCGGGGCGCGGTCCGCGCCGGTGCGGCCCGGGCCGGACGTACGGGCCAACTGCCCGTCCGACCCGCTTCGACGTTTTCCGGTCAGGCTCATCTCGAATCTCCCATGCGCCGGCCGATCGCCTGCCACACGGTCAGCCGGGGACCTGGTGTGGGCGCGAGCGGGCCAGCACGCCGGGTTTCCGGCGCGACGGATCCGATGTCGGGTGGATGTCGCCGGCTTGGTGGTGGCCCGGGTGGTGGCCCTCCGGCGTCCTGCTGTACGCCGCGCGGTCACTGAAGATACCGGTTACCCGATCTTGACGGCAACCGGTTTCTTGGATCTTGTTTCCGGCTGGCGTCACTACGTTTTCACAGCTAGTTGACTTGTGGTCGAGTCGTTGACAGTTGATGTTGGCTTTGTTAGAAACTGGTTACTCAGCCCGGGTGTGGGCCCTGCGGGTACGACGCGCACGGTCGATCCTCCACTCGCGACAGATCCCGAAGGGTGCTCTGATGAGCGATCGCATGGGCACACGTCTCTCCGCGCCGGTGTCGGAACCCGCGCCCCGGCCGCCGACCCGGGCGCCCGGTGTGGTGAACCGGTTCCGCCAGTCCGACGGACAGCGGCGGGCCGGTCCCCGACGTCACGAGAACCGGGTGGCGTACGGCTTCCTCACGCCGTGGATCGTCGGCATGGTGGTCTTCACCATCGGCCCGATCCTGGCCTCGCTGTATCTCTCCTTCACCGACTACACGCTGCTCAGCCCGCCGCAGTGGCGAGGGTGGGAGAACTACCAGCGGATGCTGGAGGATCCCCGGCTGCACAAGTCACTGATCGTGACGTTCGAGTACGTCTTCATCTCGGTACCGCTGCAGTTGGCGCTCGCCCTCGGTCTGGCGCTGCTGCTCAACCGTGGTGTCCGGGGGCTGAGTTTCTACCGGTCGGTCTACTACCTGCCGTCGCTGCTGGCCGGAAGCGTCTCGATCGCGATCCTGTGGCGGCAGATCTTCGGCAGCGACGGCCTGGTCAACCAGTTGCTCGGCCTGGTCGGCATCGAGGGCACCAGCTGGGTGGCGCACCCGGACTTCGCCCTCGGCACCCTGGTGGTGCTGAACGCCTGGACCTTCGGCGCGCCGATGGTCATCTTCCTGGCCGGGCTGCGACAGATCCCGAGCATGTACTACGAGGCGGCGTCGGTCGACGGTGCCGGCACGCTGTCGCAGTTCTTCCGGATCACCATCCCGCTGCTGACGCCGATCATCTTCTTCAACATGATCCTGCAGATGATCGGTGCCTTCCAGAGCTTCACCCAGGCCTTTGTGGTCAGCGGCGGCTCCGGCGGGCCGGCCGATTCCACCCTGCTGTACACGCTCTACCTGTACGACCGGGGTTTCGGCTCCTTCGAGATGGGCTACGCCTCGGCGATGGCCTGGATCCTGCTGGTCATCATCGCCGTGCTGACCGGTCTCAACTTCCTCTTCGCGAAGCGATGGGTCTTCTATGGTGACTGACACGACGACCTCGACCGCCCCGCCGAGGGGCGGTGGCTCGGCGACCCGTCGGGTCTCGAAACACGCGCTGCTGATCATCTGCGGCGTGGTGATGATCTATCCGTTGCTCTGGATGCTCTCCAGTTCGTTCAAGCCGACGGACGTCATCTTCCGCGACCCGTCGCTGTGGCCCCGCGAGATCGACCTGACGAACTACACCAAGGGCTGGACCGCCCTGGGGCAGCCGTTCCAGCTCTACCTGTGGAACTCGGCGGTGATCGCGATCGCCTCGATCGTCGGCAACCTGCTCTCCTGCTCGCTCGCGGCGTACGCGTTCGCCCGGCTGGAGTTTCGGGGACGGAAGATCCTCTTCGCCGCCATGCTCGCCACGCTGATGCTGCCGATCCACGTGCTGATCGTTCCGCAGTACGTGCTCTTCTCGCAGCTCGACTGGATCAACACCACGTTGCCGCTGATCGTGCCGAAGTTCCTGGCGACCGACGCCTTCTTCATCTTCCTGATGGTGCAGTTCATCCGGGGTCTGCCCCGGGAACTGGACGAGGCGGCCCGGTTGGACGGCTGCGGACACCTGGGGATCTACTGGCGGATCATCATTCCGCTCTCCGTGCCGGCGCTGGCCACCTCGGCCCTGTTCACCTTCATCTGGACCTGGAACGACTTCTTCAGCCAGCTCATCTTCCTGACCAACCCCGACCTCTACACCGTCCCTGTCGCACTGCGGTCGTTCGTCGACGGCCAGGGCGAGAGTGCCTGGGGTCAACTCTTCGCCATGTCGGTCGTCGGGCTCGCGCCGATCTTCGGCTTCTTCCTCGCCGGCCAGCGTTACCTGACCCAGGGGTTGGCCACCACGGGCCTCAAGTGAACCGCCCGTTGGCCGTGACTGAACCGATTCAACCCACCGTCCCGAAGGAGTTCCGATGAGTGCCAGATCGTTCCGACACCGCCTCGCGGCGGTCTGCGTTTCGGCCGTGACACTGTTTGCCACCGCCGCCTGTGGCGACTCGGGCGGAGACGGCGGCCCGGTCGAGTTGCGCTTCTCCTGGTGGGGAAACAACGACCGCGCGGCGACCACCCAGAAGGTCATCGACGCGTTCCAGGCGCAGAACCCGGACATCAAGGTCACCGGATCGTCGGCGGACTTCAACGCGTACTTCGACAAGCTCGCCACCGAGGTCGCCGCCGGTGACGCACCGGACGTGATCACCCTCGGTGGTGCCTACCCCCGGGAGTACGGCGGCCGGGGTGCCCTGCTCGACCTGGCCAGGGTCAGCAACGAACTGAAGACCGACAAGATCGACCCTGCGGCGCTGGGCAACGGGAACTTCGACAACAAGCAGTTCGGGGTACCGACCGGCGTCAACAGCTTCGCGGTGGTGGTCAACCCGGAGGTGTTCCAGGCCGCCGGGGTGCCGTTGCCGGACGACAGCACCTGGACCTGGGCCGACTTCACCCGGATCGCCAACGAGATCGCGACGAAGGCGCCGGAGGGCACCTACGGTGTCGCCGACCCGACCAGGCCCGACACCCTCGACCTCTACTCCCGGCAGCGCGGCGAGGGCCTCTACACGCCGGACGGCGGCGTCGCGATCACCAAGCAGACCCTGGTCGACTGGTGGACGATGACCACCGCACTGCGCGACTCCGGAGCCGCTCCGTCAGCCTCGCTCACCGCCGAACTGGAGGGCCAGCCGGCGCCGGAACAGACGCTGATGGGCCGCGGCCTGGCCGCGATGCAGTTCGACTGGAGCAACCAGCTCGGCGCGCTGCGCAAGGCATCCGGCAAGCCGTTGGAGCTGCTCCGGGCACCGGGGGAGAGCGCCGGACGCCCCGGCATGTGGCTGCAGGCCTCGCAGATCTACACCATCAACGCCCGGAGCGAGCACCCGAAGGAGGCGGCGAAGTTCGTCGACTTCCTGATCAACAGCCCGGAGGCCGGAAAGCTCATCCGGACCGACCGGGGCATCCCGGCCAACCACGACGTGCTCGCCGCCGTCACCCCGGAACTCGACCCGGACCAGGCCGTCCAGGCGAAGTTCATCGAGAAGATCGGCCCGCTGGCCGGCCCGCCGCTGGTGATCGGTCCGACCGGCTCCACCGACACCCTCGGCATCCTGCAGCGGCTCAACGCCGAGGTGCTGTTCAACCGGCAGCCGGTGGACAAGGCGGCGGACGAGTTCATCAAGCAGGTCGCGGCGGCGATCCGCAAGTGAGCGACACCGGGAAAGGGTCCGGAATCGACCGCCGCGCGCTGGTCGACCGGCACGCGGTCGAGGTGACCGACATCCTGCCGTCCTCCCCGCTGTCGGTGGGCAACGGCGAGCTCTGCTACACCGTCGACGTCACCGGGTTGCAGACCCTTCCGGACCTCTACCCGGTGCGCGGTCACGGCGACGGCGCGTCCGGCACGCTGCTCGCCACCCAGTCCCAGTGGGGTTGGCACAGCGTGCCGGGCGCCCGCCCGTACGACCTCGCGGAAACCGTCCGTGAGTACCAGACCCCGCGCGGACCGGTGCCGTACGTCGACATGCGGGGTGAGGTCACCGGCACCGGTGAGGCACCCGAGTCGGCCGCCGAGTCCTGGCTGCGCAACAACCCGCACCGGCTCGACCTGGGCCGGATCGGGCTGGTGCTCACCGGCCGGGCCGCCGGCGGGACGGGCCCGGCCGGCGACGCGACCCGCGTGACCGGGACGGCCGACGGCACCACCCCAGCCGGGGCGGTGCGTGCCCCGGAGCCGGCCGAGCTGACCGACCTCCACCAGCGGCTGGACCTCTGGACCGGGACCGTCACCAGTCGGTTCCGGCTGGCCGGCACACCGGTCCGGGTCGAGACGGTCTGCCACCCGGACCGGGACGTCCTCGCGGTGCGGATCGAGTCCGGACTGCTCGCCGACGGCCTCGCGGTCCGGATCGCCTTTCCGTACGGCGCCGAGGCGTGGAACAACGCCGCGGACTGGTCCCGGCCCGAGGCGCACACGTCCACCCCGCACCCCACCGCCCGTGGGCACCTGGTGCGCCGGGTGCTCGACGACACGACGTACGAGGTGGGGGTCGAGGCTCCGGACGCCCGGTTCGTCCGCGGTGGACCGCACGAGTTCCTGGTCACGACCCGGCGCAACACCCTGGAACTGGTCGTCGGCTTCGCTGCCGTCGGTGGTCCGGCCGGGACGGCGACGGACCCGGAGGCCCGGTCGACAGATCCCACCGACCTGCCGTCCCGGGACGCGGTGGCCGCCGCGTCCCGGCGGCACTGGCCCGCCTTCTGGTCACGGGGCGGCGCCGTCGAGCTGGCGGCCAGCCACGACGAGCGCGCCCCCGAACTGGAGCGGCGGGTCGTGCTCTCCCAGTACCTCACCGCAGTGCACTGCGCCGGATCCCTGCCGCCGCAGGAGACCGGCCTGATGGTCAACAGCTGGCGCGGCCGGTTCCACCTGGAGATGCACTGGTGGCACGGTGCGCACTTTCCGCTCTGGGGTCGGGCCGACCTGCTGGAACGCAGCCTCGGCTGGTACGCCCGGATCCTGCCCCGGGCCCGGGAGACCGCACGGAGCCAGGGCTGTGTCGGGGCCCGTTGGCCGAAGCAGGTCGGTCCCGACGGCCGGGAGAGTCCCAGTCCGATCGGCACCTTCCTGATCTGGCAGCAGCCGCATCCGATCTTCCTCGCCGAACTGGTCCGCCGGAGCACGGAGGACTCCGCCGACGTGCTCCGGCGCTACGCCGACGTGGTGCTGGAGTCGGCGGCGTTCATGGCCGACCACCCGTTCCGGGGCGAGGGCGGATACCAGCTCGGGCCGCCCCTGGTCCCGGCCCAGGAGTCGTACGCCCCGGTGCGGGCGACGGCCACCAACCCGACGTTCGAGTTGGCGTACTGGGCGTGGGGGCTGCGGATCGCACAGCGCTGGCGCCGACTGCTCGGCCTGCCACCCGAGCCGTCCTGGGAGAAGGTGGCCGCCAACCTGGTCCGCCCGCACGTCCGGGACGGGATCTACACCGCGATCGACGTGCCGCCGTACACCATCCGGGACGACCACCCGTCGATGCTCTACGCGCTCGGCGTGGTACCCCCCACCGAACTGGTCGACCCGGAGATCATGCGGGCCACCCTGCACGACGTGCTGGCGAACTGGAACTGGGAGTCCACCTGGGGCTGGGACTATCCGGCCATCGCGATGACCGCGACCCGGCTCGGCGAGCCGGCCACCGCGCTGGACGCCCTGCTGCTCCCGACGGAGAAGAACGGCTACCTGCCCAACGGGCACAACCGGCAGACCGACCTGCTGCCGATCTACCTGCCCGGCAACGGCGGTCTGCTCGCCGCGCTCGCGTTGATGGCCCGGGGCGCCGACGCCGACGCGGGACGGCCCACGCCGGGCTTCCCCGACGACGGCAGCTGGACGGTCCGCCACGAGGGACTGAACCCGATGCCGTGACCGGACCGGCCACGCCGTACGGCTGGACGGTCCGGCGGGTCGCCGCCGGACCGTCGCGTGCGGTGGTGTGCCCGGGGTCAGCCGCGCCAACGGACGTGGACCGAGGTGGCGGCCTTCACCCCGTTGGCCTCGGTGACCTGGTGGGCGAACCGGTCGGTCTGCCGCTGGCCCGGGAAGTTCGGGGCGTACCGCACCCTGCACAGCGCCGTTGGGCTGCTCCGGCCGTCACCGCTGGCTCCCGGACGGACCTCTCGCGGTGCTGTCAGCCCGGCGTGGACGGGTGGTGGCGGCTGGCCGGGATGACCAGAGGAGTGCCGGTCAGCGGGTCCACCGTCACCGCGCAGCGTACGTCGAACACCTCCTCGACGAGATCGGTGGTGACCACGTCCGCCGGGGCGCCCTGGGCGACGATCCGGCCGGCCTTCATCGCGATCACGTGGTCGGCGTACCGGCACGCCTGGTTCAGGTCGTGCAGCACCATCACCACGGTCCGGCCGTCCCGCCGGTTCAGGTCCACCACGAGATCCAGGACGTCGATCTGGTGTGACAGGTCGAGGAAGGTGGTCGGCTCGTCCAGCAACAGCACCGGGGTCTGCTGGGCGACCGCCATCGCGATCCAGGCACGCTGCCGCTGTCCGCCGGAGAGTTCGTCGACCGGGCGGTCGGCCAGGTCGGTGACGCCGGTGGCGGCCAGCGCCTCGGTCACCGCCGCCTCGTCCGCCGTGGACCACTGGCGCCACCAGGTCTGGTGTGGCGACCGGCCGCGACCCACCAGGTCCAGTACGGTCAGCCCGTCCGGGGCGACCGGCGCCTGCGGCAGGATGCCCACCTGCCGGGCGACCTGTCGGGTGGGCAGGGAATGGATCGCCCGTCCGTCGAGCCGGACGCTGCCGGCGCTCGGGCCGAGCAGTCGGGCCAGGGCCCGGAGCAGGGTGGACTTGCCGCAGGCGTTGGCGCCGACGATCACACTGATCTTCCCCGGCGGCACCACCAGGTCGAGGTCGTCGACGACCACCCGTTCGCCGTACGCCAGGCGCAGGCCCTCCGCCCGCAGTTCGGGCTGCGGTACGGCCGGGCCGGACGACGGCGGCGCGGCGGGCGTGGGCGGAGCCGTTGTGGTCGTCGGCGACGCTGGGGCGGCCGGGAGGATCCCGGTCGCGATCAGGGGCGGATGAAGGGTCACGTCAACCTCCAGAACCGGCACGGTTGGTCCGGACGAGCAGCCAGAGCAGGAACGCGGCGCCGAGCGCCCCGGTGACCACCCCGACCGGCAGGTCCACGTCCGGGATGAGCCAGCGCGCCACCAGGTCGCTGGCCGACACCATCAGGGCACCGGTCAGCGCGCTGGCGACCACCGGGGGCGCGGACAGTCCGGCGAGCCGTTGGGCGATCTGCGGCGCGGCGAGGGCCACGAAGAGCACCGGACCGGTCGCGGCGGTGGCGAAGGCGACCAGCGCGACGCCGACCACCACGAGGCAGAGCCGGGCCAACTGGACCGGGGTGCCGAGGCCCCGGGCGACCTCGTCGCCGAGGTGCAGGGTCCGGGTCCACCGGCCGAGCAGGATCGTCGCCGGGAGCAGCACGACCACTGCGGCGGTCAGCGGACGTACGCTCTCCCAGCCCCGGCCGTTGAGGTTGCCGACCAGCCAGCCGACCGCGTTCTGCGCCTCGCTCAGCTGGGCCCGGGTCAGCAGGTAGTCGGTCGCACTGGCGCACATCCAGGAGACCGCGATGCCGACCAGGACGATCCGGTACCCGGTCGCGCCGCCCCGCCAGGCGAGCAGGTAGATGAGCGCGGCGGTGACCAGCCCGCCGACCAGGCCGAGCGGGGGCAGGGCCAGTCCGCCGCCGCCCACCACGATTCCGGCCACCACCGCGGTGGTGGCACCGGCGTTGATGCCGATCATGTCGGGGCTGGCCAGCGGGTTCCGGGTGATGGTCTGGAAGATCGCGCCGGAGACCGCGAACGCCGCACCGGCCAGGACGGCCGTCAGTGCCCGGGGCAGCCGTAGCTCCTGGACGATGAAGACCTGGCCGGCGTCTCCGGCGCCGAACAGCGCCGGCACGACCCGCAGCGGACTGACCGGGTAGTCGCCGGTGGCGATGCCGACACAGAAGACCACGAAGAGCAGTGCGGTGATGCCGACACAGCAGAGCACCAGCCGGGGCCGGAGTACACCGGACACCGCCGGTCGGGCCAGCCGGAACGTGGCCCGCCCGGTGGTCCGGGACAGTTCGAGGTGGCTCATCCGGCTCACAGCTCCGCCAGCCGGCGGCGGCGGACCAGCGCGATGAAGAACGGCCCGCCGATGAACGCGGCGATGATGCCCACGCCGACCTCGCTCGGCCGGGCAACCACCCGGCCGATCACGTCGGCCAGCAGCAGCAGGCTCGGCGCCAGCACCATGGTGAACGGCAGCAGCCACCGGTGGTCGGGACCGGTGATCAGGCGGGCCACGTGTGGGACGACCAGCCCGACGAAGACGATCGGGCCGGCGACCGCGACCGCCGCGCCGGCCAGCAGGGTGACCGCCAGGGTGCCCTGCAGGCGGACCAGCCGGACCCGTCGGCCCAGCGCGGCCGCGACGTCGTCGCCGAGTGCGAGGCTGTTCAGCGCGGGGGCGGTGGCCAGGGCCAGTACCGTCCCGACGGCGAGGAACGGCAGCACCTGGAGCACTGTGGCGCCGTCCGGTCCGGCCAGCGAACCGGCCGCCCAGAACCGGTAACGGTTGAGGGCCTCGGGGTCGCGCAGCACCACAGCGTTGGTCACCGAGTTGAGCAGGAAGGTGACCGCCACCCCGGCCAGCGCGACCTTGACCGGGGTGGAACCGCCCCGGCCGAGACCACCCAGCAGGTAGACCACGAGGCTGGCGATCAGCGCGCCGACGAAGGCGAACCAGATGTAGCCGTAGATGGCGGCGATGCCGAAGCCGCCCACGGCGACGACGATGCCGAGAGCGGCACCGGCGCTCACCCCGAGCAGGCCCGGGTCGGCGAGCGGGTTACGGGTCAGCCCCTGCATCAGCGCCCCGGAGAGGCCGAGTGCCGCGCCGACCAGCAGCCCGAGCAGGGTACGGGGCAGTCGTACGCCCCAGACGATCGCCTCGACCTGCGGATCGATGTCGGGGGCACCCCGGTCGACCAGTGCCCGGACCACGTCGTCGAGTGGGATGGACCGGCTGCCGACCGCGATGGAGACCAGCGACAGGACGACCAGGACGGCCGTGGCGACCAGCAGCATGCCCAGCGGGCCGGTCCGTCGGCCGGTCGGGGGCGGGGCGAGGCCGGCCGGCGCTGCCTGGTCAGTTGTCACGCGGTCCTCACGCTTTCTCAGGGGTACGGACCGACCGGAGGGGCGATCTTCTTAGGATAGGTATACCTTAGTTCGCGCCTCGGGCGGGTCTCGGTGTGGTGAATCCCGGACCGGTTGAGGTTAGGTAAGGATTACCTTACTATCACCCCCAGCGGGCTCGGCGACCCTGGTCGGCCCCGTCCGTCGGGTCGACGTCGACCCGGCATGTCCACCGACGTCTTCCGCACCGGTCCCGACGACCGCGCCGTGGTCGCCGGCGGCACCGGTCGTCGCGCGCCGGCACACCTGGCCCGGTCGCACCGGCCACCGGTCCCGGACGTCCGCCAGTCGACACCCCCGAAGAGGAGCCGATGTCCAGCACACCTGCCCGTACGATCCGCCGCCGTTCGGTCGGCCGGTTGGCCGCGGCCCTGGTTGTCCTCGCGCTCGGCCTCGCCGGCTGCGGCGGCGACACCGGCGGCGACGACCCCGGGCCAGCCGCGACCTCCGGCGCCTTCCCGGTGAAGGTGGAGCACAAGTACGGCAGCACCGAGATCTCCCGCCAGCCGACCCGGGTGGTGACGCTCGGGCTCAGCGACCAGGATCCGGTGCTCGCCCTCGGGACCGTGCCGGTCGGTGCCATCGACTGGTTCCTGGAACGGCCGTACGGGAAGTGGCCGTGGGCGCAGCAGCTGTGGGGTGGCACCCCGCCCGAGATCGTCGGTGAGCGGGACGACTACAACCTGGAGAAGATCGCCGCTCTGCGACCGGACCTGATCATCGGTCTCTACTCCGGAATGACCCAGCAGCAGTACCAGCAGCTGTCCCAGATCGCGCCCACGGTGGCGCAGCCGAAGGGCCACGCCGACTACGCCGCGCCGTGGCAGGAGATGACCCGGCAGGCCGGCCGGGCGCTCGGCCGGCCGGAACGGGCCGAGCAGCTGATCGCGGAGGTCGACGCGCGGTTCGCCAAGGCCCGGCAGGACCATCCCGAACTGGCCGGCCGCAGCGTCGCGGTGGTCGAGCCGTACGAGCCGGGCAAGTACGCGGTCTTCGCGCCGAGTGACCCGAAGGTGGTCTTCATGACCCAGCTCGGCTTCACCGTGCCGCCGACCATCGTCGAGGCCGCCGGGGACGAGTACGCCGCCGAGATCGGCTCCGAGCGGCTCGACCTGGTCGACGTCGACCGGCTGTTCTTCCTCACCGCGGACGCCTCCGCCGAGCCCCGGGTCAAGGCCGACAAGGTGTACGCCACCCTCGACGTCGCCAAGCAGAACCGGGCGGTCTTCCTGCCGTACGACAATCCGCCGCTCGGTGCCGCGCTCTCGTTCAGCACCGTACTGAGCGTCCCGTACGCGCTGGAGCAGATCCTGCCGCTGCTCGGCACCGCCTGAGTCGGTGGGCGGGTCGCCTGCCCCGGCCCGCCCACCGCGTCACCCCCCACCACCCGCTCGGTCTCCACCCACCCGCTCGCGAGAGGCGGTACTTCGTCGTGCCCACGATCGACCTGAACAGCACCGACGACGAACTGAACACAGTGGAGCGGCACCGGATCCTGGTGGAGTGGAACGAGACCGTCGCGCCGGCGTCCCCGCGCACCTGGCCGGAACTGTTCGAGGAACAGGTTCGGCGGGCCCCGGAGGCGGTGGCGCTGGTCTTCGAGGAGACCGAGCTGACGTACGCCGAACTGAACCTCCGGGCGAACCGGCTGGCCCACGCGCTGCTCGCCCGGGGCGTGGGACCGGAACGGGTGGTCGCGCTCTGCCTGCCCCGCTCGGTCGAGATGATCGTCGCCGAGGTGGCGGTGCTCAAGGCCGGCGGCGCCTACCTGCCGCTGGACCAGGACTATCCGGCCGAGCGGGTCAGCTACATGCTGGCCGACGCCGGGCCGATCTGCCTTGTGACCACCGCCGGGCTGGCCGCGACCCTGCCGCCGACGCCGAGCCTGCCCCGCGTGTTCCTGCCCGAACCGACGGCCGGCGGGGCGGCCCCGACACCCGAGGGTGACCCGACCGACGCGGACCCGAGCCGAGCCACCGATCCCGCCGACGCGGACCCGAGCCGGGACGGCGGACTGATCGACGGGCACCCGGAGTGGGCCGCCGATCCGACCGACGCCGACCGGGACGTTCCGCTGACGCCGGAGAACGCGGCGTACGTCATCTACACCTCCGGCTCGACCGGCCGCCCCAAGGGCGTCGTGCTCTCGCACACCGGGGTGACCCAACTGGTCGCCACCCAGCGCGCCCGGCTCGGCGTCGGCCCGGACAGCCGGGTGCTGCAGTTCGCCTCGCCCAGCTTCGACGTCGCGTTCTGGGACCTCTGCCTCGGCCTGCTCTCCGGGGGACGGCTGATCGTCGTACCGGCCGAGCGTCGGGTGCCCGGCCCGGCGTTGACCGACTACGCGCACCGGCACGGCGCGACCTTCATGATCCTGCCGCCCGCGCTGCTCGCCGCGCTGCCCCGGGAGTGCACGCTGCCGTCCGGCGCGACCCTGCTGGCCGGCACCGAACGGGTCTCCCCGGAACTGGTCGCCCGCTGGGCGGTCGACCGGCCGATGTTCAACGCGTACGGGCCGACCGAGGCGACGGTGAACTCGACGCTCGGCGAGTGTGACCCGCGGACCCCGCCCGGTGGTGTCGTGCCGATCGGTCGGCCCGATCCCGGCACCCGGTGTTACGTGCTCGACGCGGCGTTGCGCCCGGTGCCGGTCGGCCAGGCCGGTGAGCTGTACCTCGGTGGCCCGGGGCTGGCCCGGGGCTACCTCGGCCGGCCGGGACTGACCGCCGAACGGTTCGTCGCCGACCCGTACGGGCCGGCCGGCGGGCGGCTCTACCGCACCGGTGACCTGGTCCGCTGGCTGCCGGACGGGCGGCTGGAGTTCCTCGGCCGGGCCGATGACCAGGTGAAGATCCGTGGCTACCGGATCGAGCCGGGCGAGATCGAGTCGGTGCTCGCCCAGCATCCGGCGGTGGGTCAGGTGGCGGTGGTGGCCCGCCCGGGGCCGACCGGTGAGCAGCGGCTCGCCGCGTACGTCGTACCGGCGCTGGATCGGGGGCGGCAGCCCGGCCCGGCGGCGGGGCAACGTCCGGAGCGGGATGCCGAGGCACGCCCGGAGCGGGACGTCGACGCCGAGTCCGGCCGGGTGGCGGACTGGGAGAGGCTGCACGAACTGCTCTACGCCGCCGGGCGTAATGAGGAGTTCGGGGAGAACTTCACCGGTTGGCACAGCAGCTACGACGGGCTGCCGATCCCGCTCGCCGAGATGCGCGAGTGGCGGGACGCCACCGTGGACCGGATCCTGGCGCTGCGTCCGCGTCGGGTCCTGGAGATCGGGGTCGGCAGTGGGCTGTTGCTGGCCCGGGTGGCGCCCCGGGTCGAGGCGTACTGGGGCACCGACCTGTCCCGGGCGGCGGTCGAGGCGCTGCGCGAGCAGGTCGCGGCCCGGCCCGAGCTGGCCGGGCGGGTGGAACTGCGTACCCGGCCGGCCGACGTGCTCGACGGCCTGCCCACCGGCTTCTTCGACACCATCGTCGTCAACTCGGTCGTGCAGTACTTTCCCAGCGCCGACTACCTGGTCGAGGTACTGCGCGGGCTGACCGGGCTGCTCGTCCCGGGCGGGGCGCTGTTCGTCGGCGACGTCCGCAACCTGCGGTTGCACCGTTGCCTGCGGGCCGCCATCGAGGCCGGACGCCGCCCGTCGGACGAGGCCGGCCGGGCCGCCGCCCGGATCGCCGTCGAACAGGGGCTGCGCTGGGAGGGGGAGCTGCTGCTCGATCCCGACTTCTTCCCCGCGCTGGTCGGGGCGGTACCCGGGATCGACGCCGTCGACCTGCGCGTCAAGCGCGGCCGGGCACACAACGAGCTGACCCGCCACCGGTACGACGTGGTGCTGCGCACCGGATCGACCCACGGCGGCCCGACCTCCGAGGCGTCGTCGGCCACCCTCGCCGTCCGGGAGGTCACCTGGTCCGAGGTGGACGGCGGGCTGGCCGGGCTCGCGGAGCTGCTCGACCAGGGCGGCACCAGCACGGCGGCGGTCGACGGCCTGCGGGTCACCGGGGTGCCCAACGCCCGGCTGACCGCCGACCGGGCCGCGCTCCGCGCACTGGCCGAGCCGGGTCCGGTCGCCGGCCCCGCCCGACCGGCCGCGTCAGCCGGACCGGCCGCGTCAGCCGGACCGGCCGCGTCGAGCGCGTCAGCCGGATCGGCGGTGTCCGCTGGACCGGCGGCGTCGAGCGCTGCCGCCGGATCGGCTGTCGACCCGGAGGCGGTGCACGAGTTGGCCGCCCGGTACGGCCACGAACTGGTGGTGACCTGGTCGGGTGACGGCGCCGACGGCGAACTCGACCTGCTCTTCACCCGCGGCGGATCGGTGCCGCCGCCGGTGTACCGGCCCGGGCGTCCGGTGACCGCCGACCCGACCCGGTACGCCAACCGCCCGGCCCCGTTCCGGGACGTCGCCGCCCTGATGGCGGAGCTGCGCGGGTACGCCCGGGGCTGGCTGCCGGAGCACATGGTGCCGGCGGCGTTCGTGCCGCTGCACCAGCTCCCGGTCACGCCGAGCGGCAAGCTGGACCGGGCCGCGTTGCCGGCACCCGACTTCGCCGCCCTGACCAGCGGCACCCGTCCCCGGGACGCCCGGGAGGAACTGCTCTGCGCCCTCTACGCCGAGGTGCTCGGACTGCCCGAGGTCGGGGTGGACGACGACTTCTTCGCGTTGGGCGGGGACAGCATCGTCTCCATCCAACTGGTCATCCGGGCCCGGCAGGCGGGTCTGGTGCTCACCCCACGCCAGGTCTTCCAGCTGCGTACCGTCGCCGAACTGGCGCACGTCGCCACCTCGGCACCGGGACGGACCGGGGACGACCCCCGGGCCGGCGTCGGCGAACTGCCGTTCACCCCGATCCTGCACTGGCTGGACGAGTGCGGTGGCGAGATCGACGCGTTCAACCAGTGGCTGCTGGTCCGGGTCCCCGCCGAGCTGACCTCCGAGGGGCTCGGTGCCGCACTGCAGGCACTCGCCGACCGGCACGACGTACTCCGGTCCCGGCTGGTTCGGTCCACACCGGACGGTCCCGGTCGACTGGACGTGAGGCCGCCCGGCGACGTCCGGGCCACCGACTGGCTGCACCGGATCGAGGTCGGAGAACTGACCGGGGCGCCACTGCGGGCCCGGGCCGAGGCCGCCGCCCGGGAGGCCGGCCGGCGGCTGGCTCCGGAGACAGGGCTGATGGTCCAGGTGGTCTGGCTCGACGCCGGCCGGGACAAGCCCGGACACCTGGTCGTGCTGGTTCACCACGCGGTGGTCGACGGGGTCTCCTGGCGGATCCTGCTGCCCGACCTCGCCGCAGCCTGGGCCGACGTGTCCACCGGCCGTACGCCCCGACTGGCGCCCGTCGGCACGCCGCTGCGACGCTGGTCCGAGCTGCTGCACGCGGACGCCCGCTCGGCGCGGCGGCTGGCCGAACTGCCGCTCTGGACCCGGATGCTGCGCGGCCCCGACCCGGCCATGGCGGATCGTCCCCTCGACCCGGTCGGTGACCTGGCGAGCGTGCGTCGACTCACCCTGCGGCTGCCGGCCGGCCGGACCGCGCCGCTGCTCGGCACCGTGCCGGCGGCGTTCCACGCCGGGGTCAACGACGTGCTGCTCACCGCGCTCGCCCTGGCCCTGGCCGCATGGCGTCGGCGGCGGGGCGTGACCGGGCCGGTCCCCGCCCTGGTCGCGCTGGAGGGGCACGGCCGGGAGGAGCAGGTCGCCGACGGCGTGGACCTTTCCCGCACGCTCGGCTGGTTCACCAGCGTCTTCCCGGTGCGGCTGGAGACCGGTCCGATCGACCTGGACCAGGCACTGGCCGGCGGCCCGGACGCCGGCACCGCGCTGAAGCGGATCAAGGAACGGCTCCGCGAGATCCCCGACCACGGCCTCGGCTACGGCCTGCTGCGTCACCTCAACCCGGAGTCCGCGGCCGTGCTCGCCGGCCTGCCCACGCCGCAACTCAGCTTCAACTACCTCGGCCGGTTCGCCGTGCCGACCGACCCGGACACCAACTGGAGTCCGCTGCCCGGGGTGGGGCTGCTGGCCGGCGGCTTCGACGACGCGATGCCGGTGGCGCCGTACACCCTGGAGGTGAACGCGTTCACCGAGGACGGTCCGGACGGACCCGGGCTCGGGGTGACCTGGGCCTGGCCGGCGACACTGCTCGCCGAGGAGGACGTCCGGGACCTCGCGGAGGGTTGGTTCACCGCGCTGGAGGCCCTGGCCCGGCACACCGCCGCGCCGGGCGCCGGTGGACACACCCCGTCCGACTTCCCCCTGCTCCGACTCGACCAGGCCGAGGTCGACGAGCTGGCCGCCGCCGTACCGGGGCTGGTCGAGGTGCTGCCGCTGACCCCGTTGCAGGAGGGGCTCTACTTCCACGCGGTCGCCGACGGCACGGACGCCGAGGCGGGCCGGGACCCGTACCGGGTGCAGCAGGTGATCGAGCTGACCGGTCGGCTCGACGCGGCGGCGCTGCGTCGGGCACTGCGCGGCGTACTCGACCGGCACGCCCCGCTGCGCGCCGCGTTCCCGCAGCTCACCGACGGGCGACCGGTCCAGGTGCTCGCGGACCGGCTCGATCCGCCGTGGCGCGAGGTCGACCTGACCGGGTACGCCACCGACGAGCGGGACGCCGCGTTCGCGGCGCTGGCGGAGGCGGAGCGGGCCACCCCGTTCGACCTCGCCCGCCCACCGCTGCTGCGCTGCGTACTGGTCCGGTACGACCGCGACCGGCACACCCTGCTGCTCACCCACCACCACATCGTGACCGACGGCTGGTCGGCCGGGCTGACCCAGCGGGACCTGCTCGCCGGCTACGCCCCGGACGGGGAGCCGGACCGGCTGCCTCCGGTCACCCCCTACCGCCGGTACCTGGAGTGGCTGACCGGCCGGGACGACGCGGCGGCCCGGGAGACCTGGCGGGCCGCGCTGGCCGGCCTGGACGGCCCGACCCGGCTCGCCGCCGACCCGACGGTTCCCGGAGGACCTGCCGACGCCGGAGGAGCCACCGCCACCGCCGCCAGCGGTGAACCCGGCACGGGCGACGGGTCGTCGTCGACCGGGCGGGCCACGACGCCGACGCGCGTCGAGCAGGCCACGGTGGCGCTGCCGGGCGGTGTCGTGGCCGGACTGCGCGGCCGGGCCCGGGAGGCCGGCCTGACCCTCGGCAGCGTCGTCCACGCCGCCTGGGGACTGCTGCTCGGCCGGCACACCGGCCGACGGGACGTCGTCTTCGGCAGCACCGTCTCCGGCCGGCCGGCCGAGGTGGACGGTGTCGAGTCGATGGTCGGTCTCTTCATCAACACCCTGCCGGTCCGGCTGCGCTGGAACCCGGCCGAGCCGCTGGCCGGACTCGTCGCCCGGCTCCAGCAGGAGCAGGCCGACCTCCTCGACCACCAGCACCTGGGCCTGCCCGCGATCCAACGACTGGCCGGGGTCGGGGACCTCTTCGACACCCTGGTGGTGGTGGAGAACTATCCGCCGACCGGTGACCTGCGGGACCGGACCGGTCTCGTCGAGATCACCGGCATCGAGTTCCGGGAGGCCACCCACTATCCGGTGACCCTGCTGGTGTCGGCGGCCGACAACCTCACCCTGACCATCGAGTACGACCCGGCCCGGATCGATCCGGCGACCGTGCGCCGGCTCGGCGCCGGCCTGACGCGCATCCTCGACACGCTCGTCACCGATCCGACCCGGCCGGTCGGTCGGATCGACCTGCTGTCGGCGGAGGAGCGGGCCGCCGCACTGGCCCGGCTGACCGGGCCGGCCGCCCCGGTGCCCGTGCTGACCCTCGACGCGGTCGTCGCGGCCCAGGCCGCCGACACCCCGGACGCGGTGGCGCTGATCGACGGCGAGCGGGAACTGAGCTACGCCGAACTGGACCGGCGGGCGACCGCGCTCGCCGGGCGCCTCGTCGACCGGGGCATCCGACCGGGGGACATCGTCGCGGTCGCGGTGCCCCGGTCCGCACACCTGGTGGTCGGGATGCTCGCGGTGCTCCGGACCGGTGCGGCGTACCTGCCGGTCAACCTGGCGGACCCGCGCGGCCGACTCGCCGCCGGGCTCGCCGACTCCGGCGCCCGGGCGGTCGTGGCCACCATGGACACCCTCGACCGGGTGCCCGACCTGGCGGGCCTGACACACCTGCTGCTGGACGGCGACGCCGTGCCGGCCCCGGACGAGGACCATGCGGTGCCGCGCCAGCGACACACCCCGCCGGCGGCATCGACGGACCCGGAACTGCCGGCGTACCTGATCTACACCTCGGGCTCGACCGGCCGCCCGAAGGGCGTGCTGGTCAGCCACCGGGCGATCGTCAACCAGCTCACCTGGTCGCAACGCGAGTTCCGGCTCGGTACCGCCGACCGGATGCTGCAGCTCGCGCCCCCGCACTTCGACACCTCGGTGTGGGAGATCTTCTGGCCGTTGACCACGGGTGCCGCCGTGGTGCTGCCCGGGCCGGACGACCTCCGGGACCCGGCCCGGCTCGCCGGGCTGATCCGGCGGCACCGGGTCACCGTGGTCACCTTCGTACCGTCGATGGTGGAGGCGTTCCTGCTCGACGACGAGGTCGCCGCCGATCCCGGCTGGGCGGCCAGCCTGCGCTGGGTCTCCAGCGGAGGCGAGGCGCTCTCCCCGGAACTCGCCCGGCGGTGGCGGGCCCGGACCGGGACCGCGCTGGACAACTTCTACGGCCCGACCGAGACGGCGGTGCAGGTCACCTGGTGGGCGAACGACGGCGAACCCGAGCGGACCGTGCCGATCGGCCGGGCCGTCGCCAACACCCGGCTGTACGTGCTGGACGACTGCCTGCGCCCGGTGCCCGCCGGGGTACCCGGTGAGCTGTACGTCGCCGGGGCGCAGCTCGGCCACGGCTACCACGGGCGGCCGGCGACCACCGCCGAACGTTTTGTCGCCGACCCGTTCGGAGCGACCGGGGAGCGGATGTACCGCACCGGCGACCTGGTGCGCTGGCGGTCCGACGGCGTACTCGAGTACGTCGGTCGTACCGACCACCAGGTCAAGATCCGTGGTCACCGGATCGACCCGGGCGAGATCGAGGCGGTGCTGTCGGCACAGCCCGGGGTCGGCCGGGTGGTGGTGACCGTACCCGCCGAGGTCGGACGGTCCCGTCTGGTGGCGTACGTCGTACCCCTGCCCGGGGCCCGGCCGACGATCGCCGCGCTGCGGGAGGCGGCCCTGGCCGGGCTGCCCGCCGCGCTGGTACCGAGCGCGTTCGTGCTCCTCGACGCGTTGCCGCTGACCCCGAGCGGCAAGCTCGACCGGGCGGCGCTGCCGACGCCGGCCGCGCCGGCCGCGCCGGACGGGCCGGTGCTGCCGACGCCGGCCGCGCCCGGGCGGTCTGCGGTGTCGGGGCTGCCCGGCGGGCCGGTGGCCGCCGCGCCGGTACCGTCCAACGGAGCCGGGCTGCCCGGGTCGTCTCCGGACCCGGCGGTCGGGCCGCTGAATGACCCGGCGGTCGGGCCGCACATTGACCCGGCGGTCGGGCCGCACATTGACCCGGCGGTCGGGCCGCACATTGACCTGGCGGTCGGGCCGCACATTGACCTGGCGGTCGGGCCGCACATTGACCTGGCGGTCGGGCCGCACATTGACCTGGCGGTCGGGCAGCCTGCGGATTCGGCGGTCGGGCGGCTCGCCGCGATCTTCGCCGAGGTGCTGGGCCGGCCCGAGGTCGGCCCCGACGACGACTTCTTCGCGCTCGGCGGCGACAGCATCCTCAGCATCGCGGTGGCGAGTCGGGCCCGGCGGCAGGGACTGGAAATCCGTCCCGGTGACCTCTTCCGGCACCGTACGCCGGGTACCCTCGCCGCCGCGGCACGCCCGCAGGCCACGACGTCGCACCCCGACCAGCCGGCCACGACCAGCCGGCCGCACCCGGCGCGGACCGCACCGGCCGACGACACGACGCGGTCCGGAGCACCGGCCACCGGTACGGAGACGCCCGGGCAGACGGGTGACGGGATCGGTACCGTGCAGCCGTTGCCGATCGTGCACTGGCTGCGCGGGACCGGTCAGCCGATCGACCGGTTCACCCTGTCGGCACTGCTTGTCACCCCCGTCCTGCCGGACGCGGACACCCTGCTCACGGTGCTGCGGGCGGTACTGGACCGGCACGACGGCCTCCGCCTGCGGTTGCGCCGGATCGCCGGGGTGCTGTGGTCGCTGGAGATCCCGCCGTCCGGCGAGGTGTCCGCGACCGAGTTGCTGCGCCGGGTCGACGTGGCCGGCATGGACGACGTCGAGCTGCGGGCCACCATCGCCCGAGAGTCCGACGCGGCCACCGGACGGCTCGCGCCGGACGCCGGGAGGATGCTCCAGGCGGTCTGGTTCGACGCCGGAGCCCGGCCGGGACGGCTCCTGCTCACCACCCACCACCTGCTGGTCGACGGCGTCTCGTGGCGGATCCTGCTGGCGGACCTCGCCGAGGCGGCCCGGGCGGTCGCCGCCGGCCATCCACCGGTGCTCGCCCCGGTCGGCACCTCGCTGCGGCACTACGCCCAGCTGCTGACCGAGCAGGCAC
This sequence comes from Plantactinospora sonchi, assembly GCF_036422035.1. NCBI lineage: Bacteria > Bacillati > Actinomycetota > Actinomycetes > Micromonosporales > Micromonosporaceae > Plantactinospora > Plantactinospora sonchi. The sequence goes on from NZ_JAZGQK010000028.1 coordinate 107,204, forward strand.
AGCGCCCGGAACGGCTGACCGAACTCGCGCACTGGGCCGAGACGCTGGCGCCCGGCGCCGAGTTGTGCGCCGACCCGGTCGACGCGGTGTCGAGCCGACCCGGCCGGCAGCACGTCGTACGCCTCGAGCCGGCCGGCACCACACCACTGCTCACCGCCGTACCGGCAGCGGCCGGTGCGGACGTCACCGAGGTACTGCTCGCCGCGCTGCGGCTGGCGGTGACCCGCTGGCGACGTGACCACGACGGTGACCTGCTGGTCGAACTGGAACGGCACGGTCGTGAGGAGATCACGGCCGACGTCGACCTGTCCCGTACCGTCGGCTGGTTCACCAGCGTGCAACCGGTCCGGCTGCCGGCCGGCACCGACCCGCTCGACGTGCTCCGGGGCGTACGGGAACGGTTGCGGGCCGTCCCGGACAACGGCCTCGGGTACGGGATGCTGCGTCATCTCAACGCCCAGACCGCGCCGATCCTCGCCGGGCTGTCGACGGCACAGGTGTTGTTCCACTACTACGGGCGTGTCCCGGCGGAGTCCGAACGGGAGTGGACGCCGGCACCGGAGTCGGCGGAGATCGCCACGCTCAACGGTGGCCTGGCCCTGTCACATCCGCTGCAGGTCGACGTGGTCTGTGCCGACACCGTCGACGGCCCGGTACTGACCGCGACCTGGACCTGGGCGGACGGGGTGCTCACCGAGGCCGACGTTGCCACGCTGAGCACCGGATGGGTCGCCGTGCTGGCTGAACTGACCGCCGCCACGGCGGCCGGCTCGACGGCGTCTCGGACGGCGGGGTCCGTGACGGCCGGTGCCGTGTCGACGGTCGACCGGGCGGAGCGGGCGAGGGTCGACCTCACCCCGGAGGAGGTCGACCAGGTCGCCCGGACCAGTGTGACCCCGGTGGCGGAGATCTGGCCGCTCTCGCCGCTGCAGGAGGGCCTTTTCTTCCACGCCAGTTACGACACCGATGCCCTCGACGTCTACACCGCGCAGGACGTGTTCGACCTGGACCATCGAGTCGACCTGGCGCGGCTGCGCCGGGCCGGCGCTGTGCTGCTGGCCCGCAACCCGAGCATGCGGGCGGGCTTCACCGGCGAGGGACTGTCCCGGCCGGTGCAGTTCATCGCGGCGGCGACCGAACTGCCGCTGACGGAGGTGGACCTCTCCGGGCTCGACCCCGAGACCGCGGGGGAGCGGGTGACCGCGCTGATGGCCGCCGACCGGCGACGTCGCTTCGACCTGACCCGGCCACCACTGTGCCGGCTGCTGCTGATCCGGCTCGGCGACGACCGGGACCGGCTGGTGATCAGCCACCACCTGGTGCTCTGGGACGGCTGGTCCGAGCAGCTCTTCGTGGAGCAGCTGTTCACCCTCTACGAGCGCGACGGTGACGAGAGCGTGCTGCCACCGGCCGGTTCGTACCGGGACCACCTCGACTGGCTCGCCGCCCAGCCGTCCGGGCCGGCCGTCCGGGCCTGGCGGGACGCGCTCGCCGGGCTGGTCGAACCGTCCCTGGTCGCGCCGGAGGCGACCCTGGCCCCGGTGGTCCCGGAACGCTGCCGGACCGAGCTGCCGGCACCGCTGGGCGAGCGGTTGCGGACGGCGGTACGCCGGCACGGCCTCACCCTGAATACGGTGCTCACCGCGACCTGGGGACTGGTGCTGGGCGGCTTCCTCGGCCGGACCGACGTGGCCTTCGGGATGACCGTCTCCGGGCGGAACCCCGAGATCCCGCACGTCGAGCAGATCATCGGGCTGTTCCTCAACACCGTGCCGGTACGGGTCGCCGTCGACCCGTACGAGTCAGTGACCGACCTGCTGCGGCGCCTGCAGGAGCAGCGGGCCGAACTGATGCCGTACGACCATCTCGGCCTCGGTGAGGTCCAGCGGGCCGCCGGACACGCCCGGCTCTTCGACACCCTCTACGTACTGCAGAACTTCGTCGACGAGGAGGAGTCCGCCTGGCTGCGCGAGCGGCACGGCATCGTCGCGGTGGCCGGAGTGGACGCCACCCACTACCCGCTGACCCTGGTGGTCACCCCGGCGCAGCGGATCCGGGTCGCACTCGACCATCGGCCGGACGTTGTTCCCGGCCCGGTGGCCCGGACGCTGCTCGACCGGTTCGTCGCCGTACTGGACCGGATCGTCGGCGCGCTCGACGGTGCCGGTGGCGCCCCGTCCGACCTGGCTGGTGAATCCTTCTCCGCCCTCGGTGGGGCCGGTGGACCCGCGCTGCCGGTCGGCCGGGTCGACCTGCTCAGCGAGCCGGAACGCGCCGAACTGGCGGCGGAGTGGGCGGCGACCCGGCGTCCGGTGGGCACCGGGTCCGTCGCGGATCTGCTGGCCGGGCAGGCGGCCCGGACCCCGGACGCGGTGGCGCTGGTCTTCGCCGGCGCTGGCGGTCGTGCCGGCGCAGCGGCGGAAACCGGGACGCTCACCTACGCCGAACTCGACGCCCGGGTCAACCGGTTGGCCCGGCTGCTGATCTCCCGGGGCGCCGGACCGGAGCAGGTGGTGGCACTGGCGCTGCCGCGCTCGATAGACATGGTGGTGGCGCTCTTCGCCGTGCTGCGCACCGGTGCCGCCTACCTGCCGTTGGAGCTGGACCATCCGGCCGAGCGGCTGGCGTTCGTACTGGCCGACACCGAGCCGATGGCTCTGCTCTCGGTCACCTCCGTGCTGCCCGACCTGCCGGAGAACCTGCCGTCGACGGTACTGCCGCTCGACGGGCCGGCGGTCTCCGCCGAGTTGGCGGGTCTGTCCGGTGACGCTCTCGGCGACGCCGAACTGCCGGCCGGGTTCGCCCGGACCGACCCGGACCGGCTGTCCCACCCCGCGTACCTGATCTACACGTCGGGTTCGACCGGCCGTCCGAAGGGTGTGGTGACGCCGTACCGGGGGTTGACGAACATGCAGCTCAACCACCGGGAGGCCATCTTCGGCCCGACCGTGGCGGCCGCCGGTGGCCGGCGGCTGCGGATCGCCCACACCGTCTCGTTCGCCTTCGACATGTCCTGGGAGGAACTGCTCTGGCTGGTCGAGGGGCACGAGGTGCACGTCTGCGACGAGGAGCTGCGCCGCGACGCCCGGGCCCTCGTCGGCTACTGCGACCGGCACCGGATCGACGTTGTCAACGTCACCCCGAGCTATGCCCAACTGCTCCTCGAGGAGGGCCTGCTCGATCAGGACGAGCCGAGCGACACGGCCGGCGACGGCGGTGACGCTACCGGCGGTGACGCGGCCGACGGGGTCGGTTCCGGCCGCGACGGGGCCGGCGAGGTCGGCGAGGTCGGCGGCCACGACCGGGCCGGGGTGCGACGACACCGACCGGTGCTGGTCCTGCTCGGCGGCGAGGCGGTCTCCGAGACGGTCTGGGACCGGCTGCGGGAGACCGACGGCACCGCCGGCTACAACCTGTACGGGCCGACCGAGTACACCATCAACACACTCGGCGGCGGTACCGCCGACAGCGCCACCCCGACGGTCGGCCGGGCGATCTGGAACACCCGGGCCTACGTGCTCGACCCGCACCTGCGGCCGACCCCGCCCGGCGCCCCCGGCGAGCTCTACATCGGCGGCATCGGACTGGCCCGGGGCTACCACCGTAGGCCGGCGCTGACCGCACAGCGCTTCGTCGCCGACCCTTACGGCGGGCCGGGCGAGCGGATGTACCGCACCGGGGACCTGGTGCGCCGCCGCCCCGACGGGTTGCTGGACTTCCTCGGCCGTACCGACGACCAGGTGAAGATTCGGGGTTACCGGATCGAACTTGGTGAGATCGAGGCGGCACTGCTCGGGCATCCGCTGGTCGCGCACGCCGCCGTGCTGCTGGACCCCACGGCGGCCGCCGGGGTACGCCGGCTCGCCGGTTACGTCGTCCGGGCCTCCGGATGGCGGGACTCCGACGAACAGGTGCTGGCCGAACTGCGGACGTACCTGCGGCGGCGGCTGCCCGACTACATGGTGCCGGCGGTGCTGGTCCCGATCGACCAGCTGCCGTTGACCGTCAACGGCAAGCTCGACGTCGCGGCGCTGCCCGCCCCGACGGTCCGGGCCGGCGTCGCCACCCGCCCGCCCCGCTCGGCGCGGGAGGAGGCGCTCTGCGAGATCTTCGCCGACCTGCTCGGCGTACCCGGGGTCGGCGCCGACGACAACTTCTTCGATCTCGGCGGACACTCGCTGCTGGCGATCCGGCTGGTCAGCCGGGCCCGGACGGCGCTCGGGGCCGAGTTGGCGATCCGTGACCTCTTCGAGGCGCCGACCGTCGCCGAACTGGCCGTCAGGATCGGCGGGAAAGCGGACCCGGCGGACCCGGACCGGGGGACGGATCCGGCGGACCCGGACCGGGCGTTGGTGCCGGTCACCCGCCCCGCCGAGCTGCCACTTTCCTTCGCCCAGCAGCGGCTCTGGATGATCCAGCGGATGGCCCCGGCGTCGGCGGCGTACCACTTCCCGATCGTCCTGCGGCTGCGCGGCCCACTCGACGTGGCCGCGCTGCGGGCCGCCCTGGCTGACCTGACCGGCCGGCACGAGACACTGCGGACGGTCTTCGAGGAGCGGAACGGTCGACCCGGCCAGCGGGTCCTCCCGCCCGCCGAGGCTCGACCGGAGCTGGTGACCGTCACCGCCGCGCCGGACGAGGTCGCCGGGATCGTCCGGACCGCCGTACGACGCCCGTTCGACCTCGCCACCGAGCCGCCGTTGCGGGCGACCCTGGTCGCGGTCGACGGTGCCTCGGAGGTGGCAGAGCACGTACTCGTCCTGCTGCTGCACCACGTCGCCACCGACGAGTGGTCGGACCGGCCCTTCCTGCGGGACCTCTCCACGGCGTACGCGGCCCGGCGCGCCGGACAGGCCCCCGACTGGCCACCCCTGCCCGTCCAGTACGTCGACTACACGCTCTGGCAGCGGCGGCTGCTCGGCGATCCGGCGGATCCGGACAGTCTGGCCGCCCGGCAACTGGACTACTGGCGTGGCGCCCTGGCCGGGGTGCCGGAGGAACTCGACCTGCCCACCGACCGGGCCCGGTCCGGTCGGCCCGACCCGACCGCCGCCGAACTCACCGTGACCCTGCCCGACGAGGTCGGCTCGGGACTCCGCCGGCTCGCCCGGGACACCGGGACCAGCCTGTTCATGGTGGTGCACGCGCTGGTGGCGACCCTGCTGCACCGGCTCGGCGCGGGCACCGACATCCCACTCGGGGCACCGATCGCCGGGCGTACCGACACGGCGTTGGACGAGCTGGTCGGCTTCTTCGTCAACACGCTCGTCCTGCGTACCGACCTCTCCGGTGATCCGACCTTCGTCGAGCTGCTGGCCCGGGTCCGGGAAACCGACCTGGCCGCGTTCTCGCACCAGGACGTCCCGTTCGAGGCGGTGGTGGAGGCGGTCAACCCGACCCGGTCGCTGTCCCGCAACCCGCTGTTCCAGGTGATGGTGGTGCACCGGCCGCCGGGTGCCGACTGGCCCGGCCTGGTCGGGCTGACCGCCACCGACGAGCCGGTCGACCCGCCGGCAGCCAAGTTCGACCTGGTCTTCGACGTCGCCGAGGAGGACCGCGCGGAGACGTTAGGAGGGGGCCCTTCCTATACCGAAAGCGATAACAGGGGGCCCTTCCTCACCTGCCGGCTGAAGTATCGGACGGACCTGTTCGACGCCGGCACGGTCGAGCGGCTCGGCGCGCGGCTGGCGCGGTTGGCCGCGACCGTCGCCACCGACCCGACCGTGCCGCTGAGCCGGATCGACGTCCTGGTGCCGGGCGAGCGGGACCGGGTGCTGCACGACTTCACCGCGACCGACCGGGAGGTGCCGGAGGAGACCCTGCCGGCCCTGTTCGCCGGTCAGGTGCACCGGGCCCCGGACGCGGTCGCCGTAGTGGACCGGGAGCGCGTGCTCTCGTACGCCGGGTTGGATGCCGAGGCGGACCGGATCGCGCGGCTGCTGGCCACGTACGGCGTGGGGCCCGAGTCGGTGGTCGGGGTGGCGGTGCCACGCTCGGCCGAGACCGTGGCCGTGGTGCTCGGGGTGCTCCGGCTCGGCGCGGCCTTCCTGCCGCTGGAGCTGGCCCACCCGGCCGACCGACTCTCCTTCATGATCACCGATGCCGGTGTCGGGGCGGTGCTGACCACCCGGGCGGCGGCCGGCCGGCTGCCGGAGATCCCCGGGGTACGTCGACTGCTGCTCGACGACCCGGCCGGCTCCGATTCCGCGCCCGCCGAGGTACCGGAACGGGCGGTGCCACCGACCGGCCTGGACCACGCGGCGTACGTCATCTACACCTCGGGCTCCACCGGTCGGCCCAAGGGGGTCGTGGTGCCGCACGAGGGGATCTCCAGCCTGGTCGCCACCGCGGTCGACCGGCTCGGCGTGTCCGCCGACTCCCGGGTGCTGCAGTTCGCCTCGACCGGCTTCGACGTCTTCGTCTTCGAGCTGGCCATGGCGTTGTGTGTCGGGGGTCGGCTGGTGATCGCGCCGGACGACACCCGGGCACCCGGCCGGCCCCTGGCCGACCTGCTGGAGCGGGAACGGGTGAGCCACGCGATCCTGCCACCGTCGCTGGTCGCGGCACTGCCGGCGGACTGCCCGCTGCCGGACGGGCTGACCGTGCTGGTCGGTACCGAGACCGTGCCGCCGGACCTGATCGGCCGGTGGGCCGACCGGCTGCGGCTGTACGCCGCCTACGGCCTCACCGAGGCGACCGTGAACTCCACACTCTGGCGGGCCGAGCCCGACTGGACCGGCCCGGTGCCGATCGGCCGCCCGGACCCGAACACCCGGGCGTACGTCCTCGACGAGCGGCTCCGACCGGTGCCGCCCGGCGTGGTGGGGGAGTTGTACGTCGCCGGGCGTGGCCTGGCCCGCGGCTACCTCGGTCGTCCCGGGCTGACCGCGCAGCGCTTCGTCGCCGACCCGTACGGCGTACCGGGCGGCCGGATGTACCGCACCGGCGACCGGGCCCGCTGGCGGGCCGACGGGGTGCTGGACTTCCTCGGCCGGGTCGACGACCAGGTGAAGATCCGTGGTTTCCGGATCGAGCTGGGCGAGGTCGAGGCGGTCCTGGCCGGATATCCCGGAGTACGGCAGGCGGCGGTGACCGTGGACCGTGCCGGGGACCTGACCCGGCTCGTCGGGTACGTCGTACCGGCCGACGCCGCCGTGGACCCGGACGAGGTCCGCGAACACGCCGCCGGCCTGCTGCCGGACTACATGGTGCCGACCCTGGTGGTGGCGCTCGCCGGCCCGCTGCCGCTGACCCCGAACGGCAAACTGGACCGGCGGGCGCTGCCGGCGCCGGACTGGACGGTGCTGACCGGCGACGACCGGCCGGTCACCGCGGTCGAACGGACCCTCGCCGTCCTCGTCGCGGAGATCCTCCGGCTGCCCTCGGTCGGGGTGTCCGACAACTTCTTCGTCCTCGGTGGACACTCGATGGCCGTGATGCGGCTGCTCGGCCGGATCCGGGCCGCGCTCGGCGTCGACCTGGCGGTCCGGGACGTCTTCGACTCGCCGACCGTGGCCGGACTGGCCGAACGGGTCGGCGCGGCGGTGGCCCAGCGTCCACCGTTGCGTCCGGCCGGGCCGGGTCTGCCTCCGCTCGCCGCACCGGTGCAGCGGATCTGGTGGGACCGTCACCGGGCGGCGGTGCCAGGGGATCACTGGGATCTCGCCCTGCTGGTCCGGCCCGCCGGCCCGGCCCGGCTGGACGTACCGGCGCTGGAGGCGGCACTGCGGGACGTGGTGGACCGGCACCCGCCGTTGGCCACGGTGTTCGCGGTCGGTGACGGCGGGGAGCCGGTGCCGGTGCCGGTCGGTGACCGGCCGGTCCTGGAGCGGCTGCCGGAGACCGGCGAACCCCTCGACGCCCGGGTCGCCGAGCTGGTCCGCGAGACCGTCGACCTGACCGAGCAGCCGCCGCTCCGGGCCCGGTTGCTGGTCGGTGACGGGACGGAGGCGGTCCTGCTGACCCTGTACTATCTGGGCGTCGACGAGTGGTCGGTGGTTCCGCTGGTCCGAGACCTCGACACCGCGTACGCGACCCGCCGGGCCGGGCAGGCCCCGGGGTGGTCGCCACTGCCGGTCGGCTACCCGGACTACGCCCACTGGTCACGGGAGCTGCTCGGCGACCCGGCCGACCCCACCAGCCGGTACGCCCGCCAGCTGGACTACTGGCGTGGGCGGCTGGCGGGCGTACCGGAACGGTTGACGCTGCCCACGGACCGGGCGCGGCCGGCGGTGCCCGGCCGGCGCGGTGACCGGGTCGAGTTCGTGCTCGACGATCGGACGCACCGGGCCGTCGACGACCTGGCCCGACAGACCGGTACCAGCATGTTCATGGTCTTCCAGGCGACGCTCGCCACCCTGCTGCACCGGCTCGGCGCGGGCCCGGACGTCCCGATCGGCACGCTGGTGGCGGGCCGGACCGAGGAGGCGTTGGGGGATCTGGTCGGTTGCTTCGTCAATCCGCTGGTGTTGCGGACCGACATCGGCGGTGATCCGAGCTTCGCCGGCCTGCTGGCCCGGATCCGGGCCGGTGACCTGGCCGCGTTCGACCACCAGGAGGTGCCGTTCAACGCGGTACGCGACTCGTCGCCGATCGGCGACGGCCTGCCGCAGGTGCTCCTGGTGCACCACGAGGAGGCCCGACTGACCGGGGTGGACGGCTCGGACGAGCTCGCTGGGCTGCGAGCAGAGCCGGTGCCGACCGGAGCGGTCCGGGCCGAGCTGACCGTCAGCTTCTACGAGCCGCTCGCCGACGGCCCGGTGCACGTCGACCTGGAGTACGCGCTCGACGTGTTCGGACCGGCGACCGCCCGCCGGCTCGCCGACGAGTTCCTCGCCCTGCTCACGGCGGCACTCGCCGCCCCCGACCTGCCGATCTCGGCACTTCCACCGACCGGCTCGTCTCGACCGACCGGCTCGTCTCGTCCGTCCGATGTGCCGCACCCGACGAACGCGCTCTGCCCGACCGAGGACTGTGAAGGAGCCTGACATGACCACCAACCCGTTCGAGGACCCCGACGGCCGCTACCTGGTGTTGGTCAATGACGAGGGGCAGCACTCGCTGTGGCCGTCCTTCGTGGAGGTGCCGGCCGGCTGGACGATCGCCTTCGGCGCGGACGAGCCGCAGCCCCGGGACGCCTGCCTGGCCTACGTCGAAACCAACTGGACCGACCTGCGCCCTCGTGGGCTGCGCGAGCGGATGGCGGGCACCGGCCAGGGATGACCGTGCGGCGGTGACCGGTCGCCCGGTCACCGCCCGCCCCTCCGGACCACCGGCTCCGGGCCCTGACTGCGGCCCGTACCCGGTGATCCGCGGGGCGACCGGTCAGCTGACGTCGTAGACCGTGACGTGCACGTCCCGGGCACACAGGGCGTCGACGATGAGCGGCTCGATCCGCTCCCACCGGCCGCCGGCCAGCCCACAGCCGATCCGGGGCAGGTGGACCGAGGCGTTCAGCCGTTGTGCGTGCCCGGCCAGGGTGTCCAGGCAGCGCGCGACCGCGTCGTACCGGATCGGCGGGCCGGCCGAGCCGTGCCTCATGCCGCGCTGCCCGACCATGTTCGCCACCCAGATGTCCGCGCGGACCTGGACGAGGCGGACGGCGCCGAGGCCGAAGTCGTTGCCGGCGCGTTGCCGGTGCCACTGACGGTAGTCGCGTTCCGGCTCGGGCCACCGACGGGACAGCGCGAGCACGAAACCCTTTCCCCAGCCGCCGAGGTCGTTGCAGATGTGGCCGATGACCTTCGGGCCCTTGGCCTGCGGGTCGGTCGCGTCCCCCTTGACGATGCGCAGCGGTGTCACCGCTGGAGCATGCCATCCGGGTACGACGCCCGAACCCGCTCTTCATCCTCCACATCAGACACCTGTCGGGCGGGCGCCGACGTTGTGGCCGGACCACCGACACCCGTGGTGGCGCAACGATCGGCGGCGGGTGCCGGCCGTGCGCTGACCGGCCACCGGTGCCGCGGGTGTGAGGAAGGGGCCCTTCCTATCGTTTTTTGTATAGAGCCTGTTTCTGAACCTGGTTGTCGGTGAGGTGGTAGGAGGCTGGTTGGTTCCGGCGTGGCGGCTGGGTATGGTCGCGGGCTCTTGATAGGCAAACGGTTCCTACACCCAAGCCAGTCAAGAGCCCGCGATGTCATTGAACCCTGTCCCGGATGTTGCCGGAAGCCCGCCCGGCGGCGTGT
>NZ_JAZGQK010000029.1:0-99581 GCF_036422035.1 Plantactinospora sonchi
CGGCGTTCGCGCTGGCGGGTGACTGGTTCAGGACCGGCATGTCCACACCCGCACTGGTACGCCGCACCGGCTCGGTCTGGGAATGGCACATCAAACGAACCCAGAGCGGCGGCAACGGCGACCTGACGTTCCGCTACGGCGACGCCCACATGACCCCCGTCGCCGGCGACTGGGACGGCAACGGCTACTGGACACCCGGCGTCGTCGCCAACGAAAACAACTCCCGCCGCTGGTACCTCAAAAACACCCTCGCAGGCGGCGAATCCGACGTCGACTTCCTCTTCGGCGGCAAAGACTACATCCCCGTCACCGGCGACTGGGACGACAACGGCACCACCACCCCAGGAGTCGTCTCCAAAGACAACGGCGCCTGGAAATGGGAACTACGCAACGACAACAGCGCCGGCGGCGTCAACCACACCCTCCGCTACGGCAACGCCAACACCTGGCCGGTCACCGGCGACTGGAACGGCGACGGCACCTGGACCCCCGCCGTCGTCGACGACACCGACGGACCCCGCCACTGGTACCTGAAAAACGACCTCGACCCCACCGACGGCAACTCCGACCTCGACTTCACCTACGGCAGCCACGGCACCTACCCGATCCCCGGCAACTGGAACGGCACCACCACCGCCACCGAACCCGGCATCATCCAGAACTTCGAAAACCGCGTCTGGCGCTGGCACCTCAAGAACACCGTCACCGGCGGCGTCGCCGACAAATACTTCGACTACGGCAACGACGCACCCTACCCCTACCCCTTCTGACGCATCCCGCCCCGGGGGCCGGCCTGGCCAGCCCTCGGGGCACCCTTCCGTCCGCCGGCGTGCCGGTGTCCCCGGCCGGCGGGACAGCCGGATCGCGGACCGCACGGCCCGGGTGGTCCGAGATCACAGAATCGCCACGTTTTGTCCCATCAGTCCGGGGTACCGCTCTCTGGGCACCCCCACCGTCGTCTGATGGAGGACCTGCCCAGATGGATCCCAGCAAGCCCGCCAAGGTAGTCAAGGACGCCGTGGAAGCCGCGGCAGAGAAACTGACGGACGCCCCGGCGACGGATGTGCCCGGCGCGCCGGGCAGCGCCCCGCCGCCCGTCGAGGAGCCGACGGCCCCCCACGACCCGCTGCCGCCGAAGAGGGAACAGGGCGCTCCGCAGACCCGTACCCCGACCGGTGCGCGGACCGGCGCGCCGACCACCGCGAGCGGTCAGCAGGGCGCGTACCTGACCACCGCGAACGGCGCACGGCTGCGTGACACCGACCATTCCCTGAAGGCCGGTCCCCGCGGTCCGGTCCTGCTCCAGGACCACCACCTACGGGAGAAGATCACTCACTTCGACCATGAACGGATCCCGGAGCGCGTGGTGCACGCGCGGGGCGCCGGAGCGCACGGGGTGTTCACCAGTTACGGCACCGCCGAGGCGCTGACCATGGCCGGCTTCCTCAGGAAGGGGCGGAGCACCGACGTCTTCGTCCGGTTCTCCACGGTGCTCGGCTCGCGCGGATCCGCCGACACGGTCCGCGACACCCGGGGCTTCGCGACGAAGTTCTACACCGACGAGGGCACCTTCGACCTCGTCGCCAACAACATCCCGGTCTTCTTCATCCAGGACGCGATCAAGTTTCCCGACATCATCCACGCCGGCAAACCGCACCCCGACCGGGAGATCCCACAGGCGCAGAGCGCGCACGACACGTTCTGGGACTTCGTCTCCCTGCACACCGAGGCCCAGCACCACACCATGTGGAACATGTCCGACCGGGGCATTCCCCGGTCGTACCGGACGATGGAGGGCTTCGGGGTCCACACCTTCCGCCTGGTGAACGAGGCCGCAGAGACGGTGCTGGTCAAGTTCCACTGGAAGCCCAAGCTCGGCGTGCACTCCCTGACCTGGGAGGAGGCACAGCTGTTGGGTGGGGTGGACCCGGACTTCCACCGCCGGGACCTCTACGACGCGATCGAGTCCGGGGCGTATCCCGAGTGGGAACTCGGCCTGCAGGTCTTCCCGGACACCCCGGAGGAGACCTTCGGCGGAATCGACCTGCTGGACCCGACCAAGATCGTGCCGGAGGAACTGGCACCGGTGCAGCCGGTCGGACTGCTGACGCTCAACCGGACGCCGACGAACTTCTTCGCCGAGACCGAGCAGGTCGCCTTCCACGTCGGCCACCTGCCGCCGGGGATCGACGTCACGAACGACCCGCTGCTGCAGGGCCGGCTCTTCTCGTACGTCGACACCCAGCTCACCCGGTTGGGCGGACCGAACTTCCCGCAGATCCCGATCAACCGCCCGCACGCCCCGGTGAACGACATGCTCCGGGACGGCTTCCACCAGCAGGCCGTGCACGCGGGCGTCGCGCCGTACCGGCCGAACTCGCTCGACGGCGGCAACCCGTTCCCGGCCGGGGACGACGCGCGCGCGTTCGTCGACGTGCCGGTGCGGGTGGCCGAGGCGCCCAAGGTCCGGGCGAACCCGGTCTCCTTCGACGACCACTACAGCCAGGTCCGGCTGTTCTGGCTGAGCATGTCGCCGGTCGAGAAGGAACACATCATCCGCGCCTACACGTTCGAGCTCGGCAAGTGCTACCACCAGGCGATCAGGGAACGCCAGCTGCGGTGCCTGGCCAACATCGACCCGGTGCTGTGCGCACAGGTCGCCACCGGTCTGGGTCTTCCTGCTCCGGAGCCGACCGTGCCGCTCGCCGACGTCACGCCGAGCCCCGCCCTGTCCCAGGTCGGCAGGGAGTGGCCGACCGACGGCCGGACGGTCGGGATCGTCGTCGACCCCGACGGCGACCTCGACGACCTCGACGAGGTACGCCAGGCGGTGTTCGCCGCCGGCATGGTGCCGCTGCTGATCGCGCCGCACGGCGGGATGGTCGCCGACCTGCCGGTGCAGCGGACCTTCGCCACCGCCCGGTCGGTCGAATTCGACGCGCTGCTGCTGGCCGGTGCGCCGGCACCGGCACCGGACGCGCTGCCGGCACGCGACGCCAAGGCCGGCTCGGCCGACCGATCGGCCGTCGATCCACGGGTACTGCTCCTCGTCGAGGAGTGCTGGCGGCATGCCAAGGCGATCGGCGGCTGGGGTGCCGGCGGCGGCGTGCTGCGGCAGTTCGGGGCGACCGGTACCCCGGGTGTCGTCACCGGCGGCTCCGGGGCCGAGGTGTTCGACGGTGTCCGGTCGTTGATGACCGCGCACCGGGTGTGGGAGAGGTTCCCCGCTTCGGTCGCCTGACCTCGACCGGCCCGCCGTACGACCGGCGGGCGGTGCCGACAGCCCGGGTCGGGGCCGGCCGTGCCGGTCTCCGACCCGGGTCGACGTACGGGCCGGGCGCCGGACTTCGCGGTCGACGTCACCGTCCACAACGTCCCCGCCGATGGGTGACCCGGCTCACAATCCGCGCCGACCGGCCTGTCGGCGAAGCGCGGACCACCCGACTACGGTTGTGATGATCCACACCTCCGGGACCGGACGCGACTGGCCGGGCCCCGGAGAACCGGTCGGGAGAGAGGACGTACGGGTGGCGCAGCGGAGAGCACTGGTGGTCCGCGGCGGATGGGAGGGGCACCGGCCGGTCGAGGCGACGGAACTGTTCCTCCCCTTCCTCGAGGAGAACGGCTACGCCGTACGGGTCGAGGAGTCGACCGACGTCTACGCCGACGCCGACGCCATGGCCCAGACCGACCTCGTCGTGCAGTGCGTGACGATGTCCGAGATCAGCGCGGCACAACTGGCCGGACTCGGCGCCGCGGTCGTCGCCGGCACCGGCTTCACCGGCTGGCACGGTGGCATCGCGGATTCGTTCCGGGCGTCGTCGGACTACCTGCACCTGGTCGGCGGCCAGTTCGCCACCCACCCGGGCAAGGAGCCGTGCGAGCGCCACGGCGGCGCCGAGGACAACTTCCTGCCGCACACGGTGCGGATCACCGACCTCGGCCGGGAGCATCCGATCACCGCGGGCATCGAGGACTTCGACCTGGTCACCGAGCAGTACTGGGTGCTGCACGACGACCTGGTCGACGTACTGGCCACCACGACCCACCCGACCCGGCCCTGGCATCCCTGGCACCGGCCGGTCACCTCACCGGCGATCTGGACACGGCTCTGGGGCGCCGGACGGATCGTCGTGACGACCCCGGGGCACAGCCTCGACGTCCTGGCGCACCCGAGCGTCCGCACCGTCATCGAGAGGGGGATGCTGTGGGCGACCCGCACCGTGTCGGCATCGTAGGTCTCGGGGTCATCTCCCGCGCGTACCTGGACACCCTGGCGGACCATCCCGGGGTGCGCGTGGTCGCGGTGGCCGACCTCGACGGCGCCCGGTCGGCCGAGGTCGCCGCCGCGCTCCCCGGCGCCGAGGCGATGACCGTCGACCGCCTGCTCGACCGCCCCGACGTACAGACGGTGCTCAACCTGACGACCCCGGCGGCGCACACCGAGATCTCGCTGCGCGCGATCAACGCGGGCAAGAACGTCTACGTGGAGAAGCCGCTGGCCGTCACGTTCCCGGACGGCCGCACCGTCGTCGACCGGGCCGCGTCGGCCGGCGTCCGGCTGGGTTGCGCCCCGGACACCGTCCTGGGTACGGGGACACAGACGGCCCGCACGGCGATCGACGACGGCCTCATCGGACGTCCACTCTCCGCGTCGGCCGTCATGGTGACACCGGGACACGAGCGCTGGCACCCCCAGCCCGACTTCTACTACGCCCCGGGTGGCGGGCCCCTGCTGGACATGGGGCCGTACTACATCTCGGCCCTGGTCCACCTGCTCGGCCCGGTACGCGCGGTGGTCGGCGCCGCCAGTCGGCTGCGTGCCGAACGGACCATCGACTCGGGCCCGCGCCTCGGCCAGCGGATCACGGTTCAGGTGGACAGCCACGTGACCGGTGTCCTCACGCACGCCAGCGGAGCCCTCTCCACCATCACGACGAGCTTCGACGGCGTCGCCACGACGGCCGCCCCGATCGAGGTGCACGGGGAGACGGGCTCGCTCGCCGTACCCGATCCGAACCGGTTCGACGGCGAGATCCGGCTCTTCGCGCTCGGCGACACCCAGTGGCGTCCGCTCGAACCCCGGGCCGGCTACGCGGGCGGTTCCCGAGGAGTCGGCCTGATCGACCTCGCCGACGCGACGGAGCGGCGCCCGCCGCGCGCCGGCGGCGAGTTCGCGTTGCACGTGCTCGAGACGATGACCGCCCTGCTCCGTTCGGCCGACGAGGGCCGGCGGATCGAGCTGACGACCACGGCGGAGCGGCCCGTGCCTGTCCCGCTCACCAGCGTCGAGGAGTGGAAGGCGCGGTCGTCGGGTCGTTGAGCTGAGCCACGCCGGCGGGAGGTGCGTCAGGAAGTCGGTCAGCCGAACGTCCGCCACCGCCACACCTCGGACGCCCCCAGGGGATTCGCCGGGTCAGCGCGGCGGCGACGGCGTGGCGGTGACGCAGGTGAGCACCCGCCCCTGCCCACGATCCTCGACCCGTCTGGTGGTGGCGAAGCCCTGGGTTCGGAGCAGCCGCTCGGTCGAGGTGAGGTTCGCCTCCGGATGCGCGGACGTGGGCCGCTCGCCGAAGACGTAGAGTCGCCCTCCCGGAGCGAGCAGACTCCGCATCCGGTCGATCTGCCGCGCCACGGCGCCCAGCCAGAACAGGTTGACGTTCACCGCGAAGATCTTGGTGAAGTACCGGTCCGGGAGTTCGACCGACTCGAACTCGGCGCACCGGATCTCGGCCCTGCCCGAGCTGATGTGGTGTGCGTTGCGTTCGGTCGCGAGCCGGGCCATCGTCGCCGCCCGGTCGATCGCGACGATCCGGCCGGTGCCGAGCCGGCTGGCGACCAGGGAGACGGCCACTCCACGCCCACAGCCGATCTCCAACAGGTGGTCGTGCGGTACGACGGCCATCGTCTCCACCGCCCAACGCTGCCGGTAGGTGGCCGCCGGGGCGCCCGGTACCGGGCCGGGGTCGCCTGCGACGAGACCCGGCTCGCGGGTCGGCAGGGTGCATCTCACGACGTCACTCGCCGGGCCGGGATCTGCTCACCCACCTATTGCACCTCTCCGAGCGTCGGGATGCACCGTGCCCTCGGTCACCAGGGCGCGACGACACGTATCGCGGGCCTGGGTCTCCGTGCCGGCACAGGGCCAGCGCGGTCCGCCGGTCGGTGCCGTGGCCAGCCCGACATCCGGGCCGGTCGGCCGGCGAGGTGACCCTGACCACTCCCCCACGGTAGACGGCGGCGGAGTGGTCCGGCCCCGTCGACGGAGGACCCCGTCCGGGCCCGGCCACCCGGCACCGACTCCGCCCCGTCCAGGGCGGATGCCCGTTCGACGGAGACCACGCTGGCGAATCGTCGTTGCAGCACCGCCCGTTGTCCGGAGCCGGCCCGCGCGCGCCCATGTGAGCCTGAATCTTATCAACATCGATGTCCCGGGCCGGACTCGACGACGAGCCGTGTGCACTGTGGACGATATGGGAAGGAGGCCTCATGCGCGGACGCAGATGGGCGATCCGGGTGGCGGCGGTGACGCTCGCCCTGGGCGGACTGGTCGGGAGCGCCGCCGCTCCGGCCGCTGCGGACCCGCCGGGCGGCACCCTGCGCGGCGTCTACTCCGACGGCCAGTTCTGCAACAGCTACGGCAACGAGGGTGTCCAGACCGGCCTGTGGAGCTGGTACTACTGCGAGTACCGCCAGTACGCCCCCACCAGCCCCGGCTTCTACTTCCTCTGGACCTTCACCTACTAGCGCCGGACCGCTGGACGCGCCTGCCCTTCGCGTGCGTATCCCGGACTCACGGTGGTAGGCCGTGTCCAGCTGGTCCCACCACTGCCGGGCACTCTGTGTTCGACCGTACGACAGGGACCGGGCCCGGTTCCTGTCGTACGGTCCGGCGCCCGGACGGTGACACCGGCACGCGGCGGGACGCCGACGGCGCGGTCCGCGTGGGACCGGCGCCGGGTCGGTCCGGTGCTCGGCCTGCGGCGATGCCACGACCGGGTCTCGACCACCGGGAGACGTTCCGGGAGGACCGGGACCTCGACCACGGGCCCCTGGCGACCCGTGAACCCACCACGGCCCGGTGGGATCCCTGCCTGACGGCTCCCCCACCGGCGTCGCCCTACCGAGGTCCGAGCCCGGTCTTCCCGTCGATCAGCTCGCGCGCGACGTCAAGGTGGCCCGCATGCCGTGCGGTCTCCTCGATCATGTGGAGGACGACGCGCCGCAGGTCGGTGACCTCGTCCCCGAGCGGGCCCGGATAACGCCCGCACACGGGCGCGGACAGTGGCGTGGCGGCGAGGACGGCGTTCGATCGTTCGCACTGGGCGCGGTAGAACGCGAAGACCACCGCGGGCGGTCGTGGGGTGGTCAGTGGCGCGTGGTCGTCGTCAGGCCAGGCCAGCGGCTCGACGGAGCCGGTGACGATCTCCTGGAACCAGTACCGCTCGGCGTAGCCGAGGTGTTCGACGAGACCCAGCGGCGTCCATTGCGAGGGCAGGACAGCGGTGGTCAGGGCTTCGGGGTCGAGCCCGTCGACGATCGCGAGAACACTGGCGCGCTGTGCCTCCAGGAACATCAACAGCGCGTTCTTCTCACCGTCTTCCATCCGTTCCACGCTCTTCCTGGTCAGGGTTCTGCCGGCCCACTCCGTGGAGCGCCGCGGGATGCCGCACGCTACCAACCCGGACCGACGTTCTGCTGTGTCCGGGTATGTTCCTGCCGTTCACGGGCGTCGGCGGAGCCGACCGTCGCCCATGCCCACGCCGAGTACGACGAGGAACACGGTCGGGCCGGCGGACATCCTGACGACGGCTACCCCGGGCTCACCGTCGACGTCCGGGACGGGGGCCCGACGCTGCCGCACGAGGCGCCCGAGGGCGACCGGGTCAGGTGCCCGGCTGACGGGACGAACTGTTCGGCGGACCCTGAGGCGGCCCTGGGAACTGCCCGCCGCTACTCACCGGTCGCCCCGGGCGAACGGTCGATCGCCTGGGCCCGCCGCACCGCGATGTCGACGAACTCGTGCACCAGAGGTGACCGGTTCCCCTCGGCCCAGGCCAGGCAGACCTGGTTGGGCCCCAGGTCGTTGACGGGCACGTGGACGACATCGGGCCGGGTGTAGAACGTCGCGGTCGACAGCGGCAGGATCGCCACCCCGCCGTACGCCGCGACGTGTTCCAACTTCTCCTCGACGGAGGAGAGCACGGGCCGGGGGCGGGGATCGGGGTCGGTCGGCCGATTCGGCAGGTCCCGCCACTCCGGCACCGCGTCCGGATCCTGCAGCAGCCGCTCCTCGACCAGCTCGGCGAGGTCGATCGACTCCTTGCCGGCCAGGCGGTGGTCGCCGGGCAGAACCACGACGCGGGGTTCGCCGAACAGTGGGCGCAGGCGCAGGCCACGCTGGTCCACCGGAAGCCGTACGTAGCTGACGTCGGCACGCCCCTCGTGTACCACCTCGACCTGGTCGTTCCAGGAGGTCCGGACGACACCGACGGACAGGTCGGGGTGCCGCTGGCCGATGGCACGGGCCTCGGCGGTGACGATGATGCCGGGCATGAAGGCGATGGTGAACGTCGGTCTGGCGTGCGCGGCCCGTTGCACCCGCCGACGCAGCGCCTCGGCCGAGGCGAGCAACGGACGGGCGTCGGCCAGCAGTTGGCGGCCGGCCTCGGTCAGCACGGTGGAGCGGCGGTCCCGGACGAAGAGCTCGGCGCGAAGTTCGTGCTCGAAGGCCCGAATCTGGCGGGACAGGACCGGTTGGGCGATGTGCAGTCGGGCCGCGGCGCGGCCGAAGTGCAACTCCTCGGCGACCGCCACGAAGTAGCGGAGCTTGCGTAGATCGACGTCCACCCGGCCCCCGTACCCGTCCGCCCGTTTCCTCCCGGCGGTTCCACGATACCCGCCGGGTATGACTGGGGAGATACCCAACGGGCATTACAGCAGGTGAAAGAGGTCTTGGACGCGGGCGTTCCCGCCGGCGCAGGGTGGAAGCCGTCTCCACCGCACATCCCACACGATCCGGAAGGACAAGATCATGGCCCTCACCGACCAGCGTGTCGTCGTACTCGGCGGAACCTCGGGGATCGGGCTCGCCACCGCCACCCTGGCCGCCCGCGAGGGCGCCCAGGTCGTGGTCGCCTCCAGCAGTCAGCGCAGCGTGGACCGCGCCCTGTCGACCCTGCCGGCCGGCACCCTGGGGTACGTCGCCAACCTCACCGACTCCGGCGACGTGTCCCGGCTGTTCGAGGGTCTCGGCCCGTTCGACCACCTCGTCTACACCGCCGGTGAGCCGCTCGCGCTGATGTCCGTGGACGCCCTCGACCTGGACGCCGCGCGTGCCGCGTTCGAACTGCGCTACTTCGGCTCCCTCTCGGCGGTCAACGCGGCAGTCCCGTACCTGCGGCCGAACGGGTCGATCACTCTCACCACCGGCACCGCCAACTACCGCCCGAGCGCGGGCTGGTCCGTGGCGGCCAGCATCACCGGGGCGATCGACGCACTGGTCCGCGCGCTCGCCGTCGAACTCGCCCCGGTCCGGGTCAACGCCGTCTCCGCCGGCGTGATCCGCTCGCCGCTGTGGAACTCGTTGCCGGACGAGACCCGCGAGCAGATGTACGCCCAGCTCAGCGAGTCGCTTCCGCTCGGTCGCGTGGGTGAGCCCGAGGAGGTCGCCGAGGCGTTCGGCTACCTGCTGCGAGCGAGCTACGCCACCGGCACGGTGGTCACCGTCGACGGTGGCACCCTGATCGCCTGAGCCCGGCGGCCCCGCCTCGCCACGCCGTCGGCACAGCCGGGCACGGCGAGGTGGGGTCGGCCAGCCGGGCGCTCGGCGACCCACACCCGCTCGGCTGGATCACGTCGGTGGATTGTCAGCGGGCTGGGCCGCCGAGCGAGGTTTCGTCCGGAAGCGGCGGTGTCGTGACAGGAGCCGCCGGCCCGCTCGGCCGGACAGCGCGCAGGATCCACATGCCGATGCCGCCCACCACGGCGCCGACCAACGCGACCGTGGCCATCAGCAGGTCGGCCACGAACGCCAGGCGCCAACCCAGCGCGACCGTCAGGGTGCCGCTCACCACGGGTCCGACCAGGAGAGCCACGCCGAGCCCGAGGCCGAGCACCAGCCGGGCCCGGGAACGCCAGTGGCCCAGCTGACCGGAGAGGGCGAGGACGACGCCGACCACGGTTCCGGCACCGACGCCGAGGACCACCCGACCGACCGCCAACAGTGCCACCCCTGGCGTGAAGGCGCTCACCGCGCTTCCGAGGACCAGGAGCATCGAGGCCGGGACCGCGGTCGCGGTCGGCCACCGCCGGCCGAGCAGGTGACCGGGCACGACCAGGGCCGCCGCCGCCACGACGTACGGGACCACCACGGTCATCAGCATGGTCGTGGTGGACAGTCCGAGGTCGCGGGTGATCGCGCCGGCCAGCGGCCCGATGGGCGCGGTGAGCAGTCCGGCGGCGAGCAACGCGCCGAGCGCGGGGCCGACGAGCGACCAGAGCGGACGTCCCACCGGTGGTCGGGCAAGTTCGGGGTTTCCGGGCGGAATCACGCGGCGAGTCTATGCATCAGCCGCTCGGTCGCCAAGATCTCGCCGTGGCGGGGCGTTCCCCCCAGGTACCCGGCCCACCGTGCCCTGACCACATCGGAGGCGATCCGGCCAGGCGGGCGAGGCCGCCCCACTCAGGAACTCACCGACGCCGTGGACGTCCACAGCAGCCGGACCGCACTCTTTCGCGGGCGACGCGGACAGTGACAGGAATGGTTTTCCGGCGGTCGGGTACCGGAAGCGAAAGCCCGCCGACCGGGTACCGGAAGCCAAAGCCCGACGACCGAAAGAGGTGTGATCCAGTGGCAACCGCACGCGACATCATGACCCCGGGGGCCGCCTGCATCGGCGAGAACGACGACATACTGACGGCCGCCCGCCGGATGGCCGAACTGAGCATCGGCTCGATGCCCATCTGCGGCAGCGACAACCGACTCAAGGGGATGCTCACCGACCGCGACATCGTCGTGAAGGTGCTCGCCGAGGGGCGGGACCCCGCCACCGTCACCGCGGGCGAGCTCGCCCAGGGCAAGCCAGTCACGATCGGCGCCGACGACGACGCCGAGGAGATCCTCCAGACCATGGGCAGCCACCAGGTACGACGACTGCCGGTCATCGACGGGCACGAACTGGTCGGCGTGGTCGCCGTCGCCGACGTTGCCCGTGCGCTGCCCGACCGCCCGGTGGGTGACCTGATCGACGCCATCTCCCAGCACTGACATCCGTAGCGCGCACCACCACCGCGATGCGCGAGGTCGGCCCCGGAGCGGAACTGGCGGCTCGCTGACCGCACGACCCCGGTGTCGACCGCCCGGATCTCGCCGCCTACGCAGAGCACCGGTTCGGCCCTGCCTGGTTCTGCCGGAGCAGGGCCGAACCGATCCAGCGGGAGAGCTTTCCCCGTACCGTTCCGACGACCGCGTGCCGGGCTCAGTCCGAACCCGAACCAGGCTCGGAGAGCTTGCGGTGCATCTGTGCGTTGACGGTTTCCGGCGTCTGCCTCGACGCGCCGGCGATCACCCTGTTCTTCGGGGAGCCCGCGACGACGTGGTCCCTGCCCTTCATCAGCGCCTCGAACCCGTGCCGGGCGACTTCCGCCGCGTCGTCCTTCTTCGCGGCGCCCACCCGCGTGTCCCGCATGTCGGCCCGTTCGAAGAACTCCGTGTCGGTCGGACCCGGCAGTAGGGCGGTCACCGTGACCCCGGTGTCCTTGAGCTCGTTACGCAACGCCTCGGAGAACGACAGACGCTCGGGGCCGAACCGGGAGTCGCGGTGATGTCCCTCTACCGGCACCTACCGAACCGGGACGCCGTCCTCGCCGCGGTCGTCGACCGTCTCGCCGCCGAGGCGGTCGACGACCTCCACCTCGGCTCCACCTGGCCGGAGGCACTGGCCGCGTTCGGCACGAACTACCGCCGCATGCTGCTCCGTCATCCGAACGCGGTGCCACTGCTGGCCACCCATCCGATGGATGTCGACGCCGGCCTCAAACTCGTCGACGGCCTGCTCGCCCGGTTCTCCGACGCGGGTGTGCCGCAGGCGGAGTGGTTGACCGCCGTGCAGTCGGTCATCGTCTACGTGCTCGGCCACGCCCTTGCCCAGGTCGGTTCCCCCTCCGGGGTCTCGGCCGCCCCGCCCGAGACTCCGGAAGCAAGCGACTACTACCAGCGGTGGTTCACCGCCGGCCTGACCGCCATGGTCGGCGGGTTCGCCGACCGGTACCGCCGGTAGACCGGGTCGGCATCCCCACCAGCCCGGTCGTCGCCACGCGACGTGCGCAAGCGCCCCGGTTGCACCGACCGCGGCTTGCACCAAGCCGCCAACCGGGCTCTTTTTCCTGTATATCCTGGTTTGGCCGCCGCGAGTCACCCACTTCCCGACTGCCTACCCACGGCCGAGGAGACACCATGAGCACGGACGACTCGTACGAGCGCGGCCTGCTGGCGACCGAACGTCTGCTCGGACAGCGCCTCGACATCCCGATGGGTGTCGGGGAGCCGGACTCGGGGCGGGACTTCCGCAAGCTGGCGATCGCGCACACCTTCGGTGATTCGTGGGTGCGGACGGGACTCGACGAGCGGGGCCGGAGCCTGGTGTCGGTGGCGATCACGGCCACGCTCGGCACCCTCGGGCCGCTGCGGGGACAGCTACGGATCGCCCTCAACTCGGGAGTCTCGCCGGACGAGATCGTCGAACTGTTCATCCACCTGCAGGCGTACGCCGGGGCGGCGCGGGCGTTCGAGGGTTACCAGGTCGCCATGGAGGTCTTCGCCGAACGGGCCGAACACGGGTGAACACTGCCGCCGCACTCCGTCATCCCGCTGGCACCGCAGCCGACCGACCCGGGTCCCCCGGCCCGGTGATCCACAACGGGTCGCCCGCCGGGAGCCGGGTGTGGGGCCGCACCGCCGCAGCGCCGGCGTAAGGAGGCAGCCGAGCGGCTCGCCGGTGAATCCGGTGCCGGGGCTCACCGCCGGCTGGCGGTGGTGCTCCGCCGGCCTCGTCGGCAACCAGGCCGCCCACCGATCCGCGGGCCCGGTGGCGGCCGGTCCTTCCGGACGACCGCCCCCGGGCCCGCCAGGTGTCGGGGATCAGGTGCGGAAGGGTCCGGTGACGCAGTACGTGATGCCGCCGGAGGAGGAGCCCGAGGTGCCCCGCTGGGACGAGAAGTACAGCCGGTTCCCGGCCGGGGTGAAGGCGGGACCGCAGATCTCCGAGGAACCCTGGCCGGTGATCCGGAGGAACACGGAGATCTTTCCGTCCGGCGTGATCATGCAGATCTCCATGTTGCCGCCGTCCTCGGCGACGTAGAGGTCGCCGAAGCGGGAACCGGTGATGTTGTCCACGCCGGTCAGCGGCGCCGGACCGGGGTTGACGAGGTTGTCGTCGTAGGCGAGTTCGTAGGTGTTGTTGGTGAGGTTGAGCTGCCAGATCCGGTTGTCACCCTTGGTGGTGAACCACACCCGGTTGTCGGCGTAATGGCAGCCCTCGCCGCCGTTGAACGACTTGGCACCGGAGACCTGCGACCGGGTCACGGTCGGAGAGCCGTCCGGGTCGGGCACGGTGGCCCAGCTGAACGAGCCGGAGGTGCCGCTGCCGGCGACCATCACCTGTAGCGTGCCGGCAGAGAGGTCACCCCAGGTGTTCGGGACGAACCGGTAGAACCTGCCGTTGGTCTCGTCCTCGGTGAGGTAGATGACCCGCCGGTCCGGGTCGGCCGCGGCGGCTTCGTGCTTGAACCGGCCCATCGCCGGGCGTACCACGGCGGTGCCGCCGAGCGGGTACGTCTCCCACACCCGGCCGAGGCTGACCTCTTCACAGGACAACCAGGTGTTCCAGGGTGTCTTGCCGCCGGCACAGTTGTTGTTGGTACCGGAGAGGATCCGGGACGCACCGGTGATCTTCCCGGTGGAGTCGAAGACGATCCGGGACGCGCCGCCGCCGGAGCCGGCGCTGGTCTCCGAGTTGGACACGTAGACCCAGCCGCTGCCGTTGGCGAACACCGCCCCGCCGTCGGGTGCGTCATGCCAGGTGTACGAGGTGCCGGGTACGACCTGGCCGGATCGGGCGATGATCTGGCTGCTGAAGCCGGCCGGGAGTTGGATGCCGTGGCTGTTGGCCGCCAGCAGTGGACCGTACGGGTTGGGTGCGTTCTGCGCCGGTGCGGCGTACGCCGCCGACCAGGCGGTGAACGGCAGCGCCACCGCGCCGGCACCGAGCACGGTGGCACGCAGCATGTTTCGTCGATCCATTGTGGACCTCCTTGTGGGCGGGTCCGGGAAACGTATCCATCCCCGCTTTCCATCGACCGGTAGGTACGTGAACGGTCGTTGTCGACGTACCGACGAACGGACCCGGTACGCCAGAAATGGGGCGATCGGGCACCGCCGGCGAGCCGTCCGGAGACGGCACTCGGCCTCGCCGCCCGTCGCGGCGAGGCCGAGTCGACCGTGGTACGGACCGCCGGTCGCGGCGGAGAGGATCAGCGGCCGGTGAACCGGCTGTCCACGTAGACGAGCGCGTCGCCGACCGCCCGCTCGGTGCCACCGCTCGGCTGGTTGACCAGCGCGCCCCCGACCGACATGGTGGTCGATCCACCGCCGTCGAGGTTGATCGCGTCCCGCAGGCCGAGCGCGGCGGCCACGGCCGCGGTCTCGTCCATCGTGGTGCCGACGCTGCTGGTCATGCGGCCGTCGATCGTGGCGAGCACGATCGTGCCGTCGGCGGCGGTGCCCGCGATCGTCCGCGGGTTGCGCGCGAAGAAGCTGTCCGAGCCGGACGGGACCACGATCCGCCCGTCGGCGAGCAGCCGGTAGCGGCCGGTCACCCCGAACGTCCCGGCGCGCAACGCGAGCTGCTCGCCCTTCTCGTCCCACACCGTGGTGGTCACCTTGACGCAGCCCTTCGCCACGGCGAGCAGCGCCACGGTGTCCCGGCCCGTCGCCTGCAGCGAGGTCTGGCCCGCCAGCAGCGTCGTACCCCGGGTCGTCGAGGTCCGGACCACGCAGCCCCGCTCGTCGAGGACCGCCTCGACCCCGGCGCCGGCCGGCGTGGACGCGGCGAACTCCGGGGTGAACCGCACCAGGTCGCCGGAGACCCCGCACTGGGTCTGCTCGACGAGGTCGGCGCATTCGGCCGGGATCACCGGCGGGTGGTTGACGAACTCCAGCGGCAGGGTGACCTTGCTCTTCGGGTTCCGGACCGTGCCGGTCCAGCGCAGCCGGCCCATCATGACCTTGTTGCTCCTGGCGTCCACGACCAGGTTGGCCTCGGCCGGATCGCCGGTCGGCTCGCTGAGCAGCTTCCCGCCGAACACGCCCAGTCCCACCTGCTCGCCCGGGTACTGGGCGCTGGCGGTGAACGTGAAGAAGGAGGCGTTGACCCCGGCGAGGGCGCCGGCGGAACGGACCAGGTCGGTGGTCTTCTCCACCTTCGCCAGGTCGGGGCCGTACGTCGCGGCCAGGTGTCCGCGGGCCGTCTTCGGATCGATGGTCAGCACGTTGACCACCCACGGGCCACGGGTGGTGGTGTTGATCTGGTCGGCCGGGGCCGGCTCGGTACCGCGGACGATCCTGGTCAGCGTCACGCCGCGGGTCAGGGTCTGGCTGCTCCGACTCTCCACGAGGTCGGCGTCGCCCAGCGGCAGCGTCGCGTCGCCGGGCGCGGCGTGCGCCACGGGGGCCAGGCCGAGGCTGAGCACGGCGGTCACCGCGGCCGCGACGGCCCCGGCCCGCCGCAGTCCCGCGACCGGAAGGGTGTAAAAGATCATGGTCTCATCCTGTTTGCTCGGATGAACCGCTCCGCCCATCGGCACTGAAGAGCAAAACAACACTGGGTTACGGATCGCGGGGCACCGCCGCCGTCGCCGGCGGTGCCCCGGGACCTGGCTAGCTGATCGGTTCGACCCAGATGTTGCGGTAGAACAGGTTGGCGCCGGGATCACCGTGGTCCTGCAGACGGATCGGTCCCACCGACGGACCCTCCGGCGCCCCGCCGCCGGTCGGCCCGTTGATCTCGGCGTTGTCGTGCACGGTGACGCCGTTCCACACGACGGTGACCCGGGCGTTCGCCGTCTTGGCCCCGGAGGCGTCGAAGCGGGCGGCGCGGAACGTCACGTCGTACGTCTGCCAGGTCTGCGGTGCGGTCGCGGCGTTCACCCTCGGCGCCAGCTTCTCGTAGATCGCGCCGCACTCGTTGGTGGCCGGGCTGGTGTCCCCGTACGAGTCGAGCACCTGCAGCTCGTACCGGTCCTGGAGGTAGATGCCGCTGTTCGCCCGGGCCTGCCCGGTGACGTCCGCCGGCAGGTTCGGCAGCCAGAACTCGACGTGCAGTCGGAAGTCGCCGAAGCTCTGCCGGCTCCGGATGTCACCGCCGAGCACCTCCACCCCGCCGTTGCCCAGCGGCCAGGTCGGGTTGGTGCCGTCGGCCTGCTGGAAGTTGTTCATGTTGGTGCCGTCGAACAACGTCACCCGGCCGGGATTTCCGCCGGTGCCGTACGCCTCGAACTCGTAGATCCGGGCCGCGTTGTCGGTGGTGCTGGTCGGCGCGCTCACCGTCAGCCGGGCGTACCTGGCCTGGGTGGCCGGGATGTCGTGCGTGGTGACGTTCGCCGTGTTGCCGGTGACGTTCGCGACCGTGCTCCAGGCGGTGCCGTCGGTACTGACCTGGACGGCGAAGTCGCGGGTGTTCCAGGCCGCGTTCTCACCGCCGGCACCCGCGTGCCGGACCACGAACCGCTGCACGCTCTGGGTGGTGCCGAGGTCGACCTGCAACCACTTGCTGGCGCCGAGCGAGCACCACTTGTCGCCGTTGCCGCCGGCCACGCTGCCGTTGACCGCCTGCGCCGGTCCCTCGGAGCTGGAACAGGAGCTGTCCGCCGTCGCCGGCCGCCCCAGGGCGACGTTGGTCGACGGTGGGGCGGCACCGCCGTACACCTCGAGTTCGTAGATCCGGGCCGCGTTGTTGCCGTTGCTGCTCGGCGTGGTGACGGCGAGACGGACGTACCTCGCCTGGGTCGCACCGAAGGTGTGCGTGGTGGTGTTGGCGGTGTTGCCGGTGACGTTCGCGACCGTGGTCCAGGCGGTGCCGTTGGTGCTGACCTGGACGGCGAAGTCGCGGGTGTTCCAGGCGGCGGATTCGCCACCGGCGCCGGCGTGCGCGACGACGACCCGGTTCACGCTCTGCGCCGAGCCCAGGTCGACCTGCAGCCACCGGTTGGTCCCCGACGAGCACCACTTGTCGAGGTTGCCCGAGGTGGTGGTCCCGTTGACGGCCTTCGCCGGGCCCTCGACGACCGAGCAGGAACTGTCGGCCGTCGCCGGCCTGCCCAGGGCGAGGTTGACCGCCGGTGTCTGGCCGGGAATGGCGTTGAGGGTGTACCAGACCTCGGTGCTCCACAGCGCCTGGCCGTCGCTCGCGCTGAACGGCCGGGGCGAGCGGACGTGCACCACCCGGCCGGCCTTGAGCCCGTTGACGACCAGGGTGACCTTCCTGCCGTCCGCCGACAGCGTCGCCGAGGAGACCGCGAGTGTCTCCTCGTCCACCTTCGGCCCGCCGTAGGCGGCGGTGGGGACGTACCGCCACTGCTTGACCCGGTACTTCGTGGCCAGCGCGGTAGCGGTCGCCGCCGACAACGGCTTGGTGTACTCGATCTCGAAGCCGTTCGGTCGGGCCCGCATCGCCAGCATGTCGAAGGTGTTGCCGCCGTTCGTGTCGATCTTCTGAAGGCCGTGGCTGAGCTTGCCCTCCTGGCCCCAGTTCCCGCCGCCGTGCAGGCCGCCGGTGTAGAGGGCACCGTCCGGGCCGACACTGACCTCGGAGACGCCGGCCTCGAGACCCTGGGTCATCCGGAACAGTGCGCCCTGGTACTCGCCGTTGACCTTCTCCAGGTAGGCCCGCTGGATGCCGCCGTACGTCACGTCACCGATCGCCATCTGCCCGGCGAAGACGCCCTCGGTCATCATCACCGGCGTGCTCGGCGAGTTGCCGATCTCGTTCTGCGGGAACCAGATGACCGGCTGGGTCACCGGGTTGTTGTCGAACGGCCCCGGCGGGTTGAGGTAGTGGTGGAAGAACCGGTCCTGCTTGATGTGCAGCAGCTTGGACGCCGGCTGGTAGCCGCCCTGGTTGTCGGTGACGAACAGCCCGTTCTCCGGCCCCCAGCCGATGCCGTGCGGGGTACGCAGCCCGCCCGCGACGTACGACACCGCGCCGGTGGTCCGGTTCACCTTGATGGTGGTGCCCCGGTTCCCCGCCGGCTGCGGGTCGGTGGTGGCGCCGCCGTAGTTGATCGACACCGACAGGTTCAGGTAGAAGAACCCGTCGGCGTAGAGCAACCCGAACCCGAACTCGTGGAAGTTCTGGCCGAACGGCCAGGTGGCCACCGTCCGGTAGTTGTCGGTCACCCCGTCGCCGTTGGTGTCGTTGAGCTCCGTCAACCGGTGCTTCTCCGACACGTACAGCTTGCCGTCGACGACCTTGAGACCCATCGGCTCCTGGAGCCCACTCGCCACCCGGGTCCGGGTCACCTGCGCCGGGCTGGTGTTGCCGGTGACGTTGTCCAGGATCCAGACCTCGCCCGCGGTGGTCAGCGAACCACCCCAGGTGAGCACCGCGAGACGTCCGTCCGGGAGCCAGTCGAAGCCGGTGACCTGCGGCTCGAAGCCGCCGGGCCGTAGGTTGGTCAGCGTGTAGTTCGGGTGTACGCCGGTCAGCGGCAGCCCGTCGCCGGGCGAGTCACCGCTGGCCTCGCACTCCTTACGGCCGGGCGCGGTGACCCGGACGACCCCGGCGTCGGTGCTCAGCACCGAGTTGGGCACCGTCACGAACGACGTCGCCCCGGGCGGCCGCCACTGCAGCGTCAACTGCTGGCCGCCGTCCCGCTCGAAGTGCTCGATCCGCAGTGAGTGGTAGCCGGTGGTGAGGTTGACCGTGCCGTCCTTCGGGTCCGGTCCGTGCAGTCCGTCGTGGTCGATGACAACAGCGTCGTCGATCAGCAGTCGTGATCCGTCGTCACTGAGCAACCGGAAGGTGTAGCTGCCGGCCTGGGCGATGTTGATGTTGCCGAGGGCCTGGGCCAGGAAGTGGTTCTCGAAGCCGAACTCCGCCGCGGTCGTCCAGTTGATCGTCGGCATCAGCTTGTCGACGTTGGGCGTCTGCGCGGCCTTGAGGGTGCAGAGATTGTTCAGCGGCACCTGCAGGTCGAACACCCGCAGGGTGACACCGGGCTCCTGCGGCGGCGGCGCGGCGGTGGCGCCGCCGGCCGGCAGGCAGACGGCCGCGACGGCGAGCACGGCAGCGATCGTGCCCAGAACGGGCGTACGGGTTCGTCGGAATGGTGAGACCACGATTCCCTCCCAGGGTGAGCGGGACGATGACGCACCGTCACGGGCACGGCGGACCGCTCGGGCGCGCCGTGGTAACCGACGGGACGACTTCGTTACGTCGTGTGGCTGACCGGGCACGCCGCTGCCTGGCGAGGCAAACCTTACGATCGTTACGTTTGGATGTCTATATGTTTCGTCTCGAACGCTCCAACTTTTGCAACGCTCGACAAAAGCCCCCTCGACACCGGTGCCGGCGCACCGCCCGGAGCAGCCACGGGCGGTGCGTACACCGGCGGCCACGGCGCGGCCACCGCGAGCACCACCTCACCCGACCCGACCCGCCGACAACGTCGACGTCAGGAGATGTCCAGTGTGTATTCAGCGGTCTGGACCCGGCCGGCGACCTGGAAGTCGAAGTACGCCCGGTACCGGCCGGCACTCGGTGCGGTCAGCCAGAACGTCACCGCCCCGTCCACCAGCTCCGGTTCCGGGTGCACGTGCACGTAGCCCAGGTCGCCCTCGCGGACGACGATCAGGTGGCCGTACGCGCCCAGGTAGCGCTCGAGCTGGGCCGCCGCCGGCATACCGTCGCGACTGGGCCGGAAGAGCAGTGGTGTCATCACGCCCACCGTGGGTGTGCCCTCCATCGACACCGCGAACGGGCCCGCCGTCGCCTGCGGCTGTGCCGCCGGAACCGGGACCGGCGTGTACGCACCCGGCACGACGTGGTCGACCCCCAGGACCAGGGGCAGCTGGGTGGTGCCGTCGGCACCGATGACGGTGAAGTCGGCGTAGATCCGGTATCCGCCCGGCCGGGCCAGCCGCAGCGGCACGCTCCAGGTGCCGTCGGCCGCCATCGTCGGGTGCAGGTGCTGGTATCCGGACAGGTCCCGGCCGACGACGATCATGTGCAGCGGTCTGTCGTGCACGGTCGCGAACCGCGTGGCGGCCTGCCGGTCGGTCCCCACGATCCGGAAGGCATAGTCCACGGTCTGTCCGGGCCGCTGGTCACGCCGCACGGGCTGGAGGGTGTAGCCGTTGGCGCTGACCGTCGTACCGGTGGCCAGTGCCGCACCGGCGTCGCCGGTGTGAGTGTGCGGACCGGTACCCGGACCGTGTTGGTGTCCATCCACTGCCGACCGTCGGGCATCCGACGCGGGCGCCCCGCCCGCGGGCACGGTCGCGGAACCGCCGCCGGCCCGACCGCCGTCATCCAACCGTCCCAACCCGAAGCCGGCCAGGAGTGACACCACCAGACCGCCGGCCAGCAGCGCGAGCCGGGTGTTGCTCGGCCCCAGCCGGGCGGCCGCCACCGTCGGGACGACATTCTCCGCTTCCGCCCCGGCCGGCGGGGTGTCGTTCACGGGTCGGACGGCCACCCGGCCGCCTCCCCGGGTGGTCGGGATGACGGCACCCGCGCCCGCTGCCGTTGTTTTCCTGGCCCGCGAACCGGTGCCGTGCCTCGTTGTCGAGTTCGGGCCGCCGGGGCGACCACGCCGCGGGTCCGCCGGCCGGGCGGCCGACCGGCTCGAGCGGGTCTTCGCGACCGCGAACCGCCCACCGGTACGCCACACCACGAGGCCGGCGACCACGACCACGAACGCGAACGCCCAGCCGGTCCAGGCGACCCACCCGACGCCACCGGTCTCGTCCGATTCCCCGGGTGGGGCGGCCACCGGCGCCTCAGCGGAGGCGGGAGCGGGCGCGGGCGCGGCGGACGTCGGCAGAACCTGGTCCGGGGTACCGTGCCGGTCGGCCGCGGCCAGTAGCGCCGGGTCCGGTTGGTTGGTCGGCGGGCTCCAGCCCTGCGGAGCCGGGGTCGCCGGGCCGGTGTAGCGGAACGTCAGCGTGCCGCGCACCGGATCCCCGTCCGAGGCGACCGAGAGATAGCTGACCGAGTACTGACCGGCGGCCGGTAGGTGCGCCACGGTCACCACCGCCGGGAAGCCCGTGGTGTACTCGCGCGGCTCGAACTTCCCCTCCACCAGGAAGTACTCGCGCACCGGCTTGTCCAGCGGCTTCGGCGAACCGTGCGTCCAGCCGCTGTCGACCCGACCACCGCCCGGCGCGATGATCGTGAAGTAGGCGTGGGACGCGACCCGCTCCGTGAAATACAGCTCGACCGCTGACAGCGGCCCGGTCACCGTCGCGCCCTCGGCGGGGGTCGACATCGCCAGAGTGCCGTGTGCCGCCGCAGGCGGCGGGACGGCGAGAACGGCGACCGCCGCGGCGACCATGCCGAGGAGGAGGCGACGGGTACTCATGGGGAGTGGACGCATCGGACCATGCTCCCGAGCACTGGGTTTTGATCAAGAGCTGGTGAACTTTTTCCGCAGATGACAAAAGTTATCGCTGCCCTACTTCAATGACCGGGCGACGCGTACGAAACTTTTTCGCCGCACCCAGGGATCGAGAGGCCGCAGCCCCGCTGCCAGGGCGAGTGCCGTCAGGCACCCCGCCGCCGGCCGGGACCCGGCTCGGCCGACCCCGCGCTTGTCCGACGCCCGCCGTCGCCGGCCCGAGCACACCGCCCCACGTGAATGTCTTGACGCGTACCCCGGATCCATCCCTATAGTACTAGGCATCTAGGGAAATGGGAGAACGCGGTGATGGAGTTCCATCTCGACGGCCGCTCCGGTGTCGCTCCCTACATGCAGCTGATCCAGCAGGTACGCCAGGCGCTGCGGCTCGGGCTGCTGGTCGAGGGGGACCGTCTGCCGACCGTCAAGGAAGTGGTCGCCAAGGTGGCCATCAACCCGAACACGGTCTTCAAGGCGTACCGCGAACTCGAACACCAGGGCCTGGTCACCGCCCGGCCGGGGGTGGGCACGTTCGTCACCCGCACCCTGACCGATCAGTCACTCGCCGCGCACGGGTCACTGCGTGCGGAACTGCGCGCCTGGTTGGACAAGGCGCGCGCCGCCGGCCTGGACGGCGAGAGCATCGAGGCCCTGATCGCGACCACCGTCCGCACCAGCATCGAGGAGTCCACATGACCGAACCCGCGCTGAGGGCCGTGGGTCTCACGAAGCGGTACGGACGGCATCTCGCACTGTCCGACTGCACCCTCGACATCCCGGCAGGCAGAGTCGTCGGGCTGGTCGGCCCGAACGGTGCCGGCAAGACGACGTTGCTCCAGTTGGCGGCCGGCATGTTGACCCCGACGGCGGGCACCATCGAGGTCCTCGGTGGCCGACCGGCGTCCGGTACGGCCCAGTTGGCCAAGGTCGGTTTCGTCGCGCAGGACACACCGGTCTACGCCGGCCTGTCGATCGCCGACCACCTCAGGTTCGGCGCCTCCGCCAATCCACGGTGGGATCAGCCGACCGCCGAGGAGCGGATCGCCCAGCTCGGCCTGGATCTCCGCCAGAAGGCCGGCCGGCTCTCGGGTGGTCAGCGTGCCCAGCTGGCGCTCACGATGGCCGTCGCGAAGCGGCCCGAGCTGCTCATCCTCGACGAGCCGGTGGCCAGTCTGGACCCGGTGGCCCGCCGAGAGTTCCTGAAGGGACTGATGAGCTTCACGGCGGAGCACGGCGCCAGCGTGATCCTCTCCTCCCATCTGATGTCCGACCTGGAACGCGTCTGCGACTACCTCATCGTGCTGGTCGCCTCCCGGGTGCGGGTCGCCGGCGACGTCGACGACCTGCTGGACGGTCACTTCCGGCTCACCGGCCCCCGGCGCGACCTCGACGACCTGCCCGACGGGATGGAGATCATCGAGGAGAGTCACGTCGAGCGGCAGTCCACCCTCATCGTCCGCGCCGACGTTCCGCTCGACGGGACCTCGTTCACCGTCGAGCAGCTCACCCTTGAAGACCTGGTGCTGTCGTACATGTCGCAGGCCATGTCGTCCCGGCCGGTATTGGAGCCCACCCGATGATCTGGTTCACCTGGCGTCAGTTCCGCTCCCAGACACTGATCGCGGCGGCGGCGCTCGCGGCGTTCGGCGTCCTGCTCCTGGTCACCGCGCGCCTCATCACCGACCTGTACGCCGACGTCGCCGCCTGTCGGAGCGACTGCGCGGGCCTCGTCACCGCGTTTCTCGACCGGTTCCGCAGCAGTGCCGCCTTCCCGACGTACCTCGCCGCGCTGGGTGCCGCGTACGTGCTCCCGGCGCTGCTCGGAATCTTCTGGGGTGCTCCGCTGATCGCCCGCGAACTGGAGACCGGCACCCATCGGCTGGCGTGGAACCAGTCGGTGACCCGGACACGCTGGCTCGCGGTCAAGCTCGGGGCGGGTTGCGCGATCGCCGCGACGAGCACCGGCCTGCTCAGTTGGGCGGTGACCGTCTGGTCCCACCGTGTCGACAGCGCCTCCCACGACCGGATGCTGCCGCTGTTGTTCGGGTCGCGCGGGATCGTGCCCGTCGCGTACGCCCTGTTCGCCTTTCTGCTCGGCGTCACGACCGGGATGCTGCTGCGCCGTGTCGTTCCCGCGATCGCGGCCACCCTGGCGATCCACGTGGGAGCGGTGGTGGCCATGCCGCTGTGGGTACGGGCACACCTGATCCCGGCCCGACACGAGACGATCGCGCTGGACGTCCAGAACCTCATGGGGATCTCCATCAGCCCCGACAGCGGCACGATCAATGTCGTCGGTGAACCGGTGGAAGGCGCCTGGACCGTCGGCAACCGCACGGTCACGAGCGACGGATCCACCTTCACCGGTCCCGTCGACTTCACGACCTGCGGCCCGAACGGCAGCCACGTCAGGTGCCAGGAGTGGCTCGGATCGCTCGGCCTGCGCCAGGACCTT
The DNA here is from genome assembly GCF_036422035.1 of Plantactinospora sonchi. Lineage (NCBI taxonomy): Bacteria > Bacillati > Actinomycetota > Actinomycetes > Micromonosporales > Micromonosporaceae > Plantactinospora > Plantactinospora sonchi. The sequence goes on from NZ_JAZGQK010000029.1 coordinate 24,131, forward strand.
CTCTACCACCCCGGCAGCCACTTCTGGCCCCTGCAGTGGGCGGAGGCCGGAGTTTTCGTCGGTCTGGCCGCCCTGCTCGCCGCGTTCTGCTTCTGGTGGATCCGTCACCGGGTCGTCTGAGTCGTCAGCCTGGCCCGCCTCCCGGATCACCACAACCGGGATGCGGGCCAGGCGCCGACCGTCGCCCGCTCCCGTCGGTGTCCGTCGTGGGCAGGGTCGATGGTGCTGGTGGATGGTTGGCCATGGCCAGCGCCGGCTACCCGCCACGGCGGTAGTCTCGGCCTGTGACCCCTGATCTTCGGCAGTTCAGGTACTTCGTCGCCGTCGCCGAGGAGTCGAGTTTCACCCGGGCGGCCGGCCGACTCATGATCACGCAGCAGTCGCTGTCGCAGCAGATCAACGCCCTGGAACGGATACTCGGCGCGAAACTGTTCGACCGAGACAGTCGGGGTACCAGAATGACCGATACCGGGGCGTTGTTCCTGCCCGAGGCACGCGCGGTGCTGGACCGCGCCGACGAGGCCGTCGCGGTGGTCCGACGGGCCGTACGCGGCGAAACCGGCCAACTCCACCTGGCCTTTCTGGCCACCACCGCGAACCACCTGCTCCCACCGGTGATCCGGGCCGCCCGGGAACGTCTTCCCCAGGTGGGACTCAGCACCGAGGAGACCACGATCGGACTGCTCGTCGAGGGCCTGTTCGACGGCCGATACGACCTCGCGTTCACCCGTCCCCCTCAGGTCCCCGGCCTGGCCGCCCGGACCATCGCCACCGAGCAGGTGTGCGTCGTCCTGCCCGAGGGACACCCGCTCGCCGACCGCACCGAACTGACCCTGTCCGAACTGGCCGACGAACGGTGGGTGATGACCCCGCACAGCTCCTGGGAGCCCTGGCACCACACGTTCGACGAGAACTTCCGGGCCGCCGGATTCACCCCCGACATCGTCGCCCGGGACACCAGCGTGCAAGGACTGCTCGGCCTCGTCGCGGCCGGCGTCGGGATCACCCGGCTGGGCTGGTCGGCACAGAATCTTCGCCGCAGCGGCGTGGTGTTCGTACCGCTTGTCGGGGAGACCGCACCAACCGAGATGGTCTGGCTGCCCGACAACACCTCACCCGCGCTACGCCGGATGGTCGACGTGGTGACCGAGCTGGCCGCCACGACGGACCTCACCACCACCGGCTGACCAGTCATCGACGCGTTGGCACCGGTCCTGGCCGACGGTCGGTGGTCCGCCGGCGTGACACCCGCCGAACAGGCCGGCCCGGTCAGTCCAGCACCTCCACGGTGTCGCCGACGCTGACCGTCCGCTCTCCGCCCGACGGTCCGCCCGGTTCGGTCCGCACCGTCATCTGGAGACCGAAGAGGAGCTTCCGGCCGACGTTCCGCCGTGCGGCGAGCATCCACAGCGGTTCCCGTCCCCGCTTCCCGGTCTCCTGGTCGATCGTCGCGATCAGACAGCGGCCACACTCGGCGGCGCCCTGGAACACGGCCCCGCCGATTCTGATCCGCCGGCCCACCCAGTCACCCTCGGCCCACGGCTCGGCACCGCTGACCACCAGGTTGGGACGGAACTGGATCATCGGCAGCGGCCCCTCGGGGCTGCCCGACTCCAACAGCCAGTTGTTGAACGCGTCCAGCGACGCGGTGTTGGCCAGCAGCAGCGGAGTGCCGTCGGCGAAACTCAGCTCGGCGCCGACTCCCGTCGGAACCGGCCAGGGAACCGGGTTGCCGGTGGGGTCACCGAGCCAGACCAGCCGGGCGGTACGCCCCAACAGCCGGTGGAGCCAGTCGTCCGCCTCGGGGCCGGCGGCGCGTACCGGTGCGGGCGGCCGCCCCCGGTACACCCGCACCTGGACCGCCTCGCCGGTGGTCGGTTCGGCCAGCTCGAGCGGGGCCAGCCCCGGCGCGTCCAGGGTCAGCCCGCCCGGCCGGGACACCGCCCGCATCGTCACCAGTTCCCGGTGCTGGCGTTGGGTCAGGCCGAGCCCGTGTTCGTCCACGATCAGCCAGCGCCGGTCGCCGTCCAGGCCCCACGGCTCGACCCGCGCCGTGTCGCGGTCCATCCGGCGGCACCCCTTCACCGGGTACGTGTACATCGAGGCGACTCGCATCCGGCCAGGATGGCACGACACGGTGTGACGCCGGTACCCCCGCTCCGGCGGCCGGCCGTGGCCGGGTGACTCGATGTCGTGGCCCGGGAAGCGGGTGCCGGGCCGGGTTTCGCGGTGGGCGTGTCGCGGCAACGAGCGTGGACGCGCCCAGGTCGTGGAGCGGCCCCGTCCGGCAGCACCGGCGAGCATCCCCGGTGCCCCCTCTGCTCGCCTGGGCCGCCCTGCGGATCTCGCCCCGTCGCCGTCCGAGGCTTCGATCAAGGAGGTGCGCAACTTTCGGACGATTGGTCGGCAAGTTTCGAGACCCTGGCCACCTCTGACCGACGTGACACCTGGCGGGCTGGAACAGAAGGGCAGGTCATCACAGAGATCTATGGTCTTGAATTTATCGCAACATTTTCGTAACCTCTGCCTGTGCGGCCGGGACAAACGCCAGCACGACAACCTGGCCCGCGCACCCCCGGGAGCCACCCCCACCCGCCGCGAAGAAGCCTGCCGCCCGAACCGGTTCTGCCGGCGCCGCCGGTCCGCGCACCGGTCCGACCCTGGATACGGCACCTGCGCCAGCACGGGCACGCCGGATCCGGCATCCCCCACACCCGGCGACAGCCCGATCGCCGCCGACGCCGACCACCACCCCTCAGGAGAGGAATCCCTAGATGATCATCCGCTCAGGCCGCTCCAGACTCCGATCGTCGGCCGTCGCGTTGACGGTGGCGGCGCTCGTGGTCGGTGGAGCGGTAACCGTGGTAGTGAAGTCCACGACACCCGCGCTCGCGGCCGCCTCGCCGGTCGAGGACGAGGGCGCCGACTGTCCCGTGTCGGTACCCGGCGCACGGCCACAGCTCCTCGGGCCACGCCCGAGGCCCGCGGCCGTGCCCATACCGACCGCGGGTACGGCATTCGGCGTCCCACCGCTTCCGCTCCCCATGTGCTCGGTCAGCGCACCGGGGTTCGTCGGCGGCCTCCTCGGCGTCCGGAATCCGGCCAGCCCTCCCGCACGTGCCGTCGATCGCTGGCCCCGGCGACAGCCCTTGCATTGTCACAATGCATCCCGCACAGTGTCTGCCTAGGACGGTCTGCCTAGGACGGGAGGAGGACCCGATGCTGCGGTTCATCTGGCGGCAGCTCCGGAACCGGGCCGGCCGCGCGATCGCACTGTTCACCGGCATGCTGGTGGCGACCACCGGATTTGTCGTACTGACCGGCGCCACCACCACCTCCCAACTCCGGCTCAGCGACCGGGTGGAACGCGAGACCCGGGCCGCGTACGACGTACTCGTCCGTCCGAAGGGCAGTCGGACGCCACTGGAGGAGCAGCGGGATCTGGTCCGGCCGAACTACCTCTCCGGCCTCTTCGGCGGCATCACCACCGTGCAGTACGAACAGGTCAAGGCTGTCCCCGGGGTGGAGGTCACCGCACCGGTGGCCATGGTCGGCTACACGATGGTGCCGATGTGGGCCGAGTTCGACCTCACCGACGCGGTCGACCGGACCCTCGACCGCCAGGTCATCCGGGTCGACCCGACCTTCCTCGCCGAACGCGGACTCTCCCGTTCCGTCGGCGGCCCCCGGTACGTCTACCTGACCCGGAACCCACTGAGCTATCCGATGTGGGAGAACGGGGTGCTGAACGATCCGGCGCTGCACAGCGACGGCAACCGGTACGCACACCCGGAGTGCGGCAGTTCCGGCATGCTGGCCCCCCGGGAGATCCTGCCGAACGGCCGCAGCGCGCCGGTCTGCGGCATCTCCCCGGACCGGCGCGTCAACGGAAGTACCCTCGCCGACTCCCGCTTCACCGCGCTGCTGACCGCCCGACTGCGACCCGACGGACGGTTCGAGAACTCACCACACCTCAACACTGACCCGAGGATCCCGGGCCACGAACTCGTCAGTGACCGGCTGGTGATACCCGTCGTCTGGTACGTGCCGTTCCTGCTCGCCGCAGTCGACCCGGTCGCCGAGGACCGACTGCTCGGACTGGGCGGCGCGGTCACCGAGGGCCGCCCGCTGCGCCCCGACGAACCGCCGGTCGAGGTCCCACTCGGGGACGGCACCAAGGCCCGGGACGTCCCGGTGCTCGCCACCACCCGTCCCTACGTCGACGGGACGGTCGACGCGCGGTACACCCGACTCCGCCCCGGCCAGGTCGCCGGCGTCCGACCGCGCGCACAGGCCGAGGCACTCGGCCGGCTGACCGGGGTGGCGGCGGGCCACGGCAGCGCCGACCTGACCGACACGTACCTGGCCCGGCTCCGTCTCGCGCTCACCGCCGACTTCCACACGGGCGGGCTCAGCACGGTGGTGCAGGCCGGGCCGACCGGGTACGAGCAGCTGCCGGACGGGAGTCTGCGACCCCACACCCACCCGGTGGACCAGGCGGTGTACGGCACTCCCGAGTCGTCGGACCGGCTGGTGCCCTGGCTGGTCGAGGACGTTTCGTTCCGCCCGGTGCACCAGCGGGTGCTACGCGACCGGGATGAGTTCCCGTGGCTGGGCTGGCGGGCGGTGGGCCTGTTCGACCCGGAGCGGCTGACCGCGTTCAGCGGGCTCTCCGAGGTGCCGCTGGAGACGTACGAGCCGCCGACCGCGACCGGTGCCGACGAGGCGAGCCGGGCCGCGCTCGGCGACCGGCCGCTGCTGCCCAGCGGCAACCCTGGCGGTTACCTCTCCGCTCCCCCGCTGCTGCTGACCAGTCTCACCGCGCTGCCGGGGCTGCTCGACGGCCGGGGCGCCCGGGACCAGGCGGCGGCCCCGATCAGCGCGATCCGGGTCCGGGTCGCCGACGTCGACGGCTACACCGACCAGGCCGCCGAACGGGTCCGGCTGATCGCGGAGCAGATCGCCGTGCGTACCGGGCTTGACGTCGACGTCACCTTCGGCTCGTCGCCGGCCCCGCAGACCGTCACCCATCCCGCCGGCACGTTCGGCCGGCCGGAACTACGGCTCCGGGAGGGCTGGTCGGCACTCGGCGTCGCGTCGGTGCTGGTGCGCGCGGTCGACCGGAAGAGTCTCGGGTTGTTCCTGCTGGTCCTGGTGGTCTGCGTACTGTTCCTGGTCAACGCGGTCTCCGCCGCCGTACGGGACCGCCGGTCGGAACTGGCCGTGCTCGCCTGCCTGGGCTGGCCGGCCCGGCGGATCGGCGCCGTCCTGCTCGGCGAGGTCACCCTGCTCGGTCTGCTGGCGGGTCTGCTCGCGCTGGGGCTCACCGTACCGCTGGCCGCGCTGCTGGAGATCGACGTCGGGTGGCGGCACGCACTGCTCGCCGTACCGGTGGCGCTGCTGCTCGCCCTGGTCGCCGGGGCGGCACCGGCGCTGCGGGCGGGCCGTACCCATCCGGCGGTGGCCCTGCGCCCCGCCGTCGTACCGGTCCGGCGGGTCCGCCGAGCCCCCGGAGTGCTCGGTCTCGCCCTGGTCAACCTCGCCCGGATGCCGGGCCGGACCGCGCTCGGCGCGGTCGCCCTCGGCATCGGCATCGCCGCCCTCACCCTGCTGGCCGGGATCACCTACGCGTTCCACGGAACGGCGGTGGGCAACCTGCTCGGCGACGCCGTGTCGCTGAGCGTGCGGCCGGCCGACACGGTTGCCGCGACCGCCACCGTGCTGCTCGGCGCCGCGGCCGTGGCCGACGTGCTCTACCTGAACATCCGGGACCGGGCCGCCGAGCTGGCGACGTTACGGGCCGCCGGCTGGACCGGGGCGGCACTGAGCCGGCTGGTGACGTACGAGGGCGTCGGGATCGGCCTGCTCGGCGCCACCACCGGCGCGGCAACCGGACTGGCCGCCACCGGCCTACTGGTCGGCGAACTGACCGCACGGCTCGTCCTGATCGCCGGGCTCACCGCCGCCGCGGGCGTCCTGCTCACCGCGCTGGCCGCCCTCGTCCCGGCGACCCTGCACCGCCGGCTGCCCGCCGCACGCCTGCTCGCCGAGGAGTAGCCCGTGGCACCGGACGGCAGACCGTCACGCGCACCGGGCCGACCGTCCGCTGCCGCACCCGAGGTGGGCCGCGGACGGCCGGCCCGCCAGGTCAGGCCCGTTCGCCCTGCTCGGTCCTGAAGGTGCGGAATCCTCGGCGGTGGTAGTTGGGCAGCGCGTGCGGGTGGTCCACCGACGAGGTGTGCAACCAGACCCTCTTCACCGTGGGCGTCAGGTCCCAGGCCCGCCGGATCCCGAGAGTCAACGCGTATCCGCCCAGGCGCCGGCCGATGAACTCCGGTACCAGCCCGAAGGTCTCGATCTCCACCTCGTCGTCCGGGTGGAGATCGTAGGCGACCAGGCCCGCCGGTTCACCGTCGAACGACAGCAGCCAGAACACCCGGTCCGGATGTTCCGCGAACCAGGCGGTCCACTCCTGCGCGGTGCGGCTCGCGCACCTCCATCCATGCGGAGTGCCGATCCTGACCTGTAGCTCGACAACCAGCGGTGAGTTCCGGTCCAGGGGTTCCAGCGCCAGGCCAGGCACCGGGTCGGCCGGGGTGAACCGCTCGCGGGCCCTCATCTCCAGATAGGTCACGGTCTCCTTCACCCGCCGGAGACTACCCGGCGGCCTCATCGACGATCTCGGCGATCGACTCGAACGGGTCGTACTGGCCGATCTCCTTGGCGATGATCCCGGCCCGCGACCGGTAGCCCGGGTCGTGCAGCACCGTCCGCACCGCGGCACGCAACTCGGCCACCGCCGGCGTGCCGGTGCGCAGGTTGACCCCGGTGCCGCTCCACTCGACGCGGGCGGCCACCTCCGGCTTGTCCTCGCTGGCACCGGCGACCACCAGCGGCACCCCGTGGTACAGGGCGGTCTGCACACCGCCGTAACCGCCGTTGGTGACCAACGCGTCGGCGTGCGGCAGCAACCGGTCGAACGGTACGAAGCCGGCCAGCCGCACGTTGTCCGGCACGTCGACCAGGGCCCGGCGTACCAGGTCCGGCCCGTCCTCGCGTACGGTGGCGGCCACCACGAGGACGTCGAGGTCGGCGAGGGCACGCACGGTCGGGATGACCAGTTCGTTCAGGTCGGTGTTGGCGACGGTTCCCTGGGTGACGACCACCACCGGACGACCGGCCGACAGCTCGGGCCACCACACGGGCTCCTCGTAGTCCCCGCCGGGGGCTGGAGGAAGCGTACCGACGAACCGTAGGTGCGCCGGAAGGTCGCTCCGGGGGTACTCGAAGCTGGGCACGGTCAGTTGCAGGTAGTGGTCCGTACGACGGAAAGGCGCGTCGAAGAGGTAGCCGGGCAGTGTCACGCCCAACGACTCGAGCGTCGCCTCGCCGAAGGTCTGCAACTCGGCGAAGATCCGGCGCACCTCAGCGTTCATGGCCCGGTTGCGGGCACGCGCCTCCTCGCCCGGCGTGGGCAGGATGCCGGCGCCGAACGCGGGGGTGTCCTCGCTCTGGATCAGCAGGGGAACCGAGCCCAGCGTCACGAGCGTCGGGCGTTCCTGCGGCGCTGTGGAGAGGCTGAGCACCGGTATCGACCAGAACCCGAGCTCGCCGAGCACCACATCCGCCGGGAACCTCGCCAGCAGCGCCCGTAGACCTCGCACCTGCGCGGGCAGCTGGCCGAGGAAGAAGTGCTCGAAGTCGAACGACAACTGGGCGGGGCCCGGTGGCAGCGTGGCCCGTACCGGGAAGAGGGTGTCCAGCCTCCGGTCGTCGAGGTCGGCCTCCGGCGGCAGCGCCTGGAACCGCGCCCCGATCGCCAGAGCACGCTCCTCGAACCGGGATCCGGTGTACACGACCACCTCGTGACCACGCTCCACCAGGTCCGCCGCGACGGTGAGGACCGGGCTGACGTGCCCCTGGAAGGGGGTCGCCCCAACTATCACCTTGGCCATTCAAGCTCCTCATTTCGGATGTGCAGCCGGGTCCGGCAGTGTCAGATTGGAAGTCCGGCGCGAGCATTCACGTGCTCCGCCGTACGTTGAAATGGCGCGTCACCCGCGTCGTGCCGTGTCCCGGCGCGTCGTCAGACGGCCCTGACCCACGACCACAGCCCGACGGCCGGCGCCTTCGCGAGCCACCTGACCGGGCGCGAAACCCTGCCGGCGGTGGCCGGTCGACGCTCCGTCGCAGGGGGCGTCCGACGACGCTCAGTCGTGCCGGCGACCAGCACGCCACTGGTGCCCGCACACTGGGTCAGGAGTGCTGTGTTCCCTGTTCGTCCGCGACCTGGATGATCGTTTTGCCGGGCGTGCGGCGGTGCCGGGCGAACGCGGCGGCCGTCTCGGCAAGCGGTCGCACGGCGCCGACGATCGGGTCGAGCCGTCCGGTCCGGAGGCGCTGGGCGAGGTCGGTCAGCCGGGCTCGGTCAGGTTCGACGACGAAGAAGACGGCCCGCCCCTCCTTGGGCTGCACGGTAGGCGGCATGGCGATGGTGACGAGCGTGCCGCCCGGGCGTACCAGTTCGGCCGATCGTTCGAGGATGCTGCCGCCGATGACGTCGAAGACCACGTCCACCTCGCCGACGTGTCGCAGATCGTCGGCGTCCAGATCGAGGAAGGCCTGCGCGCCGAGGCCGAGCACGACGTCACGGTCGTCGGCCCGGCCGGTGCCGATCACGCGGGCGCCCGCCTCCCGCGCGAGTTGCACGGCGATCGAGCCGACGCCGCCCGCGGCCCCGTGGATGAGGACGCTCTGGCCGGTCGTGAGGTGGGCCTGGTCGAACAGTCCCTGCCATGCGGTCAGTCCGGAAATGGGCAGCGCGGCGGCGACGGTGTGGTCGATGTCGGCCGCGAGAGGGGCGAGGTTGCGAGCCTCCACCGCGGTGTATTCGGCGAGAGACCCGTTGCGGGCCCAGTCGGTCAGTCCGAACACCCGCTGGCCCACGGTGAGGCCGGTGGTGCCGTAGCCGAGTTCGACCACGACTCCGGACAGCTCGTGCCCGGGGATGCTGGGTGTCCGGTCACGGCCGGCGCGGTCGACCCACGTTGCCGGCCAGGCGAGTTCTCCGGGGGTGAAGCCTGCCGCGTGCACGCGCACGATGACGTCGTTCTCCGCCGTGGTGGGGTAGGGCATGTCGGTCAGGGTGAGGCCGCCGACACCCGCGTCACGGTCTCGCACGGTGATCGCTCGCATGCGCGAATCCTTTCAAACGAACTCGGGGTAAATGCGGAGATTGCGAGGTTTTGGCACGGCGGCCGGCAGGGCGGAATGCTCGCCGGCAGCGGCCGGCGCGAGGACTGTCATGACGGCCCGGGCGGGCCGCCGACCCGCCCCCGGCGGCGAGCAGCCGACCCGGTCCCGGCGACGAGGCCCTGCGCCACACCGGCGACCAACGGCGATCCCGGCCCGTCAGCTCGGCCAGGGCGAGCCGACCATACGCTCGACCGTCGTCACCCGCTTGAAGCCGGGGACGAAGTGCTCGAGCACGTCCGAGTTCACGGTGCCGTTCGTGGTTTCGGGGCGGTTCTTCAGGCCGTCGACGTAGGCCCGCAGAAACCCGTTCTTGAAATCGCCTCGTGGATGGACGGCGAGAATTTCACTCAGCTGATCGTGTTCCAGTTCGTTTAGGCCGAGGCCGAGCACGTCGGTCAGGACACCGAGGTACATGGTCGCGATTTCCGGGGCCATCCGGTCCGGGATACCCGGCGTGGTGTGCAGCGCGATCGCCGTCCAGACGGTCTCGGCGGCGGCGGTCGGGAAACCACGGTCCAGGAGGAACTTGCGCGCGTGGTCGGCGCCGTCGACCTCGAAGCGCTGCTCGACGTCGGAAAAGGGGGTCAGGAGGCCGGAGTCGTGGAACATGGACGCCACGTACAACAGCTCCGGATCCGGCTTCACGCCCAGCTTGTTCGCGTGAATAAGGGCGAAGAAAAAGACCCGCCGGGAGTGGTGGTAGATGAGAGGGCTGGTCGTTTCCTGGATGTGTCTGGTCGCTTCGGCGACCGCCGCTGTCTCAGGAATCTCCAGTCCCGCGATGACCTCTGACATGATCTGTGACCTTCCGGGAAATGTGTAGGGCCGTTTTCCGACCTCCATGCTCTCCGCCAATCGTCGTCGCCGCCGCCTTCGTCCGGCCAGGGTTCCCTCATATCCGGACAGCGCGAGTTCGGGCTCGGGGGAATCCAGCGCCACGGAGAGTTCGCTCACACGCGGTAGAGGTAACGTGAGCAACTCCGCTTACGGTGGCCCGTCATCCCCGGTAATGGCGTGCTACCAATAAGCGGTGTCCACGCCCGCTGTCCCGCCGACCCGACGGCGGTCAGTACCGCCGGCGCCCGGCCGCTCACCGCACGGATCCGGCTCGGGAGAGACCGGACCGGTGAATGTCGGCACCCATCGCGTCGCGGTCCTCGTCTACGACGGAGTGACGTTGCTCGACGTCGCCGGTCCCGCGGAGGTGTTCAAAGAGGCGAACCGGTTCGGCGCCGATTACCGGATCGTACTGCTGTCGCCGACCGGTGCGGACGTCGCGTCGAACCTCGGGATCCGGATCGCGGTCGACGGCGCCGTCGCTCCGGAGCCGGCCTCCGACACGTTCCTGGTGGCCGGGTCCGACCTCTATCCGCGTACCCGGGTTCCCGCCGACCTCGCGGACGCCGCCCGGGTACCGGCGGCTGTGGCAGGCCGGGTCGCGTCGGTCTGCACCGGCGCGTTCGTCCTCGCCGCCGCCGGCGTCCTGGACGGCAAGCGCGCCACCACGCACTGGAAGGTCGCGGACGAGCTCGCCGCCCGGTATCCGACCTGCCGCGTCGAGCCCGACGCGATCTACGTCCGCGATGGCACCACGTACACGTCGGCAGGGGTGACGGCCGGCATCGATCTGGCGCTCGCCCTCGTCGAGGAGGACCACGGGCCCGACCTGGCGCGCGAGGTCGCCCGCGCCCTGGTGGTGTACATGCAGCGGGCGGGCGGCCAGTCCCAGTTCTCGGCACCGCTGCAAGGACCGCCGCCCCGCTCGCCGGCGCTCCGCAAGATCACCGACCTGGTGACGGCGAACCCCCGCGGCGGCCACTCGCTCGGTGAACTCGCCAAGCACCTCAACGTCAGTACCCGGCAGCTCACCCGGCTCTTCCACGACGAGCTGTCGACGACACCGGCCCGCTACGTGGAGAACATCCGATTCGACATGGCCAGGGCACTGCTTGACCAGGGGCACACCGCGACGCAGGCCGCGACCCTCGCCGGGTTCCCCAGCTACGAAAGCATGCGACGGGTCTTCGCCCGGAAGCTGTCGATCAGCCCCGCCGCCTACCAACGTCGGTTCAGCACGGCCCGCCGGGGCAACCCGGGTTAGCCGGCCGGGCGACGCGACACCGGCCTGGTTGACGAGGCTCGGCGCCGAGGCGGCCGGCGACGACAAAGCCCCCGCCCGTTCGCGAGGCAGCCGCAGTCGGATGTCGGGCCTCTGGTCAGCCCCGGGTCCGGAACGGCGCGAGGGTGGCACGGATCTGGTCGGCCGCGCCCCAGTCGTCGTCGAACTGGGCCAGCACGGCGAGGTGTTGTCGCAGTTGGACAATAGGCATGCGGTTCCGCCAGTCGCGATCGAGCGAGGTCAGCTCCGCGTAGACCTCGAAGAACCGGTGTGCCTCGGGCGGGGGCGCGGTGGACCACACGTGGGCGAGGTCGACCTCGGCCCACGTGTAGGACACCGCAGGGTCGATCAGTGCCGGCCGCCCGTCCGGAGCAGCCAGAATGTTCTGTGCCCACAGGTCGCCGTGCGTCAGGCAGGCCGGCCGGTCCGGCAGCAGGTCGGGCAGCCGGTCACACAGCCGCTCCAGCGCCGCCCGGTCCCCGGGGTCGAGCGCCGCCTCGACGCGGGGCTCGCCGAGCCACCGAAGCAGTCGGTGCTGTGCGAAGAAGGCGAAGCCGTCGTCTTCCCAGGTGTTGACCTGCCGGCGGCGGCCCAACCAGTTGTCACGGTGCCATCCGAAGCGGGGCTGGGTCGTGCTCGTGTGCAGGCGGGCCAGCACGTGCGCGAACTGCTCCCAGAAGGTCTCGCTGTGCGGCCTCGGCCGCAGCAGCGACAACACCAGCAGGTCCCGGTCCGCCAGGACCACCTCGGGTGTCACCACGCCGCCGAGCTGGCGCAGGGCGGCCAACCCTTCGGCCTCCGCGACGAAGACGTCGTCGGCCGGCGGGTCGGCGAAGGCCTTGACGAACACCGGCGGGCCACCCCGGCGGGTGGCTATGCCCGCGAGCGCCGCGACCCCACCCGTCGCCGGCTCCACTGCGACGACGTCGCGCATCCCGGCCCCGAGCAGGCACTCCAGCAGGAACGTCGCCGAGCGCGTCACGACAGGCTCCTCCAGCTCCGGGGATGTGGTCGCCGGATCCTATGTGACAGACAGTCGGCCAATTCCCGAGGAACCAGTCTCCGGGTACCAGCTCCGACGCCCGGCGAACCGCCGACGGTTCACGCCGTCCGTCGGTACGGCGGCCGGCAGCACCGCCACCCCGGTCGCGCCTACCGGCCACCCGCGCCGGGAAGCCGCGTCAGTACGACGCCCGGCCCGGCGTACTGTCGTCGTCCGCCCGGGACGGTGAGGCATGACCACGCTGCTGGGCCGGGGTGCCGAACCGTCGACGGCAGATCCGCGTGGCCGACCCAGTCACCGGAACTGACGCGGGTCACCGCTGACCGGGCTGCTAGCGTCGTCGGTCGTGGGCAGCGCTCAGGACTTGCAACTCGCGTTCGACACGTCGGATCTGGCGGCGAACCTCGCGCTCGCCTACTTCGAGTCTGGCGTTCCGGCAACGCTGAAGGCCGACGGCACACCGGTCACCGAAGCCGACCGGGCGGTCGAGCGGTTGTTCCGCGAGACGTTGGCTGCCGCGAGGCCAGGAGATGCGCTCCTCGGCGAGGAACTCGGCCGACTCGGTGAGTCCGACCGGGTCTGGATCATCGACCCGGTGGACGGTACGTCGTTCTTCAGCCGGCGCGACCCGAACTGGCGCGTTCACCTCGCGCTGGAGGTTGCCGGGCGTACCGAGATCGCGGTCGTCACCGCACCCGCGCTACGACGCTGCTGGTGGGCGACCCGAGGCGGCGGTGCCTTCGAGTCGTCCTGGCCACGCGAGGAGGCCGAAGCGAAGCGCCTCGAAGTCAGCACCACCTCGACGTTGGCGGATGCTCGGCTCGACGCTCTGGACGACGCGTCCCGGGCCCGTCTCCCCCGAAGTGGGGGTCGGGCACCGGCGAGCCCGCTCCCCCTCGTCGAGCTTGTTCGTGGCGAAACCGATGCCTTCCTGGTCGAGCGGTACCACATCTGGGACCACGCGCCATGGATCCTCCTCGTTGAGGAAGCGGGCGGCCGTTTCACCGACCGGACCGGAGGACGTGCCGGCGATCAGGGCGGTGGCCTGTACTCCAACGCCAACCTGCACGATCAGTTGCGCACCGCGCTCCGGTACCCGGTACGTCCCTGACCGCTTGGCCGAAGCGACCTCCCGACGCGGACAGCTGACGCGGCCTCGGCGACGGCGTGACGTTCCGTCCGTGCGGCCACCTGCGGGCCCGGGCGACGGGCGTGTGCGGCCGCGGGGTGTCGGGATCCTGCCGAGCAGATCGCCCTCGACCTCTGATCTCGATCAGCGGCGGGGAGTGCGGATCAGCAGGCTCGCCTCGACCTCTTCCGGGCCGACGGTGGCGTAGAGGTGCGGGGTGTCAGCGGCCCAGGAGACGTGCTCTCCCGGGCCCGCCGAGAGGGGCGCGCCGACCGGACCGACCCGGGCCTGGCCACGGAAGACGGTCAGGTGCTCGGTCACGCCGGCGGGGTGGGCGGGCGAGGCCTGTTCGACGCCGACGACGATACGCAGGGCGAACAGTTCGTAGGTGGCGGCGGGTTCCTCGAAGACCTCCAGCAGTGTCGACACCACCGCCTCGCCCCGCACCGGCGAGGCGGCCGAGGCCGGGGCGCCGCGGTCGAGCGTCAGCGCGCTCATCGGCACACCGAGCGCGGCGGCGATCGCGTAGAGGGTCTCCAGCCGGGGATCGCGGGTGCCGTTCTCCAGCCCAGACAGCGTGGCCTTTCCCACGCCGGCCACCCGGGCCAGTTCGGAGAGGGTCAGCCCACGCGCCTCACGTAGCTCCCGCAGCCGCCGACCCACTGCCGTCCCCGGGTGCTGGGGGCTTGTCCCGCGCCTGGTCATCTGCGTATGGTGCCACCCGTTGCCCGTTCCGTTTACGGAACAGGCGGGAAGGGGCGCTGATGGGTTGGGTACGACCGGTCGTCGCCGGCCTGCTGAGCGCGATCGTGGGCTACGCGAGTTCGTTCACCCTGGTGCTCGCCGGGCTGCGGGCCGTGGGCGCCAGCCCGGTCGAGGCCGCCTCGGGGCTGCTGGCCACCTGTCTCGGCATCGGGATCGCGGGCGCGGTGCTGGCCCTGCGCTACCGGATGCCCATCGCCATCGCGTGGTCCACGCCGGGCGCGGCCCTGCTGATCGGGGCCGGCCCGGTGGCGGGCGGCTTCCCCACGGCCGTCGGTGCCTTCCTGGTCTGCGCGGCGCTGACCGTGATCGCCGGCCTCGTACCGTGGCTGGCGCGCGCGATCGCGGCCATCCCACGACCGGTCGCCGGGGCGATGCTCGCCGGCATCCTCGTGCCGCTGTGCACGGCCCCGGTACGGGCCCTGGTGGAGATCCCGGCGCTGGCCGTGCCGGTCGTCGCGACCTGGGCGGTGCTGCTGCGCTACGCGCGCGGCTGGGCGGTGCCGGGCGCGCTGGTCGCGGCCGTGACGGCGATCGCCCTGACCGGGCAGGACGCGGGCCTCGCCGACGCCACCCTGCGACCTGCCCTGGCCTGGACCGTTCCCACCTTCGACCTCAGCGCCCTCGTGGGTATCGCGCTTCCGCTTTTCCTGGTCACCATGGCCGGTCAGAACGTCCCGGGCGCCGCGGTCCTGTCCAGCTACGGGTACGAGGCCCCGCTGCGGCCCTCGCTGGTCACCACCGGTCTGGTGAGCGCGGCCGGCGCCCCGTTCGGCGGTCACCAGGTCAACCTCGCCGCCATCACCGCCGCCCTGACCGCCGGCCCCGAGGCGCACCCCGACCCGCGCCGGCGCTGGATCGCCACCCTGGCCCTGGCGGGCGGCCAGGTGCTGCTCGGGCTCGCGGCCGGCGTGGCGACCGCGCTCGTACTGCTCTCACCGCCGGTGCTGGTGATCGCCGTCGCCGGCCTGGCCCTGCTGCCCGCTCTCGGCTCGTCACTGGGCAACGCCGTCTCCGAGCCGGCCATGCTGCTGCCCGCGGTGGTGACGTTCGTGGTCACCGCATCGGGCGTTGCCGTACTCGGCATCGGCGCCGCGTTCTGGGGTCTGCTCGCCGGCCTGGCCACCATGCTGGTGTTGCACCGCCGCCAGCCCGCAGCGGATGCCGCCGTGCCGGTGGCCGACTGACCCTGCCGCTCAACAGCGCGTCCAGGCCGAACAGCACCGGGTCAACCTGCGCGCTTCGAACGCGTAGCCCGCGGGCGGGGTTGGCAGACTGGTCGCATGACAGGTCTGACCGCCGAACTCGTGGTTGATGGTCGCGCCCCGCAGACCCCCGCTCTCGCCCCAAACGGGCACCTGCTCTGTTACGTTCTCGCTCCCACGAGCCGGATCGGTGACCACCTCGACACCGAGGTCTGGCTCACCGACACCGATGGCGACGGCGAGGCGCGCCGGGCGACCACCGACACCGCCACGGAGTCCCGGCCACGCTGGTCCGCGGACTCGGGCACACTGTTCTTCCTCTCCGACCGCGCCGAGCGCGGTATCCCGCAGCTGCACCGGTTCACCCTCGCCGATGCCACGGTGACCGTGTTGACCGGTTGGCGTACCGGCATCATCGACCACCTGCCACTCGTCGACCCCGGCCGGATCGCCCTGCTGGCCGAGGACGAACCCACCGAGCAGGACGCGCGCCGCGCCCGGGACCGAGATGACGCCGTTGTCGTCGGCGAGCGCGAACCGCGCGCCCGGATGCGCCTGCTCGACCTGCCCACCGGCCGGATCACCACGCCGGACGTGTTCGACGACCGGCACGTCGTGGAACTGCGGCAACGGCCGGACGGCGGGCCGCTCGCCGTACTCACCCAGGCCAGCGCCGACAACGACCACGGCCCCCGTACCGGCCGGCTGCACCTGTTCGACCCCAGCACCGGGACCGTGGAGGAGCTCGGACCGGTCGCGGCCGACGCACACTCGCTGGCCTGGTGGCCGGCGGAGGACGGTTGGCACCTCGGTTACCTCGCACTCACCCCACCGGTTCTCCACGCCGGCACCGCCGTGTTCGACCTGGCCCTGGCCAGCCGAGTCCTGCGCAACCGCACCACCGGTCTGCCGATGTGCCCCACCGAACTGGTGCAGACCGACACCGCCCCGCTGGTTGTCTTCGCCGACGGTCTCAACACGACCCTGGCCCGACTCGACCCCACCGGCCCGACGACCCTGTCACAGCACCCGGGACGCCTCGACAACCTCACCACCACGCGCGGTGGCGACCACCTCGCGGTACTGACCGGCAGCCGTTGTCAGCCCGCCAACGTCCACCTCGGGCCACCGACCGGGCCACTGCGGAGGATCACTGACACCCGCCCGGAACTGGACGGCATCACGCTCGGCACCCAGCAACCGCTGGCGTACCGTGCCGCCGACGGCCTGGAGCTGGACGGCCTGCTCGTACTCCCGGTCGGACAAACCGCGTCCGACGGCCCGTTTCCGCTGGTCACCATCGTGCACGGCGGCCCGTACGACCGCTACGCCGACCGTTGCCAGCTGTTCTGGTTTCCCAGCGCACAGTGGCTGGCCACCGCCGGCTACGCGGTGTTCCTGCCCAACCCCCGCGGCGGGCAGGGACGGGGCCACCAGTTCGCCGCCAGTGTCGCCGGCCGGGTCGGTCAGGAAGAGTGGAGCGACATCCAGACCGGCATCGACCTGCTCATCACCGAGGGCATCGCCGACCCCGATCGGCTGGGCATCGCCGGCTGGAGCCACGGTGGGTTCATGTCCGCCTGGGCCGTCGGCCAGACCGAACGGTTCCGTGCCGCGCTGGTCGGCGCCGGCGTCATCGACTGGGGCATGCTCGCCGCGACCGGGGAGAACGGCCAGTTCGAAGCCGCGCTCGGCGGCAGCACCGGCTGGTCCGGCATCGGCCCGCACCCCCATGACGCGGTCAGTCCGATCTCCTTCGCCAGCCGCATCCGCACCCCGGTGCTCATCCTGCACGGCGCCGAGGACACCAACGTCCCGCTCGGACAGGCCGTGTACCTCCACCGGTCGCTGCGCCACTTCGGCGTCGAGCACGAGTTCGTGATCTACCCCAGGGAAGGGCACTCGATCCGGGAACGCAACCACCAACTCGACGTCATGCGACGGACCCGCGCCTGGTTCGACCGCTGGCTCCGGCCCTGACCGGAGGACTACGGCAGCGGTGGCCGCGCACAGCAGGGAGGGCCGGCCCTCGCGGACCGGCCCTCCCCTGGCGTCAGCTGTCAGTACGTGCCGAGGTCCTGCCACGGACCGTTCGGATCGCCCGGCTGCTGGTTCCGGGACCACCACCTGGCCTTCCAGGTGTGACCGTTGTACGCGACCGTCTCGCCGCCGGTGTAGACCCAGGACGCGGTCCAGGCCCGGACATCGGCTCCGGCCGCCGGGACGAGAGCCCCCTGCTCGGTCCACGAGCCGGTCGCCGAGCTACCCGGCTTCTCGTTCTGCGTCCACCACTGGGCGATGTAGATCGCCCCGTGGTAGGACACCTGGTCGCCGCTCTTGTACGCCTTCTTCGAGTCCCAGGCCGGTACCGCCGGCTTCGGCCCGACCAGCGTGAAGGTCACGGTCGTGACGTTGCCCGCCACGTCGTACACCCTCAGTTCGTTCGCCCCGAGCGCCGCGCCAGAGACACCGGGCTTCACCCCGTTGAGATCGGAGTAGGTGTTGTCGGTCAGGTCCTTCTCGACCCCGTTCAGGGTGAGCCTGTCGACCTTGTGCTCGTCGAACAGCTTGAACGACACCAGCTCGTACCCGGTCGCGGCCGTGCCGACCGTCTCCGTCGCGCCGTCCTTCACGGTCACCGTCGGGCCCGTGGCGTCCAGTACGAAGGTCAGCGTCGTGACATTGCCCGCCACGTCGTACACCTTCAGCTCGTTGCCACCGGCCTTGCCGCCGAACGTGCCCGGCTCGACCCCGTTGAGATCGGAGTAGGTGTTGTCGGTCAGGTCCTTCTCGACCCCGTTCAGGGTGAGCCTGTCGACCTTGCCGGCATCGAACAGTTTGAAGGAGACCTTGCGGTAGACCCCGTCCCTCCCCTTCGACTCCGGCTTCACCGTGATCGTCGGACCGGTCCTGTCGGGTCCGGTCGGGACGACGATGTCGGTCCTCATCGACGGCAGTTTCGCCTCGTCGCCCAGGTAGAAGCTGGCGAAACCGAACTGGTCGTATCCGGTGTTCTTGTTCGCCACGCCGTTGCGGTACATCGGGTCGTGCATCAGCGTCCGGATGCCGTACTCGGTCGGAGACAGGGTCGTGACGATGGCCAGACGGTTGTCGCTGGCCCGCAGGACGAGTTCCTCGCGCCAGTCGCCCAGCAGGTCGGCCTTGAGCGTGGGGGTGCTCTTGTTGCCGGTCGACGTCATGCCGGTCGCCAGGTACGGGGTGGGCGCGAAGGTCAGGTCGTCGACCGTGCTGATGGTGGCGCCGCTGACGGCCATGGCCGTCAGGCCGCCGCCGAACCAGATGGCGTACTGGCCGCTGCGCAGGTTGTTGCTGCCGTTCAGCAGCTCACCGGTGAGCATGCTCCGGGCACCGTTCTGGGAGAATCCCTGCGCGCCGGGCCAGCGGTTGGAGAAGTTGCCGGCCACCGCGCCCTCGGCGTCGGTACCGGCGTAGACGCCGAAGATCATCGAGTTTTCCCGGATGACCTCGCCCTGGTCGTCGCGCCGCATGCCCTTCAACGGATCGTGGGCCTCCGGACCGGGCAGCCAGCCGTGTTGCCTGCCGGTACGGATGTCGTCGAACAGGTTCTCCTCGCTGCCGGACCAGACGCGGATGTTGTTGTCCTTGTCGACCGGAAGCAGCGCGCTGCGGTCGCCGTGGCGCAGCGGTGCCCACGTGTTCAGCGGGTTGTTCCGGACCGCGTCGGTGGCGAACTCGAAGCTGTTGGCCACCGGCGGGACGCTGTTCTGCCCCTCGATCGTCGGCATGGTGTCGCCGTTGATCACCTTGGGCAGGATCTTCGTGCCGTCGGCGTTGAGGCCGAGGACCATGGCCTTCATCACGATCTCGTCCCGGCCGTCGCCGTCGAGGTCGGCGGAGTCGGTGAAGTGGTTGCCACGGTTCTGGTAGTCGTAGGCGGTGCCGCCCAGCGACCAGTACTGCGGGTCGGCCGAGTCGAAGCCGGCCTTCAGCCTGACCTTGCCGTCGACGATGTTGAAGGCGGCGAACGTGGTCCGCGCGTAGTAGCCGCGCTGGGAGACCGCGTACTTGTGCTTGCCGTCCAGGGTCGCCACGACGCCGAGGTAGCGGTTGGCACGGTTGCCCTGGGCGTCGCCCCACGAGGCCGCCTTCCAGGGCTTCTCCAGCCAGTAGGCTTCCGACGGGGCCATCATCTGCGACTTGTAGTCGGCGGGGCCGCTGCCGGCGCCGGGGCCGGGGAAGGCCAGGTAGGAGAAGTTGCCGCGCTGGGTGGCCGGCGTCATGGCCCAGTTGTCGCCGTCGACGCTGCCCCGGTAGGGGAACGGATACCGGGCGCTGTCCATGAGCACGCCCTTGCCGGCGGCGGCGTCCCACTCGAAGGCCGAGAAGAACTCCTGGTCGTCCTTGGCGGGTCCGATCGGACCGACGTGGTACGTCTTGATCCACCGCTTGACGGCCGGATCGTTGACGCCGTCGTTGCCGTTTCCGGCCACCGGGCTGCGGTAGCTGATGGCGAAGCTGTTCAGCAGCGACCAGTAGGTGTCGAGAGCACCGGTGTCGCCGTTGGTGAAGTACTCCTTGAACTTGTCCGTGGTCGCGTGCAGGCCGTCCTCGCCGCCCACGACCGTGTCGAGGGTGTCCGGATAGACGACGGACTGCGACGCCTCGTCCCAGTTGCCGATCCGGGTGCCCAGCGCGGTCTTGAGCATCAGCTCGGCCTTGCCGTCACCGTCGAAGTCCTCGGCGAACAGGGTGGTCTCGTGGTCGTTGCCGGCTCGGACGTTGTAGCCCATGTCGATCCGGAACAGCATGGTGCCGTCCAGCTTGTACGCGTCGACGTACTCGGGGGCGGTCGTGGTGTTACTGCCGTTGAAGATCGGCTCGGAGTACATCGGGTCCTGCTGGGTGCTGCGCCACTTGACGACGATCTCGTACTCACCGTCGCCGTCGAAGTCGCCCACCGTCATGTCGTGCGTGGAGTAGGCGCTGCTCTGTGACGTGTACACCGCGCCGGCGCTGGTCTTCGCGTAGGGCAGTGTGGTGCCGGCGTCCAGGTTCTCCACGTACTTGATGAACTCGGCTTCCAGCTCGTCGTAGAGCACCTTTGTGATCTTGCCGTCCACCAGGGAGTTGGTCAGCGGCCGAGCGCTGGTGTAGGTGGCGTCGCCGAGAGCGTTCGGTGTCGTGTTGTACTCGTTGAGCTTGGCGACCCAGCCGTCGAGCTGCTCCTGGGTCACGGTCGCCTGATCGTCGTACGCGACCCGGAACCCTCGCAGCAGGTCCATGTCGACGACGTACCAGTTCTGGTTTCCGGTACCCGGGACGACCATGTCGGCCGCGTTCAGGTTGGTGCCCGGACCGAACCGCTGTTCCCGGTAGGTGAAGTGCACGAGCGGTACGGGAGCCGGCGCGGGCTTGAGCGGGATGTAACTCGCCGCGCCCCGATTGGCCTGGCCCGCCTGGCCGGGCAGGGCGGACAGCATGGGCACGCTCATGCCCTGCCGCTCGCCCTCGACGCCGGCGACGACCGGAGCGACCTGGTAGGTGGAGGTGAGGACGCCGTCCGGGTCGGTGTAGTTGGACGGGGTGACGTCCTCTTTCACGATGCCGGGGTTCGTGTCGTAGTCGCTCTCGGGCTGCACGTCCCTGGGTGCGATCGTGGCGATCTTCACGAACTCCGCGTCACCGTCTCTGCGGTAGACGTTCCAGGAGATGCCGTCGGGTTCGTTGCCCAGGAAGCGCCAGCTCAGGAAGATGCCGTCCGGCGTCTGGGCGGCGACCAGGCCGCGGGTCAGGTACTCCATCTGGCGCGCACCGGACGCGGGGGCAGCGCTCGCGGCCGGAGAGGTGAGGCCGACCAGGGACAGGCTCACGGCCAGCGTCAGGGGCAAGGGTACGAGTTTACGTAGTGTTTTTCGCACTTTGTTCTCCATCTCGCATCACCCTCCGTTGGGCAAGCGCTTTCCTGCATACTGCCGCGTCCCGCCCTACCGCGCAAGATCCAACATCCGCCCCACGATCGACACCTCGCCGCCGCCGCCCGCGACGGTGTTCAGGCCCGGGTCCAAGCCACGTTCGACCTGGTCACCACGCTTGGTCAACCTGCTCGGAGTCGGTGCCGGCGTCGTGTCGCCCCCACCGCCGAGACGAGATCGCCCGCGTCACACCCGCCGGAAGAGGGCGGCCAGTGCCTGGCCGCCACCGATGCACATGGTGACCACGCCGAGCTCCAGGTCGTGCCGGACCAGGTGCTTGGCCAGCCGGAGTGCGAGGATCGCACCGGTCGCGCCGACGGGATGACCGAGCGCGATGGCACCCCCGTAGGGATTGACCTTGTCCGGATCGAGTTTGGCGTCGCGGATCACGGCGACCGCCTGGGCCGCGAACGCCTCGTTGCACTCGATGGCGTCGATGTCGTCGGGTGTCGTGCCCGTCTGTTCGAACAGCCTACGGAGCGCGACCACCGGGGCGTAGCCCATGATGTCCGGGTCCAACGCACCCGTGGCGACCGCCTCGACGGCCACCAGGGGGGTCAGCCCGTGTTCGGCCGCGGCGGACCGGGTGGCGAGCACGACGGCGGCCGCACCGTCGTTGATGCCCGCGGCGTTTCCGGCGGTGACTGTCCCACCCTCCGTGAAGGCCGGGCGGAGGCGGGCCAGCGCCTCCACGGTCGTCTCGGGCCTCGGGTGCTCGTCAACCGTCACCTCGACGCTGTGGCGTCCGCCGGTGCTGACCGGCACGATCTCCTCGGCGAACGCCGCCCGGGCCGCCGGTGTCGCGGCGCGGCGTTGCGACTCGGCGGCGAACTCGTCCTGGTCAGTACGGGAGATCCCGTAGCGTCCGGCGACGTTTTCCGCTGTCAGCCCCATCTGGACGTGGTGGAACGGGTCGGTGAGCATGAGCATGGTGCCGTCCACCAGGGCACGGTCGCCCAGCTTGTAGCCGGCGCGTGCCCCGAAGTCGTAGAAGGGCATCCGGGTCATGGATTCGTCACCGCCGGCGAGGGTGAACTTGACGTCGTTCCAGCGCATCTCCATGGCCGCGGACCAGATGGCCTGGAGGCCGGACCCGCACAGCCGGTTGACGGTGTAGGCGGGTGTGGACACCGGAAGCCCGGCGGCGACGGCGACCCGACGAGCGTTGTACGCGTCGGGACCGACCTGGCCGACGCAGCCCATCACGACTTCCCCGATGGCGTCGGCCGGTACCGCCGAGCGCGCCAGCGCCGCCTTGGCGGCGACCGCCCCCAGCTCGTGCGCGGGCGTGTTCTTGAACGCCCCACCGTACCTGCCTATCGGCGTACGGGCCCCGTTGACGATCACGATCTGCTGGTCCGACCTGGTCATATCGAAATTCCTCCGTCCACGGGAAGAACGACTCCGGTGATGTACCCGGCCTCCTCGGAGGCGAGGAAGGCGGTGGCCGCGGCCATTTCGCTGGGCGCCGCGAACCGGCCGAGTGGGATGGCGGCGGCGAGTTCCTGGCGCTTCTCCTCGGGAATCGAGCTGATCATGCGCGTCTCGGCGTTGGGCGAGATGGCGTTGACGGTGACGCCGAACGCCGCGAGTTCCTTCGCCGCGGTCTTGGTGAAGCCGATGATCCCCGCCTTGGCGGCACCATAGTTCGCCTGCCCGATGTTGCCGCGCAGGCCGGTGTACGAGGTCACGTTGATGACCCTGCCGTACCGCTGCTCCCGGAACACCGGAACCGCGGCGCGGGTCAGCCGGAAGGTTCCGCCCACGTGGACGTCCAGCACCTCGGCCCAGTCCTGGTCCGACAGCTTCCACAGTCGACGGTCCCGGAGAATGCCGGCGTTGTTGACGATGACGTCCAGCCGGCCGGTCTCCGCGACCGCCAGGTTCACCAGGGCTTCGACGGCCTCGGTGCTGGTGACGTCACAGGCGACGCCGACCGCGCCCAACTCGTCCGCCGCCAGCACGACCGCGTCGGCGTCGGCGTCGACCAGGAACACCATCGCCCCGGATCGGTGGAAGAGGCGGGCGAACTCGAGGCCGAGGCCTCGCGCCGCTCCGGTCACGATCGCCGTTCTTCCCGTGAAGTCGAACGTCAGGTTCGGCAACTCCTGCTCCTCCCCACCGGCCCAGGTGACGGCCGACGAGCATGTCCGTGGTGTCGATGCGGCCCGCCCGGACCCTGCTGACCCGGGCGTCCTTCCCCGGCGCGGGTCGCGCGGTACTCAGTGACGATCCGGTCCGCCATGACTAGAGCACCTCCTCCGCCGCGTCCCGCAACGAGGTCAGGACGCGGCGGGTGTGCGGCGTGTCCGGGAGCGACGCGAGGAGCAGCGGCGAGGCGGAGAAGGTCGACTGGTGGGCCATGAGGCGGCGGACCCATTCCATGCCCGCCTTCAACTCGGCGACGGCGTCGGTCCGGCCTCCGCCGCGTACCCAGTTTCCGAGCGCGGATCGGTGGATCGCGTCGATCAGGGCCGCGAGAGCCATCGACTGGAAAGGCGGAGCGTCGGCGGGGAGATGATCACGCAGGAACGAACGTGTGAGCGCCACGTACCGCTCGTGCTCGATGACCTCCCGCTTCCGTAGCTCGGGAACGACCCGGGTCAGTTTGTACCGCCGGAGGACAAGTTCAGGCCGACTGAGGAAATCGCGCAACGACTCCTCCGTGGCCGCGATGACAGCCTCTACCGGATCCGTGTCCGGGGCGGATTCGACGAGGCATCGCTCGACCAGCCTGATGCGTTCGGTGTGGTCCGGGAACGCAAGCTCGTCCTTGCTCTCGAAGTGCCGGAAAACGGTGCGGCGGGACACGCTGGATGCCTCCGCGACGGCTTCGACAGTTACATTGGCGTACCCCTCCTCGAGGAACAAGGCCATCGCCGTTTCCGAGATCCGGTACTTGGTCTCGAGTATTCTCCGCGAAGTCACCGACAGGTGCCCTCTCCTGATCTGGTGTTGCGCGAAGTGCAGTTCCCGCGCATCGTGAGGTTTGCCGAACTCTCTGATCCTGCGCCCCGCCCGCAGCGGCTCACGGCCCGCGCTCCGCCGGGTCAGCACCGGCCGAGGTCCGGCGCGACAACGTACGGCGCTGCTGCCGGGCCAGCCATTGATGACGAACGGTACCCCAGATCCCACGGCGGAACAGCAGCACCACGAGGACGAAGACCGAGCCGGTGACCAGGTCGATGCCGTCGAAGCCGGACGAGGCGAGATAGTCGGCGAGCATCACGGCCAGGAACGCGCCCAAAATCCCTCCCCACAGCGTGCCGATGCCGCCCAGCACCGTCATCAGCACGACCTCGCCGGAGGTGCTCCAGTGGAGTTCGGTCAGCGCGACGAAACCGTGGTTGATGGCGAACACACCGCCGGCCAGCCCGGTCAACCCGGCGGAGAGCACGAAGGCGATGACCTTGTACTTGTCCACCTCGTAGCCGAGCGCCCGGGCGCGCTGGGGGTTGTCGCGGATCGACACCAGGACCCGTCCGAACGGCGAGTGCACGATCCGCCAGGCTGCCCACATGCCGAGCAGAAGGATCGGCAGGGCCGCGTAGTAGAAGTAGAACGAGTCGGTCTCCACCAGCTCGATGCCGAAGAACTCCCGGGGTACGCCCTGCAGCCCGTTCTCGCCGCCGGTCAGGCCGCTCCACTGGTACCCGACGAAGTAGACCATCTGCGCGAAGGCCAGGGTCACCATCGCGAAGTAGATCCCGGACCGGCGCACCGACAGATACCCGGCGGGAAGGGCCAGGACCATCGCGAACAGTGCGCCGCCGACGACGGCCACGGGGAACGGCGCCCCGTAGTGCGTCGCGATCAGGCCCGTCACATAGGCCGAGCTGCCCCAGAACGCCGCGTGTCCGAAGGACAGCAGGCCGGTGTAGCCGAGCAGGATGTCCAGGGCGATCGCGAACAGCGCCATCGCGACGATGTCCATCGCCACCGGCGGATAGACGAACCATGGCAGCGCCAACGCCGCCACCAGGCCGACGGCCAGCAGCACCCCGCGCAGCCTCGGGCCGCCCGCCGTGACGGCCGGGTGTTCCCCGGCGGCCGGGGCCTGGGTAACCACGGACTGGGTCATGCCGTCGCCTCCTTGCGTCCGAACAATCCGGCGGGGCGGACCAGGATGATCAGGGCCATCAGGACGAAGATCAGGATCTGCGCGAACGTCGGGGCGTAGGCCTGGCCGAACGCCTCCACCAGGCCCACCATGAAGCCCGCGACCACGGCGCCGACGATCGAACCGAGCCCCCCGATGACCACGACCGCGAACAGGATGATCGCGAAGTTGTTCCCCATGTCCGCCGTGATCGCGCGGAACGGTGCGGCGAGCACACCGGCCAGGCCGGCGAGCGCGACGCCGAAGCCGAAGACCGGGGTCACCCAGCGGCCGACGTTGATGCCCAGGGCACGGGCGAGCTCGGGCCTCTCGGTCGACGCCCGGACGATCATGCCAACCCTGGTCCGCGTCATCACCAGCCAGACGAGCACACAGATCGCCACGGAGAACAGGAACACGAACAGTTGGTAGCGCGGCAGCACGACGCCGGCCAGGTCGACGCGTCCCTGCAACGCCGCCGGAGGCTTGTAGGGCAGCCCGGAAACGCCGTACCTCTGCTTGACCAACTCGACGAGGACCAGCGTGAGGCCGAAGGTGAGCAGGAAGTTGTAGAGGGGGTCGAGCCGGAGCAGCCACTGCACGAGCAACCGCTCCACCACCACGCCGAAGACGAACATCAGCACCGGCACCACCAGCAGCGACCACCACAGCGTGAGGTTGAGGGTGTCGAGCAGGACGGCCGCGGTGACCGCGCCGAGCATGTAGAACGCGCCGTGGGCGAAGTTCACCACGCCCAGGACGCCGAAGATGATCGCCAGGCCCAGGGCGGCCAGCGCGTAGAAGCTGCCGGCCGCCAGGCCCTGTACGGCGTACTGCAGCACTGCGTTCATGGGTTCCTTTCCCGGTGCTGGCCCTGGGTGCCGAGAGGCACCCGGGGCGTGGAAAACCGGACCGCCCCGCTCACATCGAGCAGGTGGACGCCTCGACGGGAGGGAATGCCTTCGCCGCGGGGATCGTGGTCACGATTTCCTCGTAGTCCCACTCCTCCTTCACCTCCGACGGCTCCTTGACCCGGGCCAGGTACGCGTCGTGGATCACCAGGTGGTCCTTGGCGCGGACCTCGCCGTTGCGCAGGAACACGTCATTGATTTTCTTGCCCTCGAGTTTGCCGACGACCGCGTCGGCGTCGTCGGTGCCGGCCGCCTGGACCGCCTCCAGGTACTGCAGCGCCGCGGAGTAGTTGCCGGCGTGCTCGAAGGTCGGTCGGGTACCGGTCTCGTCGCGGAACCGGTCCGCCCACGCGCGCGACTCGGCGTCCATGTTCCAGTACCAGGCGTCGGTGAACATCGTGCCGGCAAACTGGTCGACGCCGAGGGAATGGATGTCGGTGATGAGCATCAGTCCGACGGCCAGGTCGATGCCCCGCTCCTTCAACCCCGACTCGTTGAACTGCTTGACCACGTTGATCAGGTCGCCGCCCGCCTGCATGGTACCGATCACGTCGGGATTGGTGCTGCCGGCCTTGGTGAGGAAGGTCGCGAAGTTGTCATTCGGGAACGGCGTCGGAATGGTGCCCTGCACCGTGCCGCCCGCCGTTTTGATCGCCTCGGTGAAGGACTTGGTCATGTCCTGGCCGAACTGGTAGTCGGGGTAGATGATGTGCCAGTTCTTGTCACCGTTCTGGGTGACGGTGGTGCCGGTTCCGTTGGCGAGCATGTACGTGTTGTACGCCCACTGGAAGGTGTACTTGTTGCATTGGGCGCCGACGAGTTCCATGGTCGCCGCGCTCACGTCGATGAACAGCTTCTTGTGGGTCTTCGCCTGGTTGGCGACGGCCAGGGCGGCGGACGAGGTCGGCACGTCGAGGATGATGTCCGCGCCCCCGCGCTCGTACAGCTCCTTCGCCTTGGTGTTGGCGATGTCCGGCTTGTTCTGGTGGTCGGTTGAGGTCACCTCGATGTCGTCGACGACCGCCTGGTCGCCGTACTTCTTCTTGTAGTCGGCCACCGCCATCTTGACCGCCTTGACGGAGTTGGGCCCCGACGCGTCCTTGTAGATGCCGGACTGGTCGTTGAGCACCGCGAGAACCAGCTTGCCGTCCGTGAAATCACCACCCGATCCTCCTGGACCGCCCTGACCGCAGGCGCCCAGCAGCAGCACCCCCGTCATGGCCGCGGCACCGGCCCGAACCAGTTTCTTCTTCATGGTGGTTCTCCTCGTGTCGTGTCGGATGTGTCGCGTCGCCTGGTGGACCGGTCAGATGCCGAGGTGCTTGAGGAGTTCGCCCTCGCGCCGCCGGAAGTCGGAGTTGTCGAGGGTCTCGACGATGCGGCCCTGGCTGAGCAGGTAGTGCCGGTCAGCCACGGTCGCCGCGAACTTGACGTTCTGCTCGATGAGCAGCACGCTGACGCCGGTGGCCTTGATCTGGTGGATGATCTCCCGGATCCGGGCCACGACCACCGGGGCCAGACCCTCGGAGGGCTCGTCCATCAGCAGCAGACGGGCACCGGTACGGAGCACCCTGGCGATGGCCAGCATCTGCTGCTCCCCGCCCGACAGCGTGGTGCCCGCCGCCCTGCGACGGTCGGCGAGCTCCGGGAACGCCTCGTAGACCCGCTTGAGCGTCCATGCCCGCTCGGAGACCTTGGGCGGGAGCAGCAGGTTCTCCTCCACGGTGAGGCTCGCGTAGATGCCGCGGTCGTCCTGCACCCAGCCCATGCCGGCGCGGGCCCGCTGGTGGGCCGGCATACGGGTGACGTCGCGGCCGAGGAACGAGACGGTGCCGCCGACCTGCCGGTGCAGACCGATCAGGCACCGCACCAGGGTGGTCTTGCCGGCGCCGTTGCGTCCGACCAGGGTGACGACCTCGCCCTCCCCCACCCGTACGCTCACCTCGTGCAGCGCCTGCGCCTCGCCGTACCACGCCTTCAGACCGTTGACCTCAAGCATGCTCAGCCTCGCCCAGGTAAGCGGTGATCACCCGATCGTCGTTGCGGACCTCGTCGTAGGCACCCTCGGCGAGGACCTTGCCCTGCTGCAGCACCGTCACCCGGTCGGCCAGGCTGCCGACCACGTGCATGTTGTGGTCGACGAACACGACGGTGCGGCCGACCGCGATGCGCCGGACCAGCTCGATGGTGCGGTCGACGTCCTCGATGCCCATCCCGGCCGTCGGCTCGTCGAGCAGCATCACCCGTGGATCCAGTGCCAGCACCAGCGCCAGCTCCAGCGCCCGCTTCTGCCCGTAGGCGAGCAGTCCGACCGGCTTCTCCGCCAGCGCCGTCAGCCCCACCTGCGCGAGCAGTTCGTCCACCCGGGCGCCATTCCTGCCGAGCAGCTTCTCCGACCGCCAGAACCGGAACCCCTGCCTGGTGAGGCCCTGGAGAGCGAGCTCCACGTGCTCGCGGCTCGTCAGCGTCTCGAAGAGGCTGGTGATCTGGAACGACCTGGCCACGCCGCGGCGCGCGACCTGCTCGGGCTGTTGACCGGTGACGTCCTCGTCGAACACCGTGATCGTCCCGGACGTCGGGGACACGAAGCCGGTCAGGAGGTTGAACAACGTGGTCTTGCCGGCACCGTTGGGACCCACCAGCGCGTGCACGCTGCCCTCGCGAACCGCCAGGTCCACCGAGTCGACCGCGCGAAAGCCGCGGAACACCTTTGTCAGGGCCTGCGTGCGCAGCGCCACCCGACCGTTCGTCGTCACCCGGCTTCCTTCCAGGTGGTCTGCGGGCTCCGGGTCGGCTGCGGCCGGACACCCGCGGCCGCACCGGTGGTGGACGTCGCACGTCGGCAGCCACCGGTGGTGCGTACCGGACGTGCCGGAGCGGAGATGTCCTGAACCGTGCTCTGTCGGAGCACCGGCGAATCCACGTCCTGCGCCCCGCGCACGGGTGGCCGGGCGCGGGCACCCGATCCTGTTGTCGACTCGGCTGCACTCCCTCGGGCGGGGAGCAGCGCTGGCGGTCGAGGCATGTCAGTCCCTTCTCAGTCACACGGTTCGCGCGGCTCCGCGCCGCGGCTGGTCACCGAACCCCTTGTCAACCTGGACCGCGCGGCGCCCGTGCCCGGTCGCGCCGTGGCCGATCGGGCCTCGTCCGATTCCCTCCCGGCCATGGCGCGTCCTGGGCCGACGTCAACGCACACACACGAAGCTCTGGGCGCTGTCGGGATCGCCGGAGCGGTACTTCGGCCAGCTCGGGTACTCGCAGAGCGGGCGGGTCCGGCCGCTCCTGGCGTCCACAGCCACCGGCTCGACCGGCGGCTGTCCCTTCTCGACCCAGCGTTCGAGGGCGGAGAGCGAGTCCCAGTTGGCGGCGAACGCCGGCGCGCCGACGTTGGCGTGATTCGCGCCCGGCACGAGGTAGTACCGCATGAATTCCCGCGTCTGCCGGGGTCCTACCGTGTCGAGCACCCGCTGGTAATAGTCGTTCGTCGAGCGGTGGGAGACCAGCTCGTCCGCGGCACCGTGCAGGAGAAGCAGTTTTCCGCCGGAGCGCGCGAAGGGGCGGAGGTCCGAGTTGTTGCGATCCTGGATGGTGGAGAGGTAGCTGATCCGGGGCAGCCATTTTCCTGGCCGCCGAGGGTCGATATCCAGGGAGTTCTGCTGGGGGTCCCTCGTCAGGAAGTACTTCACCCACTGCTCCCAGTACTGGGCGCCGTATCCGCTTGTCACCGGCATCGGGTTGGCGGGCGCGGCGCTGCCGAACCCGAGAACCGGCGTCCGCATGTCGGCGCCTGACAGGAGAGGGAAGCCGGGATAGTACCGCTCGCCGCTGGCGATCCGGTACGGCCAACTGAACGGCCTGGACGCGGCGGTCACCGAGGCGATCTGCGGGTCGGAGAGACATGTCGGGCCGACATCGGCGCCGTCGGGGCAGCGGAGCACACGGGGGTCGAAGTCACAGCCGCCGAGATTCGAGATGATCCTGTCCTCGAGACCGTCCCGCCCGTCGCATGCCGCCATGACGCTCTCGTAGAGCAGGGTCTGCTTGTCGGGCCCGGGGAACGCGCCAGGACGGGACATCACCCGTGCGAGGTATCCGAGTTGCAGGATCTCGGCCATGTTGTTCCAGGCCGGGTAGGCGGAGATGACGCCGTCGAAGGCGTCCGGCCAGCGTTGCGTGACGATGAGAGCCTCACGACCGCCGGTCGAGCCGCCCGCGAAGTACGTCCGGCCGGGACCGGCACCGTAGCCACGACGGATGAGGTACATGGCGGCGTCGCGGGTCTTCTTGAGGGCGTCGCCGGCGGCGAAGTTGCGGAGTGCCTCGTCGTTCACACCGAAGGAGCCGTCCAGGGATCCCGTGGGACCTGCCTGGTGGCCGGAGTCGCTGGCGAACGTCGCGTAGCGGCGAGCCAGCGGTGCCGGTTGGTCGGGACGCCCGAACGGCACGTTCTGCGCGATGCTGGGAATCGTTCCGTTGTATCCGCCGCCGCCGAACATCATCGCGTTACGGTTCCAGCCGACCGGCATGGCCACCTGCAGCCTGATCTCCGGCGCGGAGGGGTCGACCGGGAAGAGCGCCGCACCGACGCTGCAGTACTCGATGGTGCCGCCGCCCAGGGTCTGGGTCACCAGGGATGCCGACCCGACGCGGCCGCCCCTGGTCGGCAGACTGATCGCCGATGCCGGGATCTCGCTCCCCGCCAACTCGGCGCACCTCGGGGCCGTGTCGACAGCGGCGGTGGCGGCGGCCGCCGGCCCGAGGAGCGCCGTCGTGCTCACCAGGGTGGTGGCGAGCGCCAGTCCAACAGGGAATCGCCTCAATCTTCCACCAACTCGCAGCACTTGACTCATTGCGGACCTCCTGCCTAAGCACGCTGTGCCGCCAGGCCGCCCGTAGACGGCACTGAGTGCCAACACTGTGCCATGGGTCACAAAGGCCCGCAAGAGCCGGGCAGCGGGAGCGTCCAGTGTCGACCGACCGCGAGGGCTCCCCCGCCCTGAGCGGCGACTCAAGGCCGCGTGGTCCCGTCGGACCACGGCGAGCATCCGGCCAGGGCTTACCCGGCAGCCGGGCGCGGGCGCGGCAGACCGCCGCGCGGCACGGCACGCCGTACCTGCGGGTTTGCCGTCCACGGCGGCGCGCCGGCCTCCCGGAGACGAGGCTGACCTGCGCGCCAGCCGTCAGATCGTTGGACAGCGGGAGACGGTCGCCGCACGGGCCACCGGTCCGCACGGTCGGCCAGCCGGCTCTTGCGACGCCCGAGTGACGCATGTAACAGTGATGGCACGCGATGGCAATGATGGTGCGGTTTAGCGACACCGCGTGCCACTCTCGAACCAAGGAGGCAGTGCCAATGCCTGCTGTGCCGTCCGGAGCCGTCGGCCGCCAACCGGCCAGGCGTCCTCGTACGACGTCATCGCCACTCCGGTCGATCCTCGGCCTCGTCCTCGCAGCCGCGGTCCTGACCGCCGTGCCGCCCACCGGTGCGTCCGCGCACGCTGTCCAGCCCGGGAAGGATCCGACCCTCGTCCACACGACGCTGGGTCCGATCGTCGGGCGGGACGAGGGCCGGTCGAGCGGAACCTACTCGTGGCTGGGAATTCCGTACGCCGAGCCGCCGGTGGGTGATCTCCGATGGCGGGCGCCGAAGACCCACCGGTCCTGGGTGGACGTCCGGCGCACCCAGCGGTACGGGTCGGGCTGCCCGCAGCCCGGGCGCTTCTTCAGCCCCTCCCCGAACGGGCCGTTCTACGACCTGGCCGTGCGTGACGGGTTGCAGCAGCCCGTCGGCGAGGAGGACTGCCTGACCCTGAACGTCTTCCGTCCGTCGACGCCGAAGCGAAACCTGCCGGTCGTGTTCTTCATCCACGGCGGGAGCAACGTCGTCGGGTATTCGGCGGATCCCATGTACGACGGGCGGGAGCTGGCCAGGCGCGCCGAGGCCGTGGTCGTCACCGTCAACTACCGGGTCGGAATCTTCGGCTGGCTGAACGCCGAGGGTTCAGCGGCCGGCGACCCGCTGTCGGCGTCCGGCAACTTCGGCACCCTCGACCTCGTCAACGCGCTCCGCTTCGTCGACCAGAACGCCCGGAAGTTCGGTGGGGACGCCGACAACATCAGCGTCATGGGCCAGTCGGCGGGCGCGGTGAATGTCTGGTCGCTGCTCGTCTCCCCACTGGCACGCCCGATGGTCGACAAGGCGATCCCGCTCAGCGGCGGCCTGAGCACCCGCAGTGTGGCCGACGCGAGGGCCTACGCCGACCGCGTCATGCAGGCCGCGAAGAGCGACCACCCCTCGTCGGACAAGAACGGCCTCGATCTGCTGCGTTCGCTCTCCGCCGACGACCTGGTACGAGTGCTCGTCAGGCACCGACTCGACGCGACACCGGCGGTCATCGCGGACGGCACGGTCATCCCCTCGGACCCGTACGCCGTGCTGGAGTCCGGGGTCGGGCGTGACGTGCCCGTACTGGCCGGGAACACCCTCGAGGAGGGAAAGCTGTTCGGCAGCGCCATCGCGGCACACAAGCCGAGCGACTACGACCGGTTCACCTTGCAGTACCTGTTCGACCCCGACAACCCCGGCGACCTGACCCCCTCCGACCTGCTCAAGGACGAGTACCTTCCGGTGGACAAGCCGCAGGGCTGGAACGAGGCGGCCGCGGCGCTGACCGAGGCCGTCTTCACCGGCATCAACCGGGAATCCCTGAACGCGTTGGCCCGCAGCGGGAACCGGTCGCTCTATCACTACCGGTTCGACTGGAATCAGCAACCCGCGCCGTTCGACCAGGTGTACGGCGCGGTACACGCGATCGATCTGCCCTTCGTGTTCGGAAACTTCGGGCGCAGCGTGTTCTCGTACGCCTTCAGCCAGCAGAACCAGCCCGGACGACTGAGGTTGTCGGACCTGATGATCGCCAGCATCCGGAACTTCGTCACGAAGGGATCACCGCAGCACCGGGGACTCGGTCGCACCTGGGACCAGTGGCCGACGAGCCTGGTGCTGGACGCGGACGATCGGCACGTCCACCTCGGGTCGACGACCGACCGGTGACGTCGGTCCCCGTCTGACGATGACCTGACCCGGTACGTCGACAGCGGGGACAGCCTCGCAGAAACGGAGGAACTGTGCGTGGGCTGATGCAGGACGGGTCGCTCGACGTCGGCCTGTTGATGCGGCGGGCGGAACTGGGATTCCGCCACAAGCGCGTCGTGACGGCGACCGCGTCGGGCGAGACGATCTCGACCTGGGGCGAGGTGATCGACCGGGCCCGGCGGATCTCCGCCGTGCTCGACGTCCTGGCGGTCCCGACCTCGGCGCGGGTCGGCACCTTCGGCTGGAACAGCCAGCGTCATGTCGAGCTGTACCTGGGTGTTCCGTCGGCCGGCCGCATCCTCCACACGATCAACCACCGGCTCTTCGCCCGCGACCTGACGCACATCATGTCGGACGCGGCCGACGACGTCGTCTTCGTCGACCGGTCGCTGCTGGGCACGGTGTGGGACGTCGTCCGCTCCATCGCGACGGTTCGCTGGATCGTCGTGATGGACGACGGTGGCGACGAGGAGATTCCTGTCGACCCGCGGGTGGTCGACTACGAGGCACTCCTCGCGCGCTGTCCCGAGCCGGCACCGGCCAGGTACGTGGACGAGAACGACGCCGCCAGCCTCTGCTACACCTCCGGCACGACCGGGCGGCCGAGGGGTGTGCTCTACAGCCATCGCTCGATCGTCCTGCACGCGATGCTGCTGCTCGGCGTGGACAGCTTCGCCATCTCGGAGCGGGATGTCGTCATGCCCATCGTGCCGATGTTCCATGTCAATGCCTGGGGGCTGCCCTACGCGGCGGTGCTCGCCGGAGCCGATCTCGTGCTTCCGGGTCCGGCGATGGCCCCCACGGATCTCATCCAGCGGCTCTCCCGGCACCGCGTGACATTCTCGGCCGGCGTACCGGCGATCTGGCGCGGGCTGGAGCCGCTCCTGGGCACCGCGGACCTCTCCTCGCTGCGCATGGTGGTCAGCGGTGGGAGCGCCCTGCCGGACGCGCTGTCCGAGGCGTGGGAACGGGCGGTCGGCATACCCATCACCAGTTCGTGGGGAATGACCGAGACGAGTCCGCTCGTCGCGTGCGGGCGGGTGTCGTCCGCGCACGACGCACTGCCGGCCGGTGAGCGCCGACGGTTGCTCGGCCAGCCCGGGCCGACGATGCCACTGGTCGACGTACGGATCGTGGACGCCGAGCGTCGACCCGTCGCGCGGGACGGCACCGCGTCGGGCGAGCTCCAGGTGGCCGGGCCGACGATCGCGGCCAGCTACTTCGGCGCCGATCCGGGCGCGTCGTCCTTCACCGACGATGGCTGGTTGCGGACAGGTGACGTCGCGACCCTCGACGAGTTCGGCTACCTACGCATCGTCGACCGCACCAAGGACATGATCAAGTCAGGCGGGGAGTGGATTTCGTCCGTCGCGCTCGAGAACGAGCTGATGGCACACCCGGCGGTGCGGGAGGCGGCGGTGGTCGGCGTCGTCGACGACCGCTGGGGAGAGCGGCCCTGGGCATACGTCGTACTCGCCACCGGGGTGGGGGTCGATGAGACGGGTCTGGGTGAGTACCTTCGCGGACGGGTCGCCTCGTGGTGGATCCCCGATCGCTTCGTGGTCATCGACGAGATCCCCAAGACGGCGACGGGCAAGTTCTCGAAGGTGGCGTTGCGTGCCCTCACCGAGTCCGTTGCCGGGTCACCGCCGGCGTGACAGCTTCGCGCCGTCCGACGTCGTGATATAAATGGGTTTCGATTGATTGGGGTCACGGGGAGGTGCCGTGCGTCCACCCTGACGGTCCCGCCGGACGGTGGACCACCGCACGTACACCTCTGCCAGCCGGTCGGACGGCGACGCGCAGACCTGCCCGACCGCGACGCCCACGACGGCGACCCGCCGCACCGCAACCCACCGGCCGCGCGCCGGAGTCGGCGGTGCCCCTGTGGAAGAGCAGGACTCCCACCCCTGATTGGACTCGACCGATGTCCCGACGAACTGCCCGCCCCGCCCTGGCCGGTGCCCTGACGCTGCTGACAGCCCTGACCGCCAGCACCACGTTGGCGGGTCATCCGGCCGCCGCCGGTGACACCGTGAGCGCCGGCGTCCGGGCGGATGCCGGCGCTCACGGTGGCACGGCTGGCCCCTGCACCCCGGGCGCCTCGTACCCGTCGCCGCTGCCCGCCACCACCATGGCCGCCACCAGGATCAGCGGTAGGTTCAACTTCCTGGAGGGACCGGTCTGGCTCGCCGGGTCGGGCCGACTGCTCCTCTCCGACATGGCCGGCGGTACCGGCCCGGAGAACGTGCAGCCGTCGACGATCCGCCGGTTCACTCCGCCGGACAGGTTCGACGTGTTCCTCGAGAACGCCGGTAGCAACGGGCTGGCCGTGACCGGGGACGGCACCCAGGTCGTCGCCGCCACCCACGACCAGCGCAGCGTCTCGGCCTACCTGCTGTCCGACCGGAGCCGGAGCCTACTGGCGGGCGACTACCAGGGACGGCGGTTCAACTCCCCGAACGACCTCACCATCCGCACCGACGGCACCATCTACGTCACCGACCCGAACTTCCAACGTGGCAACCGGCCGGACGAGATGGGCGGGATGACCGGGGTCTTCCGGGTGAGCGGCGGCGAGGTGTTCCTCGTGGACGGCACCGTGGCCCAACCCAACGGCATCGTGCTGTCACCGGACGAGACGACGCTCTACGTGGGCAGCAACGCCGGCAACACCGTCTTCAGATACAACGTGCTGCCGGACGGCAGCACCAGCGGGCGTACCGTGTTCGCGAACCTGGCCGGCCCGGACGGCGCCACGGTGGACTGCGCCGGCAACATCTACTGGGCCTCCCACACGGACGGCCGAATCCACGTCTTCGCGCCCACCGGCGAGAAGCTGGGCACGATCTCCTCCGGCCGCAACACCACCAACGCCGCGTTCGGCGGCCCCGACGGCCGGACGCTGTTCATCACCTCCGGCACCTGGGGCAACTTCGGCCTGTACCAGGTCGAACTCAACGTGCCGGGATCGCCGTACTGACGCCGGCGCCGTCACTGGTCCGCCAGCGACGTCGAAGGGCTGTTCCGTCACCCGGACCAGCCCTTCGACCTCTCGCGACCGTGCCTGCACCGGCGCCTCCCGGTCGGGGCAGCCGACGTTGGAACCGGGAGGATCTACCTGAGCCCGCCGACGGACAGTCCGCCGCGCCAGTACCGCTGCAGACTGAAGAACGCGATGATGAGCGGGATCACCGACACCAGTGCGCCCAGGATGATGAGGCTCCACAACGAGGTGGGACCGGCGTTGTTCCCGGAGGCGACGCCCTGCCAGAGGCTGAGTCCGACCGTGACGGGGAAGAGACGGTTGTCGGAGAGCATCGCGAGGGGCAGGAAGTAGTTGTTCCACGACGCCACGGCGGACAGGAGCAGCACGGTCACCACCGCCGGCCGCATCAGCGGCAGGGCGATCTGCAGGAACGTGCGCACATCCCCGGCACCGTCGACCCGGGCCGCGTCCAGGATCTCGTCGGGGACCGCGTCGCGCGCGTACACGTGCATCAGGTAGACCCCGAACGGGTTGAGCAGCGAGGGCAGGATGACCGCCCAGATCGTGTTCGTCAGGCCGAGCTCGGAGAACATGATGAAGGTCGGGATGACCAGGGCGGTGGTCGGCACCATCAGCGCGCCGAGCAGGATCGCGAAGCTGAAGCGTCTGGCGGCGAACCGGTACTTGGCGAAGCCGTAACCGGCCATCACGGCCAGGGCCGTGGCGCCGACCCCACCGGCGAGCGCGTACAGCGTGGAGTTGAGGATCCACCTGCCGTAGATGCCGCCGTCGTAGGTGAACAGCTGCTCCAGGTTGCCGAGGTAGTCGATGTCGTCCGCGAACCACAGGGTGTTACCGCCGCTGAACAGACCCGGGGCGTCCTTCGAACTGTTGACGATGATCCACCAGAACGGTACGAGGAAGTAGACCACCAGGAAGCCGAGGAGAACCTGGAGCGGGAGGTAGCGTTGCGGCCTGCGGGGTGCCCTGGCGCTGGTGCGATCGGTCATCAGAGGAAGCTCCTCCGCTTGCGGGTGAAGAACAGGAAGGCGTACACGCAGATGAAGACGACCCCGCCGAGGGCGAAGGAGATCGCCGACCCGTAGTTGAAGTTCGCGAGCGAGAACGCCTGCTGGTACGCGTACATGTTGGGGGTGAAGTCGGCGCCGATCGTCCCGGCGGCGAGGTACCGCAGGATCTGCGGTTCGTTGAAGAACTGCAGGGTGCCGATGAGCGAGAAGACCAGGATCAGCATCAGCGCCGGGGCGATCAGCGGAATCTTGATCCGCACCGCGACCTGCCATCTTCCGGCGCCGTCCATCCGGGCGGCCTCGTAGAGCGTCGGATCGATGCCCTGCAGCGCCGCGTACAGGATGATCATGTAGTAGCCGGCCCACTGCCAGGTGACGATGTTGAGCAGGCCGTAGAAGATCAGGTTGCTGCTGAGGAAGTCGGGCGCGGTCGCGCCGAACAGACCGAAGATGTCGGTGAGCGGCCCGAAGCTCCTGCTGTACAGGAAGCCCCACATCACGGCCCCGATCACCGTCGGGATCGCGTAGGGGAGAAAGACCATGAGGCGGGAGAAGCGGGTGAACAGGGACGTCACCGCGTCCAGGATGAGGGCCATCGCGAGGGCGATGACGATCTGCAGCGGGATGGCGACGAGCGAGAAGCGGATGACGAACCACGCGCCGGACAGGAAGCTCGGGTCGGTGAACGCCTTCACGTAGTTGTCGAAGAGAACGAAGCTGGTGCCGCCGATCAGCTTCTTCTGGAAGAGACTGAGGTACAACGCGTACCCCAGCGGCGCGATGAGGAACGCGAGGAAGACGATCCCGAAGGGCCCGACGAAGAGCCACCCCATCAGGTGCTCACGGCGGTGTACCTTGCCGCGGATCTTGTGCGTCTTCTCTTGGGCGCGCGGTGCGCGCTCTTCGGTCAGGAGGGTCATCTTGGGCTCCGGGACGTGGACGCTGGGGGTCTGGGGTGGGCCGGCCGACCGAGGACGGCGCGACCCACCCGGCCGGGTCACTGAACGGTGAAACCTTGCTCCTTGGCGTACTTCGCCACGTCCTCCTGGAGCCGGTCGGCGGCCTGCGAGCCGGTGATCGAGCCGGCGCCGATCTCACTGACCTGCTTCGTCATCGCATCGAAGTAGTACTGGCCGAAGGGGCTGTAGACCATGCCCTTGTAGGCGTTCGCCGCCGGCACGTAGACCTCCTTGTTCGCCTGCTGGCCGTTGAAGAACGCCACCTTCAGCTCCAGGAACGCGGGGTCGTTGAGCGCCGTGAGGTTCAGCGGGAAGATGATCTGGTTGGTCCAGCCGTCGGTGAGCGACTCCTTGTCGGCATAGAGTCCGTACGCGGCCTTCGCCGCCAGCTCCTGCTTCTTCGACTGGCTGGTCACCGAGAAGGCCGAACCGCCCCAGTTCACCTGGACGGGGTTGTTCGGATCCCACTGCGGCAGCGGGGCCACCGCGAACTTGCCGGTGTCCTGGCCCTTGCCGACGCCGGCGCCGGTGAGATAGCCGGGCGCCCAGGCCGCCGAGACGTACGTCGCGTACTGCCCGTTGATGACACCCGAGATGTACTCCGGGGTGAACTGGTCCTGCTTCCCGACCAGGCCCTTCCGGACGAGGCCACCCCAGTAGTCGAGCACGTCCTTGGAGGCCTGGTCGTTCAGCCGCACGCCGATCGAGGTCGGCTGGGCCGAGTCGTAGGTAAAGGGGGAGGCACCCTTCTGGATCTGCAGCGCCATGGTGAGCGCCGAGACGTTCGAGCCGAAGTCGCCGAACAGCGGGCCGCCGGCGTCCTTCACCTTCTGCGCCGCCTGCTCGTACTCGGCCCAGGTCTTCGGCGGTGTGATGTCGTACTTGTCGAAGATGTCCTTTCGGTAGATCATCGCGACCGGGCCACCGTCGACCGGGACGCCGTAGACCGCGTCACCGACCGAGACGTCCTTCCAGGCGCCCTCGCCGTAGTTCGCCTTGACCGCGTCGAAGCCGTACTTCTTGATGTCCACGATCGCCTTCTGGATCTGGAAGGTCGGGATCCGGTCCATCTCGATCATGAGCACGTCGGGCGCGCCGGTACCGGCCGAGATGGCCGTCTGGAACTTGTCGTAATGGTCACTGCCCTGGCCGACGTTGGTCCAGCAGACCTGCACCTCGTTGTTCTGCTTGTTGAAGTTGTCGACGACGAGTTGCATGTTGGGATACCAGCCCCACATCGTGACGGCCGGCAGTTCCTTCTTCGGAATCGTGTTCGTACAGTTGCTCGCGTCAGTCCCGCCCTCGTCGGAGGAACAGGCGACAAGGCCGCTCGCGGCCGCGAGCATAGCCGCTGTGGCAATTACTCGTTTCGTCTTCATTGACGTGATTTCCCTTCGGATCGCAGCGCCGGGGGTCCGGGCACCGTCGCTGAGAGCTGGCGAGCCGGACCGGGGGTGGGGCACTCCCCCACTCCCCGGTCCCGTCGCCGTGCCGTCCTAACGCTTGAACAGACGTGGCGCCAGGTCGATGAGGTTTTTCTGCCACACGTCCCAACCGTGTGGTCCGGGCGTCACCCCGTCGAACTCGTAACGGATACCGAGGCTGTCCAACGTGCTCAGCGAAGCCATGAAGGACGGGTACACGAAGTCGGTGCGGTCGCCGACGTACAGCCGCAGCAGCTTGGTTCCGTCGTTGATCGCCGCGGCGTCGACGCCGGTGCCGCTGCCGAAACCGGCCGAGAACGCCGCGACGTAGGCGAACTCACCCGGGTACGCCTTGAGCACCCCGAACGCGTGACCGCCACCCATGGACAGCCCGGCAATCGCCTGCTGCGCGGGGTCGGTCGAGATGTGGTACCGGGCGCGGGCCGCCGGCATGATGTTCCCCAGCAGCTCCTGGTTGAAGTTGGGCACGTTGCCGTTGCCCATCACCACCACCATGGGCACCAGGTCGCCGTCGAGGAACTGGTGGTCGAGGATCTGCTTGGCTCGCCCCATCTCCACCCAGTCCGTGTAGCTCTGCCCACTACCGTGCTGGAGGTAGAGGACGGGGTACGGCTGCGCGCGGTCCGGGTCGTACCCGGGCGGGGTCCACACCAGCGCGGTCCGGTCCTGGTTGGCCACGGTGCTGCGGTAGGTCAGGCTGGTGACCTCCCCGCCCTGGCCGGCCGGCACGTCCGAGAGGAGACGAGCCTCCTTCCCCGGAACGAGGAAGGTGCTCCACATCGGCTCCGAGGTCACCCTGGTCGGGTTCGACACGTCCTTGACCGCGACCCGGTCCACGATGAACCGGTAGTAGTAGAACCACGGGTCCAGCGGGCCAACGGTCGCCCGCCACCGGTCGCCCTGACGGGAGAGCGGTACGCGCAGCCAGCTCCCGCCGGGGGCGATGTTCGCCCACACCGTGACGTGCTCGGCCTCCGGGTGGTCCGTCGTGGTCTCGAAGGTGACGAACCCGTCCCTGGTCACGAAGGGCGTCGGGGTGGTACCCGCCGGCGGTGGGACGAACTCCCCCGTCAACGGCCGGTGACCGGCGCTCGGACCGTGCTCCGACACCTCGCGGAACAGTCGCGGTACGAAGTCGACGAGGTTTTCCTGCCAGGTGGTCCAGTTCCCGCCGCCGTCCGGGTTGACCCCGTCGAACTCGAACCTGACCCCGGACCGGCGCAACTCCTTGGTCAGTCGGTAGGTGGCGTTGTACGCGGGGTCGGTCACGTTCCCGGTGTACAGACGCAGCAACCTGAGGTTGCGGTTGGCCGCCTTGGCGTTCTCCAGGCTGACGTTCCCGGTCGGCAGGCCCGAGAACGAGCCGACGTAGCCGAACCGCGCCGGACCGGTGAGGGCAGCCCGCAGCGCCTGCGTCCCGCCCTCGGCAACACCGGCGACCGCCTGGTGTGCCGGGTCGCGGTGGACGCGGTAGCTGTCGGCGACCGCCTTCCGGAGGTCTGTCAGGTCGTTGTCGTCGGCCGCCCCGCTGCCGTCGCCGAGCACGACCAGCATCGGCTCCATGGCGCCCTCGGCCGACAGATTGTCGAAGATCTGCTTGGCCCGACCGAGGTCGAGCCAGTCGGTGGCGGCTGCGCCGTCGCCCGAGCGCAGGTACAGCACCGGATAACGTTCGGCGCTCTTGGCCGGGTAACCCGGTGGTGTCCACACCAGGGCCGTCCGCTCACCCTGCCTGGTCCGGTAGGTCAACGGCGCGACGTCACCGCCTGTTCCCTGCGGTACGTCCGCCAGCCGACCCGCCGACGCGCCCGGCACCAGGAAGGTGCTCCAGAGCGGCTCGGACGCCACCCCGGTGGCGTTCGTCGGATCCTTCAGGCTCTTGGTGTC
Organism: Plantactinospora sonchi; assembly: GCF_036422035.1. Classification (NCBI taxonomy): domain Bacteria; kingdom Bacillati; phylum Actinomycetota; class Actinomycetes; order Micromonosporales; family Micromonosporaceae; genus Plantactinospora; species Plantactinospora sonchi. The sequence goes on from NZ_JAZGQK010000029.1 coordinate 65,975, forward strand.
GTCCCCCGTGACCTGGTACTGATACAGCCCCGGCTTGAGCGGGCCGAGCACCCCCGACCACACGTCACCGCGACGGGTCAGGCCGAACTCGGCCCAGGCGGCGGAGGGGCCGAAGTTTCCCTCCACGACGACCTGCGACACCTGGCCAACGTGTTCCTGCACGTAGGCGGCCGGAACACTGAAGGAGGCGTAGCGGTCCTCGGAGACATCCAGCCACGGCGTGTCCGCCGCTGCCGGTTGTGGTGCGAGCAGAAACCCTGCGGCTGCCACGACTCCGGCCGCCACGACCGCCGGCAGCCGGCGTACACCCGTACGCCGTAAGGGCCCGTGATATGGTCTAGTCGCCACGCTCCACTCCTCTCGCGTGCGCCGACAGCGGGCGTAACCCGACCTGACGGCTCAACTCATCGGTGGATATCGCCACAGGTTCTGTGGCTGTGCTCCTTCTCCGGATCACCGCCCACGCGGGCACTGTTCGCTCGGCGCGGTCGATGCTCCGTCACCGGATCCGCGTCACGGTCCCGGCGTGCTTCCTGGTGGTGCGGTGGAGTTGCGGACCACGAGACGGGTCGGCAGGACCATCTCGCGAGGCCCCTCCCAGTCACCCGTGACCAGCGATTTCAGCATCCGCGCGGCCTCGTATCCGAGCTGGTACATCGACTGGTCCACCGTGGTCAGCGACGGCTCGGCCACGGCCGACTCCGGGATGTTGTCGAATCCGACGACCGAGAGGTCGCCGGGTACCGACAACCCCAGTTTGTTCGCGACCTCCAGCACCATCAGGGCCATCCCGTCGCTCGCGGCGAAGATCGCCGTCGGTCGGTCGGCCCGGTCCAGCAGATTCCGGGCCAACGGCGCCGCGGATTCGGGGTTGAAGTCCCCGCCGGCGATCAACGTCTGATCGACAGGTAGGCCGGCTCGGGTCAGGGCTGCCCGGTAGCCCTCCTCCCGCAACCACGCCGCCGCCATGCTGGCCCGACCCGCGATGAACCCGATGCGCCGGTGGCCCAGGCCGAGCAGGTGCTCGACGGCGGCGGTCGCGCCCGCGAGGTTGTCCGCGGTCACCGACGGCGTCGTCGAGTTCCTCGCCGGATCGATGACCACGACCGGCGTCCGACTCTGCACATCGTCCCAAGGTGTGACGACGATGCACCCGTCGGTGAGCGTGCCCGACAGACGGGTCAGATGCCGCTGCTCCCAGCCCTCGGAGTACGTCCCGTAGAGGTCGCTGTTGGCATAGATGATCAGATCGAAGCCGGAGCGCCGCAGAGCTTCCATCACTCCCTTGAACACCTCGGCGGTGTAGGACTGGAAGCTGTGGGTCACGAGACCCAGCACGTTGGTGCGGCTGCGACGCAGGCTGGTGGCCACCAGGCTGGACTCGTAACCCAGCCGCTCGATGGCCGCGCGGACCTTGGTCGTGGTGCCGGCACTGACGCCGTAGTGCCCGTTGACCACCCTGGAAACGGTCGCGGTGGAGACGCCCGCCGCACGAGCGACATCACTCATTGTGATTGGCGCTCCGCCCTCGGCCATGTCGTCCTCTCCAGCTTGCAATCGTTATCGATTACGTTTCCAAGGTGTTGCCAAAGTAATCGAGGACTGTGACGAAGACAAGAGTTCACCCGCTTTTGGATCATCAGTCCTGATCATCGGCCCGGCGTTGTCCCAGGCCGCAGCCGCTGGCGCGGCAACCTCCACAGAAGATCTTGCTGCTCGGACCGGCCGGCCGCGCCCTGACCCGGGCGTCGCCCACGAGACATCGGATCCGACGTCCCCTGGCGCCGGCCGTCGCGGTCATCCTTTGTGGCTGTCACTCAGGGTGACTACGACGCGGCGTGCGTCACGCACGGCGTGGACCGCGACGGACCCCTCCTCGGCCAGCGGGGACGGCTGGGCGATCTGACGGGAGACGACCACGGCGGCACCTCCCCGCACTGATCTCGCGGTGCCGCCCGTCTTCGCACCAGGACAGCCGCAGCCGGCCTCGGGCCCGACAGGTCCTGGCCGGCTGCCGGGGCCTGGTTCGTGACCGACGGGGCCGGCTCGACCGCCCGCGCGGTCCCGCAGAGATACGACCGGCCGGTAACGTGTCTCGGGCAGCGGGCCTGAGCGACAATGGTCCACCCCGGACCCTGCCCAACCTTGGAAGGACCATCCCTTGGCCAGTGGACTCGTAGCCCTGCTGGACGACGTGGCGGTGCTGGCTCGCGCCGCTGCCGCGTCGCTCGACGACATCGGGACGGCCGCCGCGAAGGCCGGCGTCAAGGCCGCTGGCGTCGTCGTCGACGATGCCGCCGTCACGCCGCAGTACGTGCGGAGCCTGGCCTCCGAGCGCGAGTTGCCCATTGTCAAGCGCATCGCCCTGGGGTCGCTACGCAACAAGTTCTTCATCATCCTGCCGGCGGTGCTACTGCTCAGTCAGTTCGTGCCCTGGCTGCTCACCCCGATCCTCATGCTCGGCGGCGCCTATCTGTGCTACGAGGGCGCGGAAAAGGTGTGGGCCAAGGTCGCCCATCACGACGCCCACGGTTCGGGCGAGGAAACGGTGCAGGACGAGGCGACGCTGGTGTCCGGGGCGGTGCGGACCGACCTGATCCTCTCGGCGGAGATCATGGTCATCGCCCTCAACGAGGTGGTCGACGAGGGGTTCTGGTCCCGCCTGGCGATCCTCGCCCTGGTCGCCGTCGTGATAACCGTGCTGGTGTACGGCGTCGTGGCCCTGATAGTGCGGATGGACGATGCCGGGCTGCGCCTGTCACAACTGTCCGGTGCCGCCGCCAGCTTCGGCCGCGGCCTGGTGAGGGCGATGCCGGTGGTGCTCACCGTGCTGACGGTGGTCGGCACCGCCGCGATGCTGTGGGTGGGCGGACACATCCTGCTGGTCGGCGCCGACGAGCTGGGCCTGCACGTTCTCTACGAGGCCGTACACCACGTCGAGGAAGCCGCCCACGACGCCACGGGTGTTCTCGGCGGGCTCGTCGGCTGGCTCGTCAACACGGTGGCCAGCGCGATCCTCGGGCTGATCGTCGGCGCGCTGGTCGTGCTGGTCATGACTCTCACGCTGCACCGTCGCAAGTCCAAGGCCGCCGACGCACCGGACATGACCCCCGCCGACGGCGTCACCCCCGCGACGCCGCCACTCCCGGCCCAACGTCACGACGCTTCCGCCGACGGTGGGCCGCGCGTCTGACCGCGAGGTCATCAGCGGATGGACCTCCGCGGTCAGACGGGTGTCGACAGGCTCACCCGGGCTGCCGCGAAACCCTGTCGGTCAGAAGGGCTCCGTCGTCCAGCCCGGCAGATGGGCGGTCGCGAGCACCCTGGCCTGGTCAACCGCCCACCGCCGACGGGCCGGCCACCAGAACGCCAGGCGGCCCGTCGGCGGCCATGATCCGGTGGACGGGCCTCGGTGGACGGGCCTCGGTGGAGGTGCCGGACGTCGGACGACCGCCGACCGGGCTCGCGGTGCCAGGACCAGACCCGGCACGGCATCCCCCTGGCGGCTACAGCGAAGTCGCGGTCTTTTCCAGGATGTTGGCGACCGCACCGTAGTCGACGGTCTGGCCGTCCCTGATGTCCACAGCTTTGCGATCACCGTTGCCCAGTGCCCGAAGGAACCCCTTGACCTCCGGGATGTCCGCGGCGTTGAACACCATGAACGAGACCTTGTCCCTGGCGACCGCGATGACGGCCGCGTACTGCCCGTTCTTCAGGTAGTGCGGCTTGCCGTACTGCAGCCGCTCCTCGACATCGGGAATGGTCTGCCCGACCATCGCACGTAGCTTCTCGCACACGTCGATCTGCCACGGCTGTGCCTTGTTGATGTACCGGGTGACGTCGTCGCTCACGGTTTTCTCCTTCGTCGTCGTCGCCAGAAAAGTGCTCTGCATCCAGACCGACGCACCCCGGACAGCCGGCGGTCGTCGTAGCTGCGGGTCGTGCCGGTGTACCGCCTCGTCCACCCGTCACCGACGAGAGGACCGGCCTCCTAACCGAGGAGGTCGTCCCCGCGCGGGGCATAGGTCAGCACGACCACACCCGAGTCGAACGCCCGCACGTCGACCAACCGAAGGACCGTCGGCTCGCCCGACTCCGCGAAGAGGCGCACGCCACCACCCATCACCACGGGGTAGGTGACCAGACGCAGTTCGTCGACGAGTTCGTTGCGCAGCAACCACCTGACCAGTCCGGGCGGTGGGCGCCGAACTGGCCGTCGTCGCCGGGCTGCCCGACGCGCGGGAGCTGCTGTCGGCCGCCGAGCGACACGAGAACGCGTGGACCGCCGCCTGCACCGCCCGGGCCCGAGGCCGCCTGTACGGCGACACCGCGGCTCTCACCGCTGCGGTGGCGGGATGGGAGCGTATCGGCGCCCGGTTCGAACGGGCCGCCACGCTCCTGCTGCTGCCGGACCGTGCCGCCGAAGGACGCCGGGACCTCGAGGCGCTCGGCGTCGTGGTCCCGGCGCAACGACTGTGATCAGCCTCGTGCCCGTCCCGCGGCGACGATGAGGGACGCGGAGCCCGCGGCAACCGGCCCGGTGTCACGGCTTACGCCCGACCACCCCGTACTGCGGCACCGGCTTCGCGTCTTCCCCGTCGGCCCGCCACACCGCGCACGACACCAGGCCGGGCTCGACCAGTTCCAGCCCCTCGACGAGCCGTCCGAGCTGGGCGGCGCTGCGGGCGCAGATCTTGGGTGTGGCGTGGGCGTTGTAGTACGCCATCGCCTCTACGTTGCCCTCGCCGCCGAGCTCCGTCGTCGGGTGGGTGAGCGCCAGGTAGCTACCCGACGGAACGGCGTCCAGTAGCCGGCCCACGATGGCCTGCGTCTGCTCGTCTTCCTGGACGAAGTTCAGGACGCCCAACAGCATGATCGCGATCGGCCTGTCGAAGTCGAGCGTCTCGGCGGCCTGGTTCAGGATCAGGTCAGGATCGCGGGCGTCGGCCTCGATGTAGTCGGTGACCCCTTCGGGCGTGCCGGCCAGCAACGCACGGGCGTGTACCAGCACCAGCGGGTCGTTGTCGACGTAGACGATCCGGGATTGCGGATCGATCGCCTGGGCGACCTCGTGGGTGTTGTTGGCCGTCGGCAGACCGGTCCCGATGTCGAGGAACTGGCGGACGCCCGCCTCGCCCGCGAGGAACCGAACCGCTCGGGCCAGGAATTTCCGGTCCGCCCGGGCCACCGCGTCGATGTGCGGCACCATCTTCCGGATGTGGTCGCCGACCTCACGGTCGATCTTGTAGTTGTCCTTCCCGCCCAGCCAGTAGTCCCAGATCCTCGCGTTGTGCGCCACCGTCGTATCGATGCCCGACCGCTGGTCGGCAGCGGTCGGATCGTGGCTCCGAGACACAATTGACTCCTCGCGCAGGGGGTTCGCCAGAGCAGGTTGTGCCCGGCAGCTTAGCGGGACGTCGCCGAGGGCGCCGCATGGCAGTCGATCGGCCGCGGTCCCTTGTGCTGGTTCAGCGCCGTCGACGGCGGAACCCCGAGGGCTTCCAGGCTCTCGTCTCTCAGCGTGGCCGGCCGGAGGTCGCCAGCCGGGCCAGGGCCGTGCCGGCGAAGCCCGCTTCCCGGCGGCCTCGATGCGATGGACGAACGATCAGACACATAGTCACCGCGATCCTCGGCCTGGCGCGCCTTCTCAGACCAGTGGGACACAATTCATCGTAGCTGGGGTGGACCCTCGGCTTGGCAGACGTATTGATAGTCACGTCGCGTTCTTGTGGTACGGGCGTGACGTCTCACTTGCCAGCTCCAAACGCCCGCCCGGTCCCGTCCACATACGTTTCTGACGTCGGGCGCTGATCCGTCGGCGGCTGGCTCCGGCTTGCGTTGGGCAGCCCTGTTGCTGTCACGGTTGCTGGCGGCAGCGACAGGGCCGGCTGCTTCGGCCGGGCGGGGAGTTTTCGATTTCTCGGCTGGGAGAAAAGCGTCTCGGATCAGCGGGCCCTGTGGAATTTGACCAGGTCACACCTGTCGGGGTCGCCGTCAAATCGGTACAGCCAGGGCTCCTCCCGGTCGCCGGAAATCCACATCTGGAGGTCCCCGAGCATCAGGTCCTCCGTGGTCTTCGAATCGACGTCGAGGGTCCACGTGCCCTCGCCCGAGCCACCCGTATTCCCCGACAGATTGCTGGTGCTGTAGCGTCCGTCTTCGCCCAGCTCGATTCTTCCGCCCTCAGGGCCGGTGTAGACGCCTGCCAGATCTGAGACGGTGATGTCTTCGGGCGCTTGGGGTGCGCACCCGAAATACCGTGCACATCCTGTAGCGGTCATCGGCGCGAGTAGGCTGATCGCCAGGACAGCCGCAAATCGCGGGGCTCGTCCCATCAAAGGCTCCGTCCTGCCCGACCGGATCGACACCGCCCGGCGCCGACCGCTGTTGACGGTCAAGCGCCTGGTGGTAGTGGACCATAGCAGCGCTGCCCACCTGGGGGCGCTCAGGGCGGCGGCGTTCAGCGACTCGAGGCCCGGCGCCATCGGACTCCTTCGGTGCGAAGGAACGACCGTGGGCTGATGAGTTGGTCGGCCGGCGACGCCGACCTGCTGAACGACCCCGCAGAATCCGTCGGCGTCCCTGCTCGCTCCCGCTGTCGCCCAGGTGGTCACCCAACAGCCCGGCATCCCGGCAGGCGAACCTGGGACGCGCTGCGGCGCCTGGGCGACAGCCTCGACGGATAGCCGCTGCCGTACAGGCACCAAGAAGGCCCACCAGGTCATCACCGTTGAACGAGTTTGGCACGGTACACGTCGGCAGCCTTGCCACCCCAACATCCGGGGATTCTGTCCATGGGTCTGGCGATTTGCTACGTGAGCACCAGCTGGCCGAGTTCCTGGGTGCATCGGGTGAGCGCGACGTAGAGGCCGTTCCAGCCGCGTGGTTCAGCGGCGATGCCGTGGGGGTCGATGAGTAACGTCGCGTCCCATTCCAATCCCTTGGACTGGGTTGCGGTGAGGACTGGCACATCGCTCAGCACGGCCAGGAGGTCGGCGACGCGGTGGGCGGGGGCGATGACGCCGACCATGCCGCCGTGCCATCGCTGCTGCAGTTGTCGCACCGCCTGGGCGGCGGCGCCGGCCAGCTCGGCGGGCGTGATCGTGAGTTCCCAGGGGGCGATGCCGGAGGAGCGTACCGCCCGTGGCGGCGCGTTGTGGCTGCCAGCCTTCTTCAGGACCGGTTCGGTGAGGTCCATAACCTCACGCGGGGTCCGGTAGCAGATGGTCAGTTCCGCAGCGGTCCAGCGGTCTCCGAAAGCAGCCTGCACCGCTTGTGCCCAGCTGGTGTGCCGGTGCGCTGCCTCCGCCTGGTCAATGTCGCCCACAGCGGTAATGGAGCGACTGGGACAGCGCCGTAGGACCATTTGCCACTGCATTTCGGACAGCTCTTGCGCCTCGTCGACGACGACGTGGCCGTACACCCAGCCGCGCTGCCGGCGAGCGTGGTCGGCGACGAACTCGCCCTGTGGTTGCGGGGCGTCGACCTCGCCGAGCAGGTCGGCGAGGGCGTCGAGCAGGGGAATGTCGCTCGATGCCCAGGCGGCGGGCTCGGCCGAGACGGCGGTGATCTCCTCCGGGGACAGTCGCGGGGCGATCCGGGCCAACAGGGTGCGGTCGGTCAGGAGGTCACCCAGCAGGGCTTCGGCGTCGAGAGTGGGCCACCATGCCTCGATGAACCGGGCGATGGTCGCGCTCTCTGCGATACGAGTACGGAGGTGTTCGATCTCTTCCTCGGAGAGCAGCCCGTCGATGTCACTGCCGGTTGACGTCCGGGCGGAGTGACGGTCATACCCCATCCCCTTGTCGACGCGGGCGAGGATGTCCTCGAAGCCCTCCTCCATCTCGTTCATCAGCGCCTCGCGCTGCTCGGCGACGGCTTCGGCGAGGAGGTGGTGCAACTGCTCGGCGAACGCCGCGCGGGCGCGGTGGTACGGGCGTCCCTGCACCGCCGAGGCGAGCGCCTGCGCAACTGTTGCGGCTGTGATGACGTAGAACTCGCCCTCCCAGCGCAGCCTCAGCTCGCGGGGCCGGGGAAGCAACGACGCGACGTACCTTTCGAGCGCGGGCTGCCAGAGGGCGCGGCCCTTGATTTCGGCGACGAGCCGGCTCTCGTCGCGGCCCACACGGATGTCGGCCAGCAGAGTGTCGCAGGTCGCCGAGACGACGGCGGTCTCACCGAGCGCGGGTAGTACCTGGCTGATGTACTGGAGGAACCGCGGCGAGGGGCCGACGACCAGGACCGCCTGGTCGGCCATCCTTCGGTGGGTGAACAGCAGGTAGGCGACGCGGTGCAGAGCAACCACGGTCTTGCCGGTGCCGGGACCGCCCTGAACGATCAGCGGGCCGGTCGCCTTGGCCCGGATGATGTCGTCCTGTTCGCGTTGCAGCGTGGAGATCGCCGTCGACATGAGACCGGTGCGCCGCTGGTCGAGAGCGGCCAGTAGGGCGCCTTCACCGACGAGTTCCGCCGATGTGGTCCCGTCCAGTGGCTCGTCGTCCACGCCGACGACTGTCGATCCCGTCGTGCGTATGTGACGCCGGCGTGCCTGACCTTGTGGGTCGACGGCCGTCGCGGTGTAGAACGGCCGAGCTGCCGGAGCGCGCCAATCCACCAGCAGTGGCTCACCGTCCTCGCCGTCGTTGCGGAGACCGACACGGCCTACGTGCCGCACGATGCCATCCAGTCCGTCGAGGCGGCCGAAGACCAGCCCTTCCCGAGCTCGCCGTAGCTCTTCGTACTGCTGCCGGAGCATGCGCTGCCGGGCCCGTTCCGAGGCGTCCAGGGCCTCCGAGGAGAGCTCGACCTGTAGGTGGTCGGCAATCCTGTCGCGCCGAGCTGTAGCCAAGTCGAGAAACTCTTGTTCCTCGGCAACCGCGGCTCGGCGCGCGACGCCCTCTGCGGTAGAGGTTGACGGTTCGCCGTTTGGTGTTGTTTCGCTGACGCCAGCAGTGCCGTTGTTCGGAGCAGAATTCCGGCGCATCCACAAATCCCTGTATTGGCGCTTTCCCTCGGCCCGGATGGGCCGCAGGTATTCCGGCGGCAAGCATAGGGTTGGTTTCTCCTCCTCGGCCAGGAATCCGGTCGGCGGAGATGGGGATCTCAATGCCTTGCAGTTGGGGGCCGCTTGTGGCCTCACCCAGTCTTGATTCACCTATTGAGAGTCGGGTCCTTGTCTGACCTGCCTCTACGTCCTGGCTGTCATCGGACACGCCACCCGCCGAGTCCGCATCCTCGCCGCCACCGCCCACCCGACCGCCGGCTGGGTCACCCAGGCAGCCCGGAACCTCGTGATGGACCTCGAAGATGCCGGATGCCAGGTGAGGTACCTGATCCGGGATCGAGACGGCAAGTACCCGGCCCCGTGGGACGCGATCCTCGCCGACGCCGGAGCCACGGTCGTGCGCAGCGGGGTACGGATGCCAGGCATGAACTCGATCATGAAACGCTGGATACAAGCCCGCCGCCACGAACTGCTCGACCGGACACTGATCCGGAACCACACCCACCTGATACACGCACTCCACGAATACGAACACCATCACCGCCTCACGTGGGCAGTGCCTTGAGCGGTCGGGCTGGCTGGCGCTGGTGGTGGCTTTCCTCCGGGGTCGAACGGATCGGGGCAGCCGGACGTTGGAGGAGATTCTCGAGTTCAGGTCCGGTGTGGAATGTCCCTCGACAAACGCCTTGGATCGGGCGGCTTGCTGCTCGGCGGCTCAGAGCAGCCGTCGTTGTACGACATCGGCGATGATGGCGGCGACGACCTTTTCGACAGCGCCAGCATCCGGCGGGGTGCCGTTCCGGGCCGTGAACAGCAGGTGCCCGGCCCCGACCAGCGAGAGCGCGAGCGAGTCGATGTCGGCATCGGCCGCGATGCGGCCCATTTCGCACTCGTCGGTGAGGTAGGAGGCGATCATGGCGCTGGCCTCCGTCAGGACCGGCACGCGGTGGGCTGGTCTGGCTTGGCGTAGCCGGGCGCGCAGTTCGTCCCGGAAGACGATCAGGCTGACGATCGCCACGGCGACCGGGTCGAACAGGTCTATCAGCGCGTCGGTGAGATTGCCGGCCACGCTGCCGGTCCCGGCGGACTTGCGCAGGGCGGTGGCCTGGTCCTCGATCCGGGCGATGCGGTCATGCACGAGTTCGGCGAGGAAGGCGTCGAAATCGGCGAAGTGCTTGTGCAGCACGCCCTTGGCGCAGCCCGCCTCGGTGGTGACCGCGCGGCTGGTCAGCGCGCTCGGCCCGTCCCGGAGCAGGATGCGCTCGGCGGCGTCGAGCAGCTGCTTACGCGCGTCACGGATCTGTATCCCTGTCGGCATACCGTGCATTCTCCTTACGCTCACCGCGAGCCACTACCCGGTTGCCGAGTGGGCAGATGCCCATTACAGTGGGCGCATGCCCACGATACCGCAGGAGCAATCACATCCGTCCCGGCCCGAGCCTCATCAAGCCAGGCAGATAGCCGAGTCGTTCGGTGTGGACGCCGAACGCTACGACCGGGCCCGGCCCCGCTATCCCGACGCCCTGGTGGACCGGATCGTCGCCGCCAGTCCCGGGCCGGACGTCCTTGACGTCGGCTGCGGCACCGGCATCGAAGCCCGGCAGTTCCAGTCGGCCGGCTGCAAGGTGCTGGGTGTTGACCCGGACGTGCGGATGGCCGAGTTCGCGCGTCGCAGTGGGGTCGAGGTCGAGGTGGCGACGTTCGAGGACTGGGATCCCGCCGGCCGGGTCTTCGACGCGGTCGTCGCGGGGCAGGCCTGGCACTGGGTAAACCCGGTCGCGGGTGCCACCAAGGCCGCACAGGTGCTGCGGCCCGGTGGGCTTCTGGCGGTGTTCGCGCATGTGTTCGAGCCTCCGTCCAGGGTGGCGGACGCCTTCGCCGCGGTCTACCGGCAGGTGGTGCCCGACGCGCCTTTCAACGTGCAGTCGACGAGGAACGGTGTGGACCTCTACCAGACGATGTTCGCCAAGTTCGCCGATGGGATCCGCGAGGTGGGCGCTTTCGGCGAACCGGAGCAGTGGCGGTTCGACTGGGAGCAGTCCTACACCCGCGACGAGTGGCTGGACCTGCTGCCCACCACCGGAGGTCTCACGCAGCTCCCGCCGGACAAGCTGACACAGGTGCTGGAGGAGGTCGGGGCCACCATCGACAAGATGGGGGGCGGCTTCACGATGCCGTACACCACATTGGCGGTCACTGCGGCGCGAACCCGCGCCGCCTGACCCGGCGTCGGCGGGCGAGGTACTCCAGCGTCTCCCCCTGGCTCTCATCCGGTTGACCGGTGATGGGACCTCTAGCACAGGCTCCCGTTAACAACTCCTAACTCTTTGAGCGAGCCTTTCCATCGTGGGACTGCAGGTACCGCATTCTCAGCGGAAGAGACCTCTCGCACCTTGCGGATCACTGTCAGTAACGGGACGCACTCTGCGATAAGGACCTGACGTCGGTAGGACCGGTGGCCCAGCGACTCATCCTCGTGTGCACCCGGCGTGGCGAGGCGATCGTCGACTTCGACAGCGATCCACACTTGGAGACTGCCAGCGCCAACACGTTCCGCTCGCACCTGTCCGAACCGCCCGCCTTCGGCAACGGGTCCGGTGGCGTCCATTACCGACCCCGGCGACACCGTGGAGCTGGAGTCGCTCGCTGAGCCCGCCAGCCTCGTCGTCCTGCGGTGGCCTCTGCGGCACGCCGGCCTAACACGGCCGGCATCGCCGACCTGTTCGGCGCCGGCCCGCTCATCATGACGGCCGACACCTGCGCGATCGCAGCCATCAGGTCCACAGCACCTGGCCAGCCAGGCAACACGTACGCCGAGCACCTGGGCGAACTGCTGCCGGGCGCTACGTGTGGTCCCTGCGTGGTCCCCAGAACCACAAACGGTTTAGGAAGTGTGGATACGGCCGGAAGTCGGATGGCGGTGACCCGGCGTGACCTGCGTCGCCACGCCGGCAGCCACGTCCAGGAGCTGATCGCCGTTGACCCTCGGCACCCGTGTCAACGGGCACAACGGCGCTCTACTGCTCCGGTGACACCACCTTGCGGGCGGACCGTGGATGGCCGGCCCGGTTTTCCGGATCAGAGGGCCCGTGCCATCTCGATCTCAAGGCCGAGAGATCCGTGGAAACTCCTGCCAGTAGCCGTGAACCCGGCCTTCTCGTAAGCACGTCGGGCGCGAATGTTGTCCGCATGCACGTAGAGGCGCGCCCTCGTAAACTTCCGCTGACGCATCCAATCCAGGGTTGCGTCGAGCAAGCTCGCGATCACGCCTTTGCCACGGTGCTCCGGCTGCAGGAAGACGCCCACCACATGTCCGCCGGACCGATCGATTGTCTTGCCCTCGAAGTCCTGCTCGCCCGCCTTCTCGATCAGCGCGACCGACGTTCCCACCCACGTGCCGTCATCGGCGATCGCGACGAACTGGCATGCCCCCGCCTGCGGTCCAGCATCGCTGGAAGAACCCTGGGCGCGCCCTTGCCAGAACACGTCAGGCTGGGCGACACCTTCCTCGTAGGACTCAACGAAGGCCAACGGGGCCGTCTCGTCCTTCAACGCCTTCAGACGCAGTGCCCGAATCTCGCGCCACTCGTGGGCCCGGATCGGGCGGATCATGTACTCGGTCACGCAGAGACTATGCCAGCACTGCCTGCTGTAGCAGGCGGAGGGATCAGCGCCAGGCCGACGGCGCAGTGTTGCGCCACTGCGGAAGGCGCGTCGGGCCAAGCCGAGTGGGACGTCTGCTAACGCGGAAATGTCGCAGTGCTGTCGGCGCGCCTTCTCAACGCGGGTAGCGCCTACCAGGCAGTCGAGATGGTCTGAGCGGATCTCCGAGGAGGGTCGGAGTTCGGGGCGGAGGCCCGAGGTCTTCAGGATCGTGTGTCTCGTAAGCGTGGCCGGCCGGACCGGCCGATGCCGGCCGGAGGTCGCCAGCAGGCCGGGGCCGGACCGGCGCGGCCCGCCTGCGGGCCGCCTTGATACGAGAACGAACAATTCGGCGGATTACCCGGATGACGTCTGCACGAAGTGGAGATCTGCCGGACATTGTTCGCTCTGGCGCGGCGGTCCTGTTCGAGCAAGGTATGTGCGCGGTCGAGGTCACGGCGTTGCTCTACCTGTTCTCTGCCTGGCCAGCGAACCACAGGGCGGCGAGATCACCAGGTCGGTATTCCAGGCCGCCGCCTGATCGACCGAGCGGTCGATCAGGCGGCGCCCCGTCTACCAGGCGCGCAAGTTCCACTGCTGGGCGGCGGTGTTGTTGCAGGTCCACTGCCACAGGGCGTTGCCCGCGATCGGGTCGCCCCAGGGGACGTCGACGCATTGCCCGGTCTGGAGGTTGCGCAGCGCGTAACCATTCGCGCCGGGTACCTGCGTGACGGACCAGAGTTGCCGGGCGACGCCCAGGCAGTCCCACAGTTGTAGCGTCTGACCGGCTGCCGGGTTGCCCCAGGGCAGGTCGAGGCACTTGGGGCCGTCTGGCGACCAGAGGGAGCTGACAAGCTGGTAGTAGACGACGCCGTCCCATCTTCCCTCGTAGACCATGGTCCATTTCTGGGCCGGGCCGTCGTAGCAGGGCCACTGCTTGATGGCCGTGCCGTTGGCGGTGCTGGCGTACGACACGTCGATACACAGGCTGCCGAAGGGGTGCTCGCTGGTGGCGGAACTCTGGGATCTGAATGAGTACTCGGTGGCGGCGCTGGCAGGCGAGGCGACCACCAGGCTGGCGGCGACGAGTCCGACGCACACCGCGAGCACCATGGACGTCCGGCCGAGGATATTCATGACCGTTCCCTCCAATGGGAGTTGAAGATATCGATTGAGGGGTGGCCGGCTGGCGCCAGATACATCCGCCTCAGGCGCGGACGAGGATCGGCTTCGCGATGGTGTGCGAGTGGAAGGCGCCGTCGTGATATCGGCGGAAGCCGGGACTCGGCATGGCGGTGCAGTTCCGTGCGGGCAAGGGTGTTGATCGTCGCGATCTCGACGTGGACCGGCATCGGCACGCCTGCTGCGATGGCGTCAAGGACGTACCCGCCCTCGCCGCCGCGCTGCGCACCCTGCAGCGCGCGTTCGCCGCGGAGCTGCCCCCCGGCGCAGGTCGCGGCCGCCGCCGCAGGTGCCCGGGCCCGGCGGGCGAAGCTGGTCTACCTGCGCCGCGCCGTCACCTATCGCAACCAGGTGTGGGAGGGCGACCATCAAAATTGCCGATCATGGTCCTGCCGCCGCACAGGCGGGTGGGTGCGCCGGGACGGCAACGACCGGGCACCGGGTTGGCGCAGGTGATGGCAAGGTGCACCGATCGGGGCTGAGGCCGGCGGCCAGTTCCCCGACGAGGTCGGCGATCCGGTCGAAGTTGTGGTGCGACACGTTCACCCGCGGATGTTCTCCAGCTCTTCAGCACCGATCTGAATACCGCACATCTGTCCCGCTCCCTTCTCCGGCCGGAACGACTTCCCGCCGGTCTTCTGAATACGTGGCGAGAGGGCCGGTAGCAGCTACCGATCCGTCGGATCCTCCCGGTGCGCGTCGGACGCCTCGCGCCGCCGGTCTGCGCGGGCTGCTGTCCGGAGTTCTGGATCGCGTGCTGACGCACGGCGCGGTCCCGTTCGTTGTCGCCGCCCCGTTACGATGGCCGCGACGGTTACTGGCACCCACACCCCGACGACGACCCGCTCGGCATTTCGTCGGCGACTTCCTGCCACTGCTCGCCGGGCGGGGCTGCGGATCGACCGGGTCGCGGCGGCCTGCTGGTCGACGGGTGGGCGGACCAGTTGGCGTCAACCCGGCATCCTCCGCATGCGCAGTGCGGCGCGACGACCGCTGCGCTGACGTTCACCGTCACCGCTCTGTACGTGGCCGGTGACGAGCAGGCCGCCCGTGGGATCGCCCGTCAGCGCGCACGGTGCCGCCTCAGTTGTCCGGGCACAACCCGGTGCCGCGGATCGGCAGAGCGCTGTCCAGGTAGGCCGCCGCGATCCAGCCGGTGTCGCCGAGGACGGTCGTCCGGGCCCAAACGTCGTCGTCCATGACGGCTTCCCCGGTGCGGTAGCAGGTCACCCGGCCCAGCGTGCCGTCGGGCACTCTCCGCAGCACCTGGTCGCCCGTAGAGGGGCCGGCGCGCAGCGACACGTCAGGTCGGGCCTTCACCGCGACAAGCCGGCCGTCGCCGGGAACCAAGCCGTCCTGCAGTCCCCGGCAGGTGAGCGCCGACGAGCCAATCCACATGATGGTGTAGTCCTCGCCGTTGCGTCGCTGGTGGCTGGTGTCGAAGCAGTACGCCGGGTTGTCCTGATCCGGTCCGATGCCCTGAGTGGCCAGATCCAGGAGCGGGATCTGCTTGATCAGGAAGCAGGCGGTGGTGTCGGCGACCGCGCCGAGGCGGCCACGGACAACCGCTACGACGCCGACCGCCCACGAGTCGCGCCGGCTCTGGTAGATCCGCACCGCCAGCCGGTCCGTCTGGTAAGCGCATTGAACGGCGTCGTTGACCTGCCCGAGCCGGTCGGCAAAGCGGCCGAGGTTGTCGAGGAACTGGTCGACCCGGGGCCGCTGCCCAGGCACGATCCGCTGGGTTACCTCGCTTACCAGGTCGACGTACGGCAGGCAGGGGTTTTCGATCGAGGTGTAGCTTCCCTCGTCCAGCTTCGGGAGCAGCCCGCCGCTGCGGGTGCCGGCCGGCGGACAGCCACCTCCGGCGATCTTCGCGAGGCCGTCGGCCGTGCCGGGGCGGTTCTCGGCACCGCCGCTGGCCGCGCCGCCGTTCGTGCGGCATCCCGTCAGGAGACCGGCCGCCAGGGCGAGCACGGTGAGGCCGGCGGCGAGACCCGCCCGACGTCGGAGCTTCTTCACATTGTGGTCAGTCATGCCTGGATGGGGGGCCGGGCGGCATCCTGGATACCTGCTGTCGACACGACTCTGGTGCTGGTGGTTCAGCCGGCACCGAAACAGACGAAGCTCGGAGGTTGGTCGCCGCGTACGGCCTCCGCCAGTGCTGCCGCCGGCGGCCGGCCCGCGACGACCGCCCGATGATAGGCCGCCATGATCTCCATGGCCGCCTCGTCGGCGACCCGGCTGACGCTCGCGACGACCGTGGCGGTGCCAGCGGCGAGCAGGGCGGTCGGCATGCCGAGGGCCTCGTCGCCGTGCCGCACGTCGGTCAGACCCAAATCACAGCAGGACAAGACCACGGTACGCGGCGCGGTCCGCAGTTCCTGCACGTCATATCCCATCAGCGGGCCGCCGGCCAGCTCCAGCGTGGAGAACAGCGGGTTCTCGGTCTGGTGCTGCCCATGCGCGGCGACATGGGCGAGGCCGGCGCCGGACATCGCCGCGAGTGCCGCCGCCGGGGTCGCCGCCGCCCCGGTGAGCAGAACGGCACCTCGGTGCAGCGACGCCACGGCCCGGGCCTCCGCCTCACCCCGGGGGATTCCCGGTCCCGCCACCACCGTCACCGCCGCCGACTCGGCGGCGGGCCTGCCGGCGGCAAGGCGGCGCCGGGCGGCCAGCCAGACCCCGACCGACGGCGCCACCGTGACCGGCCGGGACACGCACGCTGGCACGGCGTGCCACGGCGTGGTCAGCAACAGCCCGGTCGGGACCAGCACCAGGTCCCGGTCGCCGACCAGCGGAAGTACCGGGTCGAGCACCATCGAGCCCACTCGGTCGGCGTCCTGCCGCGTTGCGGCGCGGACCACCGCCGCCAGCCGGGCGGGCATGGCCCGGCCCGCCTGCGCGTCCAGGTCGGCACGTAACCGTCTTACCGCCTCCTCGGCCGTGCCGCGGTCGCCGAGCACCACCACCGAGGTCGCCCGGTCCGTGACCACCAGCGCGCGCAGGACGTCCCCGGCGGCCACGTACACCACGACCGCCGCGCCGGCCAGCTCCGCCGTCACGGCGCTCAGCGGCGCCGGTGTCGGCGGCGCGGCATCGCCGGGCCCCGGCGTCGCCCAGGCGCGCTCCCGGATCACCCGCTGCAGCGCCTCCAACCGACCGTGAAAGGCCAGCGTCGGGCGGCCCCCGAGTTCCGCCTGCCGGACGCGGTGCCGGAGCTGGCGCAGCTCCTCCAGCGCCTCGGCGGCGACCGGGTCGTCGGGGGGTCGCACCGGCGGCAGCAGCAACGCCTGGGCCCGGGCCCGCTCGGACCACCGGTAGACGGCGTTGGCGGAGCCCTCTGCCAGCGCCGCGGCGAGCCCCGCCCGGGCCAGGTCGCGGCCGTGCACCGCGGCCCCGGTCTGCAGGTCGGCGCAGCCGAACCGGGCGCGGTGCCGGTGCAGAGCAGCCATTCCGGCCAGCAGACTCCGCCGGGCCTCGGCCGACCGGCCGACCGAGGCCGCCACCTCCGCACGGGCCATGTGCCATAGCAGGCGCGTGTCGAGCCGATCGGTGCGCCGAGGTCCGGTCTGTCGCCCGATCAGCTCCGCCGCCCGGCGGGGTCGTCCGGCGGCCACCAGCGCCCGGGCCCTGACCAGACCGGCGACCCGGGCGTCCTCGGGCAGCCCGAGCCGGGCCAACCGGCCGGCCAGCACCCCGGCGCGCCGGGCCACCGTCGCCTGGTCGACCTCGCCGACCGCCTGGTCGGCGCGCAGCTCGAACAGGGCGGCCAGGGCCGCGCGGCGGACGTTGGTACGGCCGAGGAACGCGGCACGGGCGCGTCGGGCCCACCGCGCGGCCGCGACCGGTTCGCCGGCAAGCAGGGCCGCCTCCGCGCGAACCTGAAGAGCGTCCGCGTACGTGTGTCCGAGCTGCTGCTGCGTCGCCCGCTCCACCGCGCTGGCGAGTTGCCGTTCGGCCTCGCGGTACAGCCCGGCCGCGACCAACGCGCGGGCCCGTTCCACCGCCAGGTTGGCGAGCCGGCCCGGCGCGAGCACCCGGTAGTCGGCGTCGGACCGGGCGAACGCACGCAGCGCGGTGGGCAGGTCACCGGCGATCACGTCCAGACAACCCAGGTTTGTCCGCGCCATGGCCACATGCAGACCGAGCCCGTGCCGGGCGGCGACCTCGGCGCAACGCCGCAGGTCGGCCCGGGCGAGCCGGACGTTGCCCGCCTCCAGGTGCACGAGGCTGCGATTGTTGAGCGCCTTGACCAGATCAGCCGGGTAGGTCAGGTCGCTCAGCAGGTCGATGGACTCGTCGTACTGGCGCAGCGCCTCTGCGTTCCGGCCGCTGCGTTTGAGCAGCAGGGCCCGCTGGCCGAGCAGGATCGGCCGCTGCGGCGGAGCCACGAGTGCCTCGGCCTCGTCCAGCAGCCGGAAGCCCAGCTCCACCCGGCCTCGCTCGGACTCGGCCCAGGCGAGGCTGATCAGCAGGCGGGCGTGGATGTCGCGCAGGGCGGGGTGGCGCTTTGCCAGCCGCAGGCCCGCCCGCAGTTCCCGGGCGGCCCGCCCCGGCTGGCCGGCGTCGTTAGACGCCAGGCCCGCCGCGTGCCAGCGGGTGGCCCGGCGAGCGAGTGCGGCCGGATCCACGTCACAGAGCGAGGGCCGGCGTGACCACCTGCGGTGCGTGCTCACCCCGCGCCGGGTGCACCACCACCTGCGCCAGGCCGTGCGGCACGCCGTCCAGCACGAACCGGCCGGACGCGTCGGACTCCACCGTCTGGGACGGGTCGGGCGCGGGGTGTCGCAGCTCGACCCGTACGGCGGCGCCAGGCGCGAGCCAGCCGTCGATCCGGACCAGGCCGTCGGGCCGGTCCACGATCGTGATCATCACGGTTCGGCTCTCCGCGTCGAAAGTCAGGGTGCGGGTCCGTTCCGTGCCACGCACCGCGCCGACGAGATGCTCTTCGCGCAGCCGGGCGACGTCCCAGTCAACGTCGTCGAGTGCCAGCACAAGGCGTACCCGGTCGTCGAGGTCGGGGGGCGGCGGGTCGAGCCGGGTGAGCACCGCGGCCAACTGGTCCAGGATCGCCTGGTCTAGGCCGTCGAGCGGCTGGTCGGCGGAGTGCGGGGCGGTCATGTCGGGCTCCATGTCGAGTCGGCGGCCAGCATCTCCCGCAGCTTCGCCAGGCACCGGCCACGGGTCGGCCCGATGCTGCCGCGCGGCATGCCCAGCGCCTCGGAAACCGCCGTGTAGTCGGGGCGGTCGACGTACGCGACGATCCGCAGCAGCGCCCGGCACCGCTCCGGCAGCCGCGCGACGTGCTGCCATAGCGCCCGGTCACGTTCCTCGGACAGCAGCACGTCGGCCGGGCCGGGATCCGGGTCGGGCGAGGACTCCAGCGTCGCCGCGTCATGCGGCGTCTGCCGCTGTGCGAGCCCACGTACACGCCAGGATTCCCGGCGGGTGGTGGTCACCAGCCACGCGGTGAGCGCGCTCGAGGACCGTATGGTGTGCAGTCCGCGTACTAGCTCCAGCCAGGTCGTCTGGACGACATCGGCGGCCTCCTCGGCGGCGAGGCCCTGTGCCCGGGCGACGCGCCACAGCAGCGGGTTGAGTTCCCGGACCACCTCGTCGAGGGCGTCCCGGTCGCCCGCCCTGGCCCGCTCCAGGCGCTCGGCGAGGCGTGCCGCGCGGTCGAGCGATGCGCCCGCGCGGTCCACCGGCACATTGGACATGGCGTCAGTCCGGCAGCCGTACGGATGCCGGCACCAGTCCCTGGGCGAACCGGCCCGCGTACCGGGCCGCCGCGAACGACGTGCCGCTCCAGTAGGCGTACGCGCCCAGCACGGTGACCGGTGCCGTGGACAATGGCATGATGCTCACCACGTTGGTGCCCTCGTGCCACTGGCGCACCCACACCCCGTGGTTGCTGTATGGCGCTCGGGCGGTCGGCGAGGCGCAGGCCCCGACGCTGATCACCGTAAGCGTCGGGTCGACCGCGAAGGCAGCCGGATAGACTGGGCTGTCCGTACCGCCGTTCCCGGCCGAGGCGACCACCGGAACGTCCCGGTCCGCCAGGCGTTTGAGCGCCTCCCGGACCGGCTCCATCTCTTCGTCCTCGCCGAGCCCCGGGCGGCCGAACGCGGTCAGCACGACGTCGACCCGGTGGCCGTCGCAAACCCGGTCCGCCAGCCAGTTCAGCGCGTGTGCCGCGTTCAGGTCGCTGACCCGGCCCGCGTCGCTCATCACCCGCAACGAGAGGATCCGCGCGTCGGGCGCCTCAAGGCGGACCAGTCCGGCGAGGAAGGTGCCGTGCCCCCAATGACTACCGAAGTCCGGCCCGTCTCTCTCCTCGCTGTGGCTCTCCTGGCCGGCGACCTCCGGGATGGCGCGCCGCGGTGTCCATCCCTGCGCCTCCTCCCAGTACGGCTCGCCGTCGGTCTCCACCAGCCAGTCGTGCTCCCGCACCCCGGTGTCGAGCAGCGCCACCACGGGCCGCCCGGCCGGGAACTGGCTGGCCGGGCGCCGTATGGGCTTCGGCAGCATCACGTGGTCGGGCGCCGGAAGCCAGGCAACGGTGCCATGCCCGCTCTTGCAGCCGCTGGCCCGGAAGTACGGGTAGAGACTCCCCTCCAGCCGGGCGTCGTCCTCCACGGTGGCGGCCATGCACTCGTAGTCGGGCAGGCACTCCGGCACGTCGGCGTCGGATCGGCCGGCCAGCCGCCGGCTGGCCCGGGCCACGGCCACCGGGTCACCCTGGACGGGCAGTTCCACCAGTTCGACGGCGGGCGGTGCGGGGGCGGCCGGCGGGGACAACGGCCGGCCAAAACCGGCCTCGGCCAGCAGCCCGTTGAGCCGCTCGACCGTCTCCGGACGCTCCGCCACCCACGCAGGCACGAGCACGACGTCAGGACGGTAAGGGGGGCGGGACACCTGACCTCCCCGGTAGTACGGCCGATTCACTCAGGACCGTCCCGCGCCCGGCGCGGGTCGGTGGTCACCAGCACAGTTGAGCACGTTCCGCTGCTGCCGCCAATGGCCGGGGGGCGCATCGACGATAGCCATCCGTGTGTATCTCGGGGGGTCTGTCCGCTTCCTTGCCGCAGATGGACCTGCCCCCACGGCTTGTGCCTCCACCTTCGGCGCCGACACAGGATGTACCTGCTGAGCTGAAGCTGACCAGTGAAGGTGGGCCTGTTGCTTCCCATCTGCTCCCCGATCCGGGGCACGGCACCTGTACGGCTCGGAAAGTCGGTCAGAGGTACGCCGCCTGGGAGTATTCGTTGATCAGCCCGTTGAGGATTCTCCGAGCGGTACACGACCCCGCCATGCCAGGTTTGGCCCGTTTTGGGGCGCGATCGACTGTCGACCCTCTGCACGACGCATAATGGGTACGCCAGCCATTCGGCCTCGTCGACGTGGGCGCCGGGCGGCCAAGGCTGGCGGCTCACCAGCGGTGACATCCACGGAGACGGCGGTACGGTGAACCAGACGATGCCAAACGTGACCCGGAACACCCGGCAGCGCGCCGAGGTGCTGGCCCTGCTGCGCGAGGTCGAGGGCTTCCACACCGCGCAGCAGTTGCACCAGATGCTGATAGCCCGCGAGGCGCGGGTCGGGCTCACCACCGTCTACCGGACACTCCAACTGCTGGTGGATGCCGGGGAGATCGACTCCACCCGACTACCGGGCGGTGAGCAGTTGTTTCGTCGATGCAGCCAGGGCAGGCACCACCACCACCTCGTCTGCCGCAACTGCGGACGGACGGTGGAGGTCGCCGGGCCGGCGGTCGAGCGTTGGGCCGACCAGATGGCCGCCCAGCACGGCTTCACCGACGTCGGTCACACCCTCGAAATCTTCGGCACCTGCGCCACCTGCGCGCGCTGATCCCACCGCGCTACCCGGGCTCAACCGGCCATCGACACAGGATGACGCGGCGCGGCCGAGCCCATCACGAAATCCGGTTCAATCTGTGCGCTGAGGTCGATCCCGGTGCGGTCGTTGGAGCTCGCCACGCACCTCGGTGTGGAGCTGCCGCCGGACGGCTACCTGCGCGCACGTCAACGAGTTCGCCCAGACCACCGTACCCGGAGTGGCCGCCGCGGGCGACGTGGCTCATCTTGCTGCACTGCCGGACGGTCTCACCCTGGTGAGCCAGGCCGCAGCCGACGGTGTACGCGCGGCGGTCTGGCTGGAGCAGGGGATGTTCCGGGCCGATCTACCGGTAACCATGGCTGACCCCCCGCCAGGTCACCGGTCGCAATCGGCGGTGGGACACCACCTACTGGGCATTCCTACCGGCGGTCGCCGGCTCGGTCTCCGCCCGCAACGGCGTTTCCGACAGCCGACCGGTGACAGGATGCGGGATGACAGCGCCCCGACCTGCGGACGGCTTAGCCTCTGCGGCTGCGGTTAGACGGTACGCAGGTCCAGGCTGTGCCACAGCGACAGACCCTGGGTACCGGTCGACCACCACAGCACCCCGCCGCGATAGACGATGTTGGCGGCGGCGGGACTGACCTCGACCGACCTCCGGCCAGCGATGTCGTACACCAGAAGCCGCACATTGCCGGTCAGGTCCGAATTGCCACCAGACTCCGCGTACACGTCGAAGCGGTCGAGCGCGCCGACGTCGGCGAGTCCTGTCTGCACCCGGGCCTCGGCGACCTTGCGCCGGTCTGTGCCGTCAGGATTCATCAAATCGATGCGGTAGCCGTCTGCGGTCGACGAAACGACGCGACACCAGCGTGGACTGCAGTTCGTTACCGCCCTCCGGCTCGGCGGCACCGCGACGTCCTGGCGGGTGACGATGTTCCGAAGCATGGTCGAGCCCGAAACGGACGTGGCGGCATCGACCAGCCACGGCCACGCCGACAGTTGCCACGTACCCGTCTCGGCCGTGATCTGCACTTGGCCGCCGGCCAGCGCGACCGACCGCACCTCGGTCACATCGTTGGCGGCGGTGGCTACCCAGCGCACCCGGCCGTCCGCGATCACCAGGTCGTGCTCCCAGTAGTAGAAGCGAGCCTCGCCGATGTCGTCCGTCACCAGCCACGGCGGTCGTCCGTCGCGGAGGTTGACCGCCCACAGTTGCGGACTGCGGTCTTCATCGCCTTCGACCCAGACCACCACCTCACCGCTGACCGTGACCGCCTCGATCGACGGGGCATCGCGGGTCGGCAGACGTCGCAGCTGCCGCAACGACCCGTCGGCCTGGCGGACCACCAGCCGCAGGGAGGCGCCGTCGCGACTCAGCGCGGTGCCGATCGACGTTCGGGCATCGAGGAACCAGGCCGGAGTGTAGGCGGCGCCGTCGGGCAGGTCAGCAGGAACACTTCCGCGCTGTGCGCCCGGCCAGGCGAGCACCGCCGGCACCGGCACGGAGGCGGACTGTCGGTCACTGGGCGGGGCCAGCAGCAGCACGCAGCTCGCCGCCACGGCGGCAATCAGACTCGGTAGCGCTTTCCCCCGTCGGGGCACGCCTACGACCGGTCTGCTCGGCAAGCCCACCTCCCGGCGACGACAACGGGGCCGCACCGGGCCATCCGGTACGGTGACCAGCACTGTAATCGGCCCCGCTGATGCCACACTCTGGTGTTCCGCATGAGCCGTGCGCTGCCCGGCCCAGTACGGCCGCCGGAGGAAAGGTAGGCAGACGGCGGGTCAGCGGGTTGGCCACCCTGGTCGTCGCGGTCGCGGCTGCCGGCGTGCTGCTCCGGCGCCCGCCGCCGCCCGAGGCACATCATCCAACGCGCGCTGCCGGGATCGCGCGGGGCGTCGGCACGGCGCAGTCCCGCGGCGGCTTCCTCTGGTGGTCGACGGGCGTCGGCGAGACGACCACCTGGCACACCCTCGACATGAGGACGATCTAGCCCCGGTTCTCGGTCGATCTCGACCGAGAACCTACCGCGAAGCGTGTGAACAACCCTCACTGCTCGTACGGCTGCTTCGGCGGGTCGATCCGCTGCCACGACTCGACCTGGAGATAAGGGATGTCCACCTCGTTCACCGGATCCTTGCCGCGCTGCGTGGTGTACCGTCCGATCACCTCGACCCAACTGTCCGGCGGCAGGCCGGCCGGCGCGTCCCCGGAAAGGCCGACCTTGATCGGCCTGCCGTCGGCAGCACAGCAGGACAGAATCATCCGGGCCAGGATCGGTTCGCCGTCAGGCCCGGGCGCGAAAAAGCCGGTGAGCTGAACCCGCCGGTCGCGGAGCGTGTCGCCCTCGTCGAAGATGGCCCGCCCGGCGTAGTCGAGCAGTCCGATCTGGACCGGGTCACCCGCCGGCAACGGTGGATAGATCTCGACTCCCTGATTGGCCAGCACTGTCCCGGACTGCCCGGCCGCGTACGACCCGAGCGCCGGTGGCGACACCAGCAGCAGCCCGAGTGCGGGCAGGATCAGCAGCCAGCCCACCCGGGGCTCGTGGTGCCCGTGCCCGTCATCGGCTGGTCCGTCCCCGTTCCCGTGCCCGCCACCAGCCGGCCCGTGGTCGTGGCCGACCGGCCCGCCGGTCACGACGTCGCGCCGCAGCAGCTCGTGCGCCAGCGTCATCACCGCGGCGACCACCAGCACCGCACCGGCGGCGACCAGGAATGGCCGCAGCCCCTCCTTGACGTACCGCAGGTAGACGTCGGTGAGGCTGGCCTTGAGCACCGACCCGCCGAGCAGCAGCAGGACCACCGCCTGTGCCTGTCGGTTCATTGAAAACCTCCGAACCGACCACTGCGCACCACACGACTCTCGGTCACAGCAGCACCGCCCCCACTCCCACCGCGACCAGCACGGCGACGACGAATGTCGTCGGCGCGAACCGGGCCGCGAACCGGCGGCCGAAGACGCCGGTCTGCATCGAGATCAACTTCAGATCGACCATCGGGCCGACCACCAGGAACGTCAGCCGGGCCGTGAGCGAGAACTGCGACAGCGAGGCAGCCACGAAGGCGTCGGCCTCGGAACAGATCGACAGCAGCACCGCCAGTACAGCGAGCGCGAGTACCGACAGCACCGGATTGTCGGCCAAGGTTTGCAGCCAACGCTCGGGCACCAACACGTTGATGCAGGCTGCGGCCATCGCGCCGAAGACCAGGAAGCCACCGGCGTGGACGATGTCGTGACGTACCGCCGCCAAGAACGCCCGGGCCTTCGACAGGTTGTCCAGTTCGGGCCGGCGCGGCAGCCGGATCCAGTCGGCTCGGCCCAGCCGCAGCCAGAGCCAGCCCATGATCATCGCGACGACAAGGCTGGCCACCGCCCGACCGGCCACCATCTCCGGGTTGTTCGGGAAGGCGACTGCGGTGGCGGCCAGCACGATCGGGTTGATCGCCGGAGCGGCGAGCAGGAAGGCCAGCGCGGCGGCCGGAGTCACGCCGCGCCGGATCAGCGAGCCGGCGATCGGCACCGCACCGCACTCACAGCCGGGCAGCACCACCCCGGCCGCGCTCGCCACCGGTACGGCCAGCGCCGGATGCCGGGGCAGCGCCCGGGCCCAGAACGACCGGGGCACAAAGACGGCGATCACCGCGGAGAGCACCACCCCGAAGACCAGGAACGGCACCGCCTGCACCATCACCGAGACGAAGACCGTGGTCCAGGTCTGCAGCCGGGGGGTGGAGATCAGCAGTGCGACCGGTTCCCGGAAGATGATCAGCAGTATCAACAGCAGCGCGAGTACCTCGACCGAGCCTATTCGGTCCCCGAACGGACGCCGCCAGGAGCGGACCGGCTGGCCGAATTCAGCAGGCTCGTCAGGATGGCCGGAGTTGACAGGTTGATCGTGCTCGTCCGTCCGCATCCTGTCCGGATCCGGTTCGCTCACGGGAACGACCGAGTCGGTGTCGTCTCCCGACCTGGCACGCCGAGTGCCTACTCGGTCCGGCACGGTCACGCCGACGACCTCCCTCTCATGGGAGAAACGAAGCCAGTCGCTCTAACCCGAGGCACGCTATCCATCACCACATTCGGCAGCCGCAGCCCCAACCGGTAGTCCGATCAGCGGACGCGTCGGTACGAACAGGACCACTCCACCGCGCCGCCGCCCGTGCGGATGTCATCGGCCTGTGCCGGCCCTACCTGGCTGGATCCTGGCGAGCTCCATCCGCGCCGGGCCCTGTGCCTCTCGCCCGCAAGGAGACGAGAGGCACCGGCGCCAGCGTGGCCAGGATCGAGCGCACCGGCCACGTACTACTTGCCTTCCGGAGCACCGTCGGCCGTCAACGCGCCCTGTCCGGGCACTGCGGGCAGAAAGACATGGGCGTGGCCGTGTCCGGCATCGATGTTGAGTACATCGAGCTGAGTAGCCGCCGTCGACCAGGTGGCGACCGCTACATCCCGCTGACGCCCGGCAAGCTCCAACAGCGGCGGTCGTCCGACGTCCGGCGCGGCCAGCGCAGCCGCGTACGTGTCGACGGCAAGGTCGAGTGCCCGCACGGCCGCCGCCAGGCCGGAGCGAGCGATGTTGACACCGGTGCCGGCCGACGGCGGATCGGCGAAGCCCTCGACGGCCGCGCCGGTCGCCCTCTGCCAGTCGACCACAGCGGTCCGGGTCGCGAGCGGACCTGGCGCCGCGCCCGCTACCGGCACCGCCGCAGCGAGCCCGTCGAGGACGGGTACGAGATTTTGCTGTACGTTCCTGGCCTGGGCGGTGAGGTCGACGATTTGCGCGGCGTCTCGCCGGGCCTCTTCGGCACGCAACTGCGCCACTTCGTCGGCCATTGGCGCGTCGTCGCCGCCCGCCGTCACGGCACCAATCGGGCCAGCGAGGAGCGCCCCGAGCGCGAAAGCCAAGGCAAGCATGGCCAGCCGGCGACCGGCGAATGTCGAGACGGCCGGCGTGGACCCCGGCGGCCCCGAGCGCAACTTGGTTCGGTTGCTCATCGCTCTCCTCTGGGTCTTTCGGGCTGGCCACCGCCGCTGCCGCCCGCAGGTGCCGTTAGAACCTGTCACCCTCGGGTACCGGACCGTTCCCGTCAAGATGGCGGCATCCAGAGTCTTCTCGCGGGGCCGCCGTCGTCGTCGTTGAGGAACTCGCTCCCCACCAGCGGCAGTGGAGGCGGAACCTGAGGCCAACCGCACTCACGTCCACTCGTTGACGGCGCCGAGGTGGATGGTGGTCTCGTAACGGACGGCGAGTTGTCGGAGCGGGTGGCCACGGCCCGGTTGCGCGGCGGTGTCAGCGCTCCTCGCGGAAGTCGACGTGCCGGCGGACGACCGGGTCGTACTTGCGCAGGACCAGCCGGTCGGGGTCGTTGCGGCGGTTCTTGCGGGTGACGTACGTGTAGCCCGTGCCGGCGGTGCTGCGCAGCTTGACCACCGGTCGGATGTCGGTCTGCCGGGCCATCAGATCTTCACCCCCCGGGCGCGAAGCTCGGCTACGACCGTCTCGATGCCCTTGCGGTCAACCGTGTGCAACGCCTTGGCGGTGAGGGTGAGGGTGATCCAGCGCTTTTCCGAGGGCAGCCAGTAGCGGTGCCGCTGGAGGTTCGGGTTCCACCGGCGGCGGGTGCGCCGGTGGGAGTGGGACACGGCGTTGCCGAAGCTGGGCTGGGCACCGGTGACCTCACATCGTCGGGACACGGCATCTCCTCATCTGCGACTTGACGGCGACGACCCTGGCCTCGGATCGCCGCCAGCCACCATACTATAATGGCAATCGTTTTCATTTACTCGTGAGGATCGTGATGTCGACGTCACCGCTCGCACCGGCCGACACCAGCACTCCGGCAGCCGGCAACCGCCCGTCGTTGACCGTGCTCAGCGGCTTCTGGCCGTCAGCGACGTACGCAGTCGCCCGGACACTGCTCGCGGCGGACCCGTCGCTGCTGCTGCTCCGGCACGACCTGAAAGCCGTACGCGACGGCGTGGTGCGCCGGACGGTCCGCGACGGCACGGGCGTGTTGGAGGACGAGCGGATCACGCTGGCGCATGGCTGTGTCTCCTGCACACTGCGCGAGGATGTGCTGCCCACCCTGGTCCGCCTGGTCCACACGCATCCCGGCCGGGACCTGGTGCTGATGCTGCCCGAGGTGGTGGAGCCGGAGGCGGTCGCCGCCGCCTGCGTGCACTGTCTGGTCGACGGCGCACCGATCACCGACCTGCTCCGCGTCGACTCGTACGTCACCGTGGCCGATGCCGAACACCTGCTCGACGGGCTGGCCAGCACCGACGACCTCAAGACCCTCGACATCCACGCCGCAGACAACGACGACCGAGGGCTCGCCGACGTGATCGTCCGCCAACTCGAGTACGCCGACACCGTCGTCCTGTGGGGCCGCTCCCGGGAGGGGGCGTACGACACCGACCGCCTCTCGATACTGCTGGCGCGGATGGTGCCGTGGGCGACACAGGTCCGCGTCGACGGTGACCTCGTCGACGCACACACCCTGGACCACCAACTGCGCGGCACCGGCCGGCACCACCCGGAAACCCCGGGCGTGCTGACCCGGGGCCTACAGGGCCACCTCCTCGGCATACACGAGCCGCTCCCGGACTGCGGCGTGGTCTCGGTGGTCTACCGAGTCCGCCGCCCGTTCCACCCAAAGCGACTGCACGACGCCCTCGAAGACCTCGGGGCCGAGGCGATCCGCTCCCGTGGCCACCTCTGGCTGGCCAGCCAGCCCGAGACCGTCGTCGCCTGGGACTTCGCGGGCGGCGGACTCGGCCTCGGCAGCCTCGGCCGCTGGCTGACCGCCCTGCCCGACGGCCTCTGGAACCACCAGCCGGTCCACCGGCAGCTCGCCGCCACCCTCGACTGGGACCCCTACTACGGAGACCGCCACCAGCACCTGGTCTTCATCGGCCTGGACCTCGACCCGGCCGACCTGCACCGCACCCTCAACCGCTGTCTACTCACCGACGCCGAACTCGCCGACGGTGAGGAAGCCTGGCGCGGCTACCCCGATCCGTTCGCCGGCTGCTTTCCGCTCCCCGACCTGGACCCAACCAGCCAGAACCCGACCGACACCGAAGGAGACCTCGCATGAAGCCCGGCATCCACCCCGAGTACCGGCCCGTCGTCTACCGCGACCGCGCCGCCGACTTCGCCTTCCTCACCCGCTCCACCGCGACCAGCGATCAGACGGTCGAGTGGGCCGACGGCAACACCTACCCCGTCATCGACGTGCAGATCTCGTCGGCCAGCCACCCGTTCTGGACCGGACGGCAGCGCCTCGTCGACACCGAGGGCCGGGTGGAGAAGTTCCGCGCCAAGTACGCCCGGCACGGCGCCAAGCAGGGCTGATGACCAGCTCGGTACGTATCGACTGGGCGACGCGTACGCCACACCTCGTCGTCGCTGCCGAAGACGATCGCGCCCGGTACCAGAGCGTGGGGGGGGGGGGGGGGGGCCCCCCCCCCCCCCCGGCCCGGGGGGGGGGGGGGGGGGGGGGGGGGGCGGCGCCCCCCCCCCCGGGGGGCGCGGGGGGGGGGGGCCCCCCCCCCCCCGGCCCCCGGGGCCACGTCGGGTGCGGCGGCGTCGGCATGACACTCGCCGTGGCCCGGCAGATGACAACTGGCCGTGTCCCTCGCCGCGATGCCCAGACCGCGGCGGTCGAGGCGGCGCGGGAGCGGTGATTCGCCGGAGCACTCCGTGCGGGCACAACGCACGACGCGCCTCGACGTACCAGCGTCGCAGCCGCTGCTCCGGCCACCGGCCGAGCATCGCCGCCACGGCGTCCAGCCCGGCGGCGACGAGGCTGGCGCGGTCGGGCTGGTAATGGCTCGTCGTGGTTTCCCTGGTCCTCGCCCCCACCGGACGACGTCGGTCGGGGCGAGGTCGCCGGGCATGGTCAGCGCAGGCCGGCGGCGCCGACCGGCTCCGGGTGCTCGTGATGGTCGAGGTCGGAGAGGTCCCAGCCCGGGAAGGGGTCGGGCAGCACCCGCCAGGTGTCCTCGCCCGCCGCGACCTCGGCCTCGGTGAGCAGGCAACCGTCCAGCGCCGTACGCAGCCCGTCGGCGTCCAACCCGACGCCGATCAGGACGAGTTCCTGTTGCCGGTCGCCGAAGACCGGATGCCAGCGGGCCTCCAGGTCGGCCCGTTCCGCGGGGTCGTCCGGCCACTCGCCGGAGACCAGGACCGGCACACCGGCCGGGTCGCAGCGCCCGGAGGGGCCGGCCTGTGACCAGAGCGCCTGCACGTCCGGGCGGCTGGCCAGCCATAGGAAGCCCTTGGACCGCAGCACGCCGAAGCGGTCGAGCCCTTCGCCGAGTAGGTCCCACAGTCGCTGCGGGTGAAACGGCCGGTGGTCCCGGAAGACGATGCTGGAGATGCCGTACTCCTCGGTCTCGGGAACGTGCTCTCCGTTGAGTTCGGCCACCCAGCCGGGTGCGGTCTCCGCCCGCTCCAGGTCGAAGCGGCCGGTGTGGAGGATCTCCGCCGGGGGCACCCGTCCGTGCACGGCGCGGACCTGCCGGGCCGCCGGGTTGAGCCGGGTCAGTAGCGCCTCGACGGTGGCCAGGTCCTCCGCCGCGACCAGGTCGGTCTTGTTCACCACCAGGACGTCGGCGAACTCGATCTGGTCGACCAGAAGGTCGGACACGCTGCGGTCGTCGCCCTCGTACGCGGCCAGCCCGCGCTGTTCCAGGGTCTCCCCCGCCTCGATCCGGTCCAGTAGGCCGGCGGCGTCGACGACGGTGACCGTGGTGTCCAGTCGGGCGAGATCGTCGAGCACCTGCCCGTCCTCGACCCCGAAGGCGAAGGTGGCCGCGACCGGCATCGGCTCGGATATCCCGCTGGACTCGATGAGTAGGTAGCCGAAGCGCCCCTGCCGGGCGAGCCGGGCCACCTCGTCGAGCAGGTCGTCGCGCAGCGTGCAGCAGATGCAGCCGTTGGTGAGTTCGACGAGGCGCTCCTCGGTCCGCGACAGCGCACCGCCGTCGCGGACCAGCGCGGCGTCGATGTTGACCTCGCTCATGTCGTTGACGATGACGGCGACCCGCAGGCCGTCGCGGTTGGCCAGGACGTGGTTGAGCAGGCTGGTCTTGCCGGCCCCGAGGAAGCCGGAGAGCACCGTCACCGGCAGCCGACCGGTCACGGCTGCTCCACCACCTGACGTCCCCGGTAGAGCCCGCAGTGCACGCACGCACGGTGCGGCAGCACCATCTCCCTGCGCGGGCACGGGCACGGCGTCAACGGCGGCAGACTCGCCTTCCACCGCGCGCGTCGGTGCCGGGTGTTCGACCGGGACATCTTCCGCTTTGGTACCGCCACCAGGGATCCTCTCTCATCGGTGAAGGCCCCAGGCTACCCGATCTGGTTTTCATTGTCATTAAGTCCTCTTCTGTGCGCGCTCATCCGCCCACCCAGCGCCGGCCGGACCGCCGCCTCCCGGTCGATCGAATACTCGCGTCTGACACCGCCTGGACCAAGGGCCCGACAGGCATCGTTTGGTCGGTGTCAGCGTTGCCCTGCTGCTACGACTCGGTGGTAGGACCGCCCTTGGCGAGGCGCCGACGGGACGCGCGAGAGCGACGACTGACGAGCCGGGAGTAAGCCAGAACGGCGTCCACCAGGCACGCGACCCACAGCCGGCGCTCGTTCCCGCCCGCCGCCCGATCGTCGCGAGAGTTCAGGCCTGTTGGAGCAACGGGGAGCGGAGTGCCTCGGGGCCGAGGACGAAGTCCGGGTCGACCTGTGCCGCGAGGTCCTCGCCGGTGCGGTCGTTGGCCCAGGCGGCGGCGTTGCGAAGGTGGAAGTGCACCGCCTGCCGGGTGTACGTGACCCAGTCCTTTGTCGCCGCGTCCACGGCGTCGCGCATCGTCTCCAGTGCCGCCCGGTTCGCCGGTTCGAGCGTGTCGATCGGGCGCGGTGTGCCCCGTTCGGCCGCCTTGACGTAGCCGGAGCGGCCGAGCCAGGTGAGCAGGTCGTCGCCGACGTGTTCGCGGAGGAACTCGACGTCGGAGGCGTCCTCGACCTTGTTGCCGACGACGTGCACCCGGACGCCGAAGTCGGCTGCGTAGCCGACGTACTGCCGGTAGACGCCGACGCTGCGCTGGGTCGGCTCGCAGACCAGGAAGGTGGCGTCGAAGCGGGTGAACAGGCCGGAGGCAAACGAATCGGCACCGGCGGTCATGTCCACGACGGCGTATTCGCCGCAGCCGTCGACCAGGTGGTTGAGGATGAGTTCCACCGCACCGACCTTGGAGTGGTAGCAGGCCACGCCGAGGTCCTCGGTGGTGAACGGGCCGGTCACCGCGAGCCGGATGCCGCCGATCTCGCGTACCAGGGTGTCGTAGATCGGGTTGGCCTCGACGACGCGCAGCAGTCGGGAGCCGCGTCCGGGCGGGGTGGTCTTGACCATCGCCGCGGCCGACGAGATCCGGGGGTTCGTCCCGCGCAGGTACTCCTTGATCTCGGCCAGGTGGTCACCGAGCGCGGGCAGCGTGATCGCCTCGTCCTCGTCGGCTCCGAGCGCCACGGCCAGGTGCTGGTTGATGTCTGCGTCGATCGCGAGCAGCGGGGTGCCGGCCGGCGCGTGCGCCGCGAGGTGGCGGGCGAACAGGGCGGCGAGCGTGGTCTTTCCGCTGCCACCCTTACCGACAAAAGCGATCTTCACGGCCGGTCCCCCGAGAATGGGTACGTTTCCTGCGGTTCCGGCCACACCTTAGCGGACTTGGTAGTCGTTTCCACAAAGCCGCCATGACGTGGGACCCATGTCCCCCGTAAGCGGTACATCCGCCTGGGTCGTCCAGGGCAGCCACGGGGGCGGGTTTCGTCCGGCCCGGGTCTCAGCCGGCCACCGCAAGGTGCGGCAGGACCTCCGCGCCGAGTCGCCTGATGCTCTCCAGCGTGCGGTCGGGGTGCCCGGCGGCCTCGACAGCCAGCATCAGGCGCCGGGCGCCGGTGGCCGCGAGGGTGCCGGTCAGCCGCGACACACAGCGGTCGGGTGGGCCGACCGGGTGGATCGCGAGCAGGTGCTCGACGTAGGCGTCCAGGTCGCGGTGTGCGGGTGGGGTGCCGTCGATGCGGACGTACTCCCGGGTGCGGAAGAGCCAGCCGGGCAGCGTGTCGCGCAACTCCTTCTCGGCCTCGGGGACGGTGTCGGCGACGTACGCGAGGTGCGCGCTGACGTGTTCCGGCGCCGTCGCGTTCCGGCCGGTGGCGGTCGCGGTCTCCGCGTACCGGTCGAGGGTGGCGGTCTTGGCAGCGTCGTCGACGTGCATGCCGAGCAGCAGCGGGACCCCTCGGGCGGCGGCTAGTTCCACGGTCGGCGGCGAGGTGGCGGCCAGCCATACCGGTAGCGGCCGGGCCGGGCGGGGTACCAGCGGCACCGGCCGGAACTGGTGCACCGGGCCGTTCCCGGTCACGGTCGGTCGTCCCGAGAGCGCGTCGAGGAGCAGGTCGAGGGATTCCGGGAAGCCGGTCGTGTAGCGGTCCAGTCCGGTGCCGAAGACCTCCAGGTCGACCCAGGGGCCGCCGCGGGCCACGCCGAGGTCGAACCGGCCGCCGGAGACGGCGTCGAGCAGCGCCGCCTCCTCGGCGAGGGCCACCGGGTGGCGGTTGGGCAGGATGGCCGCCGCCGTACCGACCCGCAGCCGGCTGGTCCGGCCGAGCAGGAAGCCGGCGAGCGCGACCGCCGAGGGGCAGACGCCGTACGAGATGAAGTGGTGTTCGGCGAGCCAGACGCCGTCGAACCCGGACGCCTCCGCGGCGACGGCGTAGTCCACGGCGTGCCCGAGGGTGGCCGCGTGGTCGGCGCCGGGGAACTGGCCGGCGAGTAGGAACAGGTCGACGCGCGGGCGGGGGCGGCGCCCCCCCCGCCGGGGGGGGGGCCCGCCAACCCGCCCCGCCGGGG